>NZ_JBFOFG010000001.1:0-485423 GCF_040887165.1 Enterococcus sp. C65 | reverse complement strand
GGAAACGCTATCTATGATGGCCGAATTTATTGTTAACAGTAGCCTTGATAAACTCTCTCAACGCAATTTAGTTGAGGAGATTTTGATTACTAAAGAAGATAAAAATAACCTTATCAAAATAATGAAAGATAAAACAGCGTTGCTGAACAGGGCGCACGGAACTTCACAAGAACCAGCTAAAACAAACCTAAACTCAACAAATCAAGTTTCATTGAGTGGAAGACTAAATAATTCAGATTTAAAACCAAAAACTCTACTAAACCAAAATGTACAACAAAATGATCATTTACCTAAAAAGTCAGATGAATTTAGTCGATGAACAATAATTGCTGGCTCTTTGTCAAATGATGTTGGTAAAGAGAAATCTTAGAATAATTTGGACGAGATTGGGCCAATAATACTTTTCAAAAAGAAAATCAGGCTGATTTTTCTTATTTTAGACACTTTTTTCTGCATTCTGCTTTGAAATAGCACCAATTATTATTTAAAGGCAACATCCGTTTCTGGAATATATTATTGTTCTACATCTAGTGGTAAAGTTGTTTGATTGATGGTATAATTTTTAAACATAAAAGCATGCTCCTTTTTGATTGGGTTGGGTTACTTTAATCTCACAAGGTTGCGTGCTTTTTGTGTACCTTAAAATCAAAAAAATGGGGCAATAATCAGATTTTTTTTCTGACTATTGTCCCAGTTCAGTTCTTTTTATTTGGTTAAAATAGTTTTACCGTGTCGAATCATGATCCGTCGTTTGAAATTATAAAAATTTCGAAAACAATAAGTATTGTGTTTTAATACTTTAATATGGTTGTTTAAACATTCTAGTGGTCCGTTTGAATAACTGTAGCGGAGGACATTTTGGATCTGTGGCAGAAACTTTCTAAATGTTCGCAAAGTTATCGCATAAGTTTCAGGTAACTGGCTGACTTCTCTGGATAAACAGTCCTCAAATAGTGAATGATCTCTTTTCTTTACTCATAAAGAACATCTTGGTATAACTGATAGCCTTGTCGTAGATCGGCACAAGTAGCTAACAATCGGTCGACAATCTCACTTTCAGTTAAGTAATCTTTGAAACTGGAACACCAAACCCGTTTTTCATAGTTCAACTTTGCTTCTTCTTTTTGTAGGAGTTTCCAATAACGTTTCATTTTTCTACCAAGCCCACGTTGGTATTGAGAAGTACTTTTAAGTCGTGCATTGGTTTCCTTCACTCGGTGGTTTAAAAAAGTTCTTCCTATATGTTGAATAATGTGGACACTCTTCGGGCGTGTATTGAAGAGTACCTTTGTAAATCAAGCAAAATTTCTCTTTATATCTTTCTTTGGTTTAACAATTTACCTCAAAATAGATAGTTAGGTCTAGAATATTTAGGGGATCTTTGATAAGCTGAGTACAAGACATCTTGAATTATCCTATGAATTGGTTCGTCAAATTAATTCTAAAGGATTTCAGGGTGTCTTTTCTATGTTTTTACATCATGAAAAAGATGTTGGTAAATTTCACCAACATCAAAAAATATAGAGCCCAAATTACATAGTATATGAGCTCGGGTCGTTAATCAGAAAAAATTGGATGAACGACCCGATTTTTATAGCTAAATCAAAAATAGGATTAAATAATCAATGAAATATTATGAAAGGAACTGTTATGTATAGGACTACTCAAATACAATTTTTTGATGCATAATTCTTTGAAAATACTATACTTGACCTTGTACTCTCAGAAACTAAAAGTAGTAACCTAGAATTTTAATCAATTAAATGGTATTAAATTACAAAAATTTCTTTTCTCGGAAATAAAAGTTTTTTATGTATTCTTTTTTTCTGATAAATTGATGAAGCAGTATATAAAATTTTAAAGGAGAAGATAATATGCCAAACAAGGAACAGGAAAAGACAAAAACTATTCAACAGGAACCAACTGAATTAAATCCGAGTACAACTAAAGAAAAAGAGAATAGTCCATTCATAAATAAAAGGAGAGCAAAAGAATTGAAGAAGTTTGAGATTAAAGTTAGGAAAAAAGAGAATAAAGCGGTTAAACAAGAGATAAAAACAGTTATGAAGGATGCAGGCAGAACTCAAGATCATTCCCAAATATTTAAGTATCTCACATATGGATTTGAGCATAATCCATTCATAAGTAAAGAGAGAGCAGAAGAAGAATTGAAGAAGTTTAAGGGTAAATATAGAAAAAAAGAGGATAAAGCGGTTGAGCAAGTAATAGCAAAAGTTATGAAGAATAGAGCCATCCCTCGAAGTAGTGTATTGAGGTATCTTAAAAATGAGTTGAAAAAAAGTCCACACATAAGCCGACAGAGAGTAGTAGAAGAAATGGGGAAGTATGAGGGAGGGAATAATGTTAGAAATAGTTCTGAAGTTCCAGTGAACAAAGATAGAAGAGAAGATCTTAAAGAAAAATTAAATAGAGTATCTAAAGAAGAAAACTCATCCCCAAAAGGTGCAGCTGTATCTCAAGACCTACAGCATAAGCAGGATAACCCGTTACATAGATAATAATCAATAAACTCTAAAAATGATTACATAATAAATGAGTGTGGGATATTAATCAGAAAAAATTTGATTAATATCCCACTTTTTATGGCTAAATGAAAACTGGGACAGAAGAATCACTTCTGATTCTATACCCTAAAAAAAAGTTAGACAAAAATGATCAGACGACTGATAAAATAAGGATTCTCACGTCATTTATTTTTTATATCTGTCATCAAGCGTCTTACTGTATAGCGGAAATAGTATTCGTTGGAATACGGGAAAGAGAATCAAATAAAAAAAGAAATTACCTATACCATGGGCGAGATCAAAAGGAAGTCCTTGAAAATAGTAAGCCCAAAAAGAGGGAAGTTGATAGATGAAAGTTTCAATTCGTGAAACAAACAAACCGTAAATTAATCCACAAATAAAGCTCAAAATTGCTTGAATAGTCACATGCTTAGCGACTATAGGTAACTGATTCATCCAATGGAAAAACAAAACAATCCCGCTGAAGGCGAGCATTTGACTGATTGTCCAAGTCCCTAATCCTAAATATAGATTAGTGATGAATAAGCTCAATATGGAGACGATTAAAGCATCTGTTAAAGAACCAAATGCCGCAAGTAGTAAAAAAATTGCTGTCATAGGTTGAATATTTGGTAACCAAGCAAAAAAAATTCTGCCTACGACACAGGCAGCAATTAATAATGACAAATAAGCAAATTTGTGAATCGTAAAGTAAGGTTTTTGTTTAAATGTGTTCATCTTTTGAGGCTGCTCCTTCACTGATAATAGTTCTCATTATATCATAAATTTTTTTTATTACAAGATTGAAAAACACATGATGTGGTGTGATAATAATTAACAGACACTATATATAGTGTTTTTTATGATAAGGTGGCGATGGAATGGGAATTTATTCAAAAAAATATATAGAAAAACTTAATCAGGATATACGGAATTATCCAGAGGTCAAACCTATTGATCCACAAATGAAACTGACATTTGAAGGGATTTCACGCTTGATCATGTTGGATCGATATACTTACAAAGATCCACATAATCAGACGTTAACCATAGGTGATCTAGTCGTCTTGACGGTACATGCGGATCCACAATACCCGGCTCGTGGAATTGGAACGATCATTCAGCACTCTGGAGACGATTTAACGATCGAAGTGGAAGAGGAATTTCGCTCCTCTTTGACTGATCCTGAAGAAATAGCTCGTGGATTCGTTAAAAGAAACAAAAGTGAAGTTGAAAAACCTTTAGAGCTGTATTATGAACAAATTGCTGCTCGAGTTGCTTCCGGAATTAGTCAAGTCGAGGGCGATAGAAAAGCAGAATTTTTTGAAGATTTTTACAAACAATTGACTGAACAAAATTTGATTCCTGCCGGAAGGGTGTTATATGGCGCTGGTACGCAATCAGAAGTCACATACTTTAATTGTTTTGTCATGCCATTTATTCAAGATTCTCGCTCTGGTTTAGCAAAACACCGAGAAGAAGTCATGGAAATCATGAGTCGTGGTGGTGGAGTAGGAACGAATGGCTCAACCTTGAGACCAAAATCAGCTGTCGTACATGGCGTAAATGGAAAATCTTCTGGTGCTGTTTCTTGGCTCAATGATTTAGCTAATCTCACCCATTTAGTCGAGCAAGGAGGAAGTCGCAGAGGGGCGCAAATGATCATGCTCAATGATTGGCACCCAGATATTTTTGAATTTATTATTTCAAAAATCCAGAATCCATTGATCTTGCAACAGTTGATAACTACAAGTAAAAACCCGCTAATCAAACAGTTAGCAAGTGAGAAACTAGCTTTTTCTCCTTTAACTCAAGAAGAAAGGGAGCTATTTGAAGTCTTGCTTAAGGAAGAGGGGCTTTTGCAATTTGCAGAACATACTTTCATCAAAGAGGCTAAGCAAAAATTAAAAATGGGTGGAAGTTATAGTGTCAAAGATCCTGACTTCTTAACAGGGGCGAATATTTCAATCTGTCTGACAAAGGAATTCATGGCAGCTGTCGCACAAGATAAAACCTATGATTTGCGTTTTCCTGCTATTGACGAGTATACAGAAGTAGAAATGGCTGATTATGATCAACATTGGGCTGAAATCGGTGATGTCCGTGAGTGGGAAGCAACAGGACGTAAAGTGAAAGTTTATCAAACAATTCGAGCCAGAGAGCTTTGGGAATTGATCACTTACTGTGCTACTTATTCTGCGGAACCAGGGATCTTTTTTATTGATAACGCCAATGAGATGACTAATGCTGCTGCCTATGGTCAAAAAGTCGTTGCAACAAATCCTTGTGGAGAACAGCCATTGACACCGTATGCGGTATGTAATCTTGCGGCTATCAATTTAGCGAATATGGTAGATGAGCACCAAGAAATCGATTTTCAAAAAGTTGCAGAAGTGGTTAGAACCAGTGTACGTTTCCAAGATAATGTTATTGATGCGACCCCTTATTTTTTTGACAAGAATGAGCAACAAGCAAAAGGGGAGCGTCGTATTGGTTTAGGGGTGATGGGCTTAGCCGACTTATTGATCTATTGCGGCAAAACGTATGGCTCTAAAGAAGGAAATGCGTTAGTCGATCAATTGTTTGAAACGATTGCCGTTACAGCTTATCAAACGTCGATCGAATTGGCAAAAGAAAAAGGAAGTTTTCCTTATTTAGTTGGTAAGAACGAAGAAGAAACACGACAATTACGTGAGCGTTTTATCCATTCTGGGTATATGAAAAAGATGCCAGAACATATTAGACAAGGTGTCTTAACTTATGGAATCCGTAATTCACACTTATTAACCGTTGCACCAACTGGCTCGACAGGTACGATGACTGGTGTTTCCACGGGATTGGAACCTTATTTCTCTTTTTCCTACTTTAGAAGCGGTCGCTTAGGAAAATTCATTGAAGTACACGCTGGAATCGTTGACGAATATCTAGCGAAACATCCAGAGGCAGATGCCTCAGAGTTACCGGAATACTTTGTCTCAGCAATGGAGCTTTCACCAGAAGCTCACGTGGATGTCCAATGTACGATCCAACGATGGGTTGATAGCTCCATTTCCAAAACAGTCAACGCACCTAAGGGATATCGTGTTAAAGAAGTAGCTGATATTTACGAACGACTTTATCAAGGTGGGGCAAAAGGCGGTACGGTATATGTTGACGGGAGCCGAGATTCACAAGTCCTGACTTTATCAGCGGAAGAAAATAGTTTTACCGATGAGCTAGTAACATCAGAGGTACACCCAGATGTTTTGCTAACAGAAGCTTCAAACGACTCAGCAACGAGTGAAGAGCGCTGTCCGATTTGTCATGAAGGTACAATTGAAGAAATCGGAGGTTGCAGTACTTGTACCCATTGTAAAGTACAACTAAAGTGTGGATTATAAGGTTAAAAAGGAGCATGGTACCATGAAAATCTATACTAAAAGTGGTGATGCTGGGATGACTAGTATTATCGGAGGGCAACGGCTAGCTAAGTCAGCTTCTCGTGTTAGAGCTTATGGAAGTGTGGATGAAATCAATTCTTGGGTAGGAACGATCGTTGCAGAATTAGATCCTGATAAATTTGCGCTTTTGATCGAACAATTAATCCAACTTCAACGATTACTATTTGATATCGGAACAGATTTTGCCACACCAACGGAAGTCAAAGAACGGATCGTGACTAAAAAAGATTTGGAGAAAATGGAAGAAATGATTGATTTTTATCAAGAAAAACTACCGGTGATCGACAAATTTATCTTGCCTGGTGGACATCCAGTAGCAGGGCATTTCCATCTTGCCCGAACAGTGACCCGAAGAGCGGAACGTGAAATCACTCAACTGATTTTGGAAGAAACAGAAACGAATCAAATGAGTTATAAACTGATTAATCGGTTATCGGATCTCTTTTTTGTCTTGGCACGTTATGTCAATGTGGTTTATCATATTAAAGAACCATTCTATGAGCGAGCTGGGAAAGTATTCCATTAATTATTTATCAGACCTTACTGTTTGGATTAAAATCTAACTGTCTAAGAATCATATCTATAATGTTTAAAGTGATAACTTAAGTCAATTCTTTTTACAAATTAATAAATAGGAGTGTTTTTTTTGAAGAAATTCATAGTATTATTAGCTGCTTTATCAAGTATGATCGTTATGACTGGTTGTCAATCACCTACCACGACAGAACAATCAAGCGCTCAATCACAAGCCACTACAAAAAAAGTGACCATCACTTTGCAAGAAGAGGGAAAAGAACTATCGGCAAAAAACGTTACTTACCAACCAAATCAGACCTTGTTGGAATTACTAAAAAAACAGTTTTCAGTGAAAGAAGACAATGGTTTTGTGACGGTAATTGATGGGCATGCACAAGACAAAGATAAAGGATTATATTGGACGTTCACAATCAACGGCAAAATGGCGGAAAAAGGAGCAAATGATATTAAATTATCACCTAACGATCAGATAGTGTTCAATTTAGCAACATTCAAGTAAGAGTGTAACAGTTCAAAAATTAACTTGAGCGTGCGATCAAATCTTTCGGATGAACAAGCCTAAAAAGACGAAAATCAGGAGAACTGATTTTCGTCTTTTTATCTAGCTTTAATAAATATTGTGGTAGAAAATAGGCTCCATGTCATTAAGAGTCGATGAATAGTACAAAAACCAGTCAGGGTCATAAATTTCCTCTTTTTAACCAACACATGTAGTTAAGCAAATATTCAGAAAAATAGTTTAAGGAATAGTTATGTACAGAGGTACTTAAATAAAATTCTTCTGTAGCATAATCCTTTAATAACACTAATCTTAGCCAAATATTCTCAGAGATTAAAAACAATAATCTAGATTCTGAATAAATACAATGGTATAAAATGCCAATAATTTCTTTCTGTGGAAATAAAAGTTCGTTATGTACTTTTTTTTCTGATAAATTTATAAAGCGTATATAAAATCTCAAAGGAGAAAACAGCATGCCAAACAAGGAACAGAATATAAATAAAGACAACGAAGAGAAAGTTAGAATACAGCCTCAAGATCAGCATGGTATTTTTAATAGAATAATTAATAAGCTTGAACTTAAAAAAAAGCAACTGAATATAGAAATAAAGAAAAAAAACGGAGAGACAGTAACAGAAACACCTAAAGATCTAGCAAATAGACTAACCAAAAAGTATAAAATTACGAAACAGAAACATACTAATCTAGAAACTTTAGCAACATTGGGTGAAGATCTTTCTGAATATGATCCAGCTTCAATCGAAGGAATCCTCTCCTATCTTAAACTTTCTCCAGCAGAGAAAAAGCTGTTACAACAAAGAACTATTGAAATGAATAGCAAAGATAGAATAATAATAAATAGTCAAAATAGACCCCTGTTTATTAGCTTTCTTAATGAAAAACATAGACTTAAATCAAACACGCCTTTATCAGAAAAAAAAAAGCTGCACTAATTGAAGACCTTGATAAATTCTATCATACTCCTTTGAAACTTAGTACGTATCATAACTTTATTCTCGATCTGGATATAGTAGCTAGAAGGGATGTAGGTAGGCTTATAAATGATCAACTTCCAAAGGTGAATGAATTAATAACGCAGGTAATAGATGATGTTGCTATAGATATTACAAATAAATACCAACTTTTAGAGAACCACACAGTCTCCGAAGAAAAACTAGAGGCAACAGCAAATGAGGTCATGGATTTAAATCTTGATGAGGAAATGAAAAGGGCGGTTATAGCTAAACTTGAACTATCAAAAGAAGATCGAGCCACTCTTCGGAAAATATACAGAAAAAAACAAGACACATTGAAAACACAGGAAAGTAAGACAGATGCTAATTTAAAAGAGATTACAAAAGATGACGATGAAATATTATTTTATCAGCAAGTAGATGATGCAGCTATAGCTATCATAAATAAATATCAGCTATCTATCCCCGAAAATAAACTAAAGGCAATAGCAGATGAGATAATGGATTTAAATCTTAGTGGGGAACAAAAAGAGGAGGTTATTTTCCAACTTGGACTACAAACAGAAGATAGTGCCACTCTTTGGAAAATATACAAAATAAATTTGATGAAAGCAGAACAGTTATTTTATCAGCAAGCAAACAATGCTGCTATTCATGCTACTATAGCTATTATCAATAAATATCAGCTTTCAGAGAACCAATCTGTCCCTGAAGAGAAACTAAAGGCAATAGTAAATGAAATTATGGATTTAAATCTTAGTGAAGAATACAAAAGAGAGGTTGTTTTCGAGCTTAAAATATCAGAAGAAGATCGAGCCACTCTTCAAACAATATATAGAGAAAGACAAGAATTTTTTAAAGCGCAAGAAAGTAGGACAGATGCTAAAATAGATGAGAACACAAAAGGTGAAGATAAAGTATCATTTAATCAGCAAGTAGATGATGCAGTTATAGGCATTATAAATAAATATGAACTATCTATCCACGAAAGGAAACTAAAGGCAATAGCAAAGGAGATTTTTAATTTAAAACTTAGTGAGGAACAGAAAGAAGAGGTTATTATCCGTCTTGGAATACAAAAGGGATATAAAGATACTCTTCTCGAAACATTTAAAGAACTACAGAAATGGCCAACACCAGCCCAAAGTAATACAGAAGTTATAATAAGAGGAGCTAAAGCATTACAGTTATTTAATCAGCTAGTACATGATTCAGTTACTTATATTGAAAATAAATATCAACTTTCAGAAGATCAAGCTACTCACCATAGGAAACTAACGGCAATAGCAAAAGAGATTATAGATTTAAACCTTAGTGATGAACAAAAAAGAGAGGTTATTAATGGTCTTGAAATACCAGAAGCTGATAGAGAAGCTTTTTGGAGAATATACAGAAAACTTGAGGTATTGCCAAAAATAAAAGAAAGTAAGACAGACTCTAGAGTGAATGGGCGGACACAAGATGGGTATAGTGACGATAGGGCACAATTGATTCATAAAAATAAGAAGCAAATTGTCAGAAGAAATTTTGCCGAAGCAGCACCATTTTTTTTTAAGGGAATAAATGATGCTACTATAGCTATTACAAATAAATATCAACTTTCGAATGACCGACCTACCTTCCGAGATAAACTAGAGAAAATGGTAAATGAGATTATAGATTTAAATCTTAGTGAGCAACAAAAAAGGGTGGTTGTTAGAGTACTTGAAATATCAAAAGAGGATAGAGTCGCTCTTAAGACAATGTACAGAGAAAGACAAGACTTGTTAAAAATACAAAAAAATAAGACAGACGATGAAGTGTTCTTTTATCATGGAGTAGATGATGCAACTCTAACTATTATAACCAACTATCAACTTTCAGAGGACCAACCTAATCCCCCAAAAAAACTAGATGCAATAGCAAATGAGATTTTGAATTTAAATCTTAATAAGCAACAGAAAAGAGAGGTCATTTTCGAACTTGAAATACCAGAAATAGATAGAGATAAACTTAATGAATTAATAAATAAAAAAACAACGTTGCTAAACCAGGTAGAAACTTTACAAGAATCAGCTAAAACGATCCTAGGCTCAATATTAAGTCAGGGACTAAATAATCTTGAATCAAAACCCACTACGCCACTACAGACGTCATTAAAATCAAAATTAAGATCTCTACTAAAGAAAAGTGAGGATAATCTAGGATCGGAACCACCGATATCGCTAAAACCAAATGCATCAAAAGGTAATCCTTTAAAAATAGTAAACAGTCTAAGCTCGAAACCACAGACTCCACTAAACCCAACGATTCACTTATCTAAAGGTTTAGATGAATTTAGTCGATGAACCATAATTGCTCAAGCTGAATCATTTTCTGAAAAGGGATTGTTCGGCTCTTGCTGTTTTAGGGATGATTAATATTTTTCATCTCTTCGTCAATAAGTACTGATGAGTGATGCAAAATCAAATCTGGGCAAGAAGGTATCCCATTCTTTCTCAGATTTTTTCTCTCACATTGATTCTTTAATTAACCAAAAAAATTCTATTTTCATGTTGTCGTTGATTTTAATCTGCAGGCTACGGGTTCTTCTGTTTTTATAAAAGAATACTATTTTTTTCAAATCACTACACGTGGTTACGCAAATATTCAGAAAAAAATTATGAAAGGAATAGTTATGTATAAGTGGACTCAAATAAAACTTTATTCATGCATAATCTTTTTGAAAACACTATTCTTGACTAATTATTTTCAGAAATTAAAAATAATATTCTAAAATTTGAACAAATACCATGGTATTAAATTCCAAGAATTTCTTTATTTGGGAATAAAAGTTTTTGATGTCCTTTTTTTTCTGATAAATTTATAAAGCAGTATATAAAAGTGCAAAGGAGAAAACAACATGGAAAAACTAAATAAAAAAAATGGAGAGAAAGTAAGCGTACAGTCCAAAAATCAGCGTGGTATTTTTTATAGACTAAAAGATAGGTTGAAACTAAATAAAAAAAACGGAAAAAAAGTAATTGTACAACCCGAAGATCAGCTTTCACTTGCTTATGAACTAACTAATAAGTATAAACTTGAGAAAAATAAATCTGATGATATGAAAGCACTAGTAGCATTAGGAAAAGATCTTTCTAAATATGCCCCAGCTACAATCGAAGGAATCCTCTTCTATCTTCCATTGACTCCAGAAAAGAAAAACCTGTTTCAACCAAGAAATAGAATAGTACAGCCTGAAGATCAGCAAAGTCATGCTTATAGACTAACCAATAAGTACGAACTAAAAATGGAACGTACTAATCCGGAGAAATTCGCAAAATTAGGTAGAGAACTTTCTAGATATGATCCAGCTACAATCGAAGGAATCCTGTTACATCTTCCACTGATTCCAGAAGAGAAAGACCTGTTACAACCAAGAAATAGAATAGTACAGCCCGAAGATCAGCTTGAACTTGCTGATAGATTAATCGATAAGTATAAACTAAAAAATAAACATACTAATCTGAAAACAATGGCAGCATTAGGAAAAGATCTTTCTAGATATGATCCAGATTCAACCGAAGGAATCCTCTTACATCTTCCATTGATTCCAGAAGAGAAAAAACAGTTACAACCAAGAAATAGAATAGTACAGCCCGAAGATCAGCTTGAACTTGCTTATAGAATAACCAAAAAGTATAAACTAAAACATCAACATACTAATCTAAAAACATTCGTAGCATTAGGAAAAGATCTTTCTAGATATGATCCAGATTCAACCGAAGGAATCCTCTTACATCTTCCGCTGATTCCAGAAGAGAAAGACCTGTTACAACCAAGAAATAGAATAGTAAAACCCGAAGATCGACTTGAACTTGCTGATAGATTAACCGATAAGTATAACCTAAAAATGGAACGTACTGATCCGGTGACATTCGCAAAATTAGATAGAGAACTTTCTAAATATGATTCAGATTCAACCGAAGGAATCCTCTTACATCTTCCGCTGATTCCAGAAGAGAAAAACCTGTTACAACCAAGCAATAGAATAGTAAAACCCGAAAATCAGCCTAATCTTGCTTATAGATTAACCAAAAAGTATAAACTAAAAAATCAACATACTAATGTGAAAACATTAGTAGCATTAGGTAAAGAACTTTCTAAATATGATCCAAATTCAACCGCAGGAATCCTTTTACTTCTTCCATTGAATCCAGAAGAGAAAAAACTGTTACAACCAAGAAATAGAATAGCACAGCCCAAAGAACAGCCTGCTCTTGCTTATGAACTAACTGAAGAGAAAAAGCAATCTACTAATATAGAAACACTAGTAGCATTAGATAAAGATCTTTCTAAAGATGATCCAACTTCAAGCGAAGGAAACATCTCCAATCTTCCATTGAATCCAGAAGAGAAAAACCTGTTACAACCAAGCAATAGAATAGCACAGCCCGAAGATCAGCCTGCTCTTGCTTATGAACTAACTGAAGAGAAAAAGCAATCTACAAATACGGAAACACTAGTAATAGATAAAGATCTTTCTAAAGAGAAAAATCTGCTACAACAAAGAACTATTGAAATGGATAGCGAAGATAGAACCTTTTTTATTGACTATCTTAATGAAAAACATAACCTTAATTCAAACACGCCTTTATCGGAAAAAACAAAAGCTGCACTAATTGAAGACCTTGATAAATTCTATTATCTTCCTTTGAAACCTAGTACGTGTTATAACTTTATTTCCGATCTACATATTATAAATAGAGATGATGTATATGAGCTTCTAGATGATCAAATTCCCAAGGTGAATGAATTAATAACGCAGGTAATAAATAATGCTACTCTAGCTATTACAAGTAAATATCAACTTGTAGAGAACCAATCTGTCCCTAAAGAGAAACTAGAGGCAATAGCAACTGAGATTATGAATTTAAATCTTGGTGAAGAACAGAAAAGGGAGGTTATTGCTAAATTTGAAATCTCAAAAGAAGATCGAGCTACTCTTGAGGAAATATACAGAGAAAAACAAGACTTGTTGCAAACACAAGAAAGTCAGAAAGACGCCGAAATAAAAGCTGCTACTATAGCTATTACAACTAAATATGAACTTTCAGAGGATCAATCTAACTCCCCAGAAAAACTAAATAAAACAGCAAAAAAGATTGCGAATTTAGATCTTACTGATGAACAGAAAAGAGAGGTTATTTTCGAACTTAAAATACCAGAAAAAGATCAAGACACTCTTCTGTCTATATACGAAGAACAAAAGAAAGCTGCTAATATAGCTATTATAAAAAAATACAAACCTAACGCCCAACATGATCTAAAGGAAATAGCAAAACATATTGCGAATGAAAGACGTAATAATGTCAAAAAAAAATCAACAGAATCAGAACAATTATTTCAGCAGAATGTAAATGCTGTTGCTACTACTATTACAAATAATCATCAGCTTTCAGAGGATCGACCTGCAACCTCGAATAAACTACATAGAATAGCAAATGAGGTTGTGAATTTAAACTTTAATATAGAACAGAAACTGGAGCTCATGCGTACGCTTGCCTTGGCAAAAGCAGACAAAGACACTCTTCTGAATATATTCTCAAATAGTGTAATAAATGATAAGATCGTATCCCTATTGGCTGAAGAAATAAAAGTAGATTATCAACTTTCAAAGCATAAAACTATCTCTCCAAAGGATTTACATGAAATAGCAATTATCATTGAGAATAGTTATCTTGATGAAAAGTATATGGATACACTTTCTGATAATCTTGTCATGAGAAGAGAAGATAAAGAAGTACTTCGAGATATAATCAGAGAAAGAGCGAAACAACAAACAGATAAAAAACAAGAAAATGAAGCAGACATTAAAATAAATGGGAAGACTATAGCTGAAGTACTAGATGACAACGCACTTTTGTTATCTCGAGCAATGAACACTGCATTAGAACTTAAAGAGAACAAAAAGGTAGAACCAGAAATACTATCTATGATGGCAGAATTTATTGGTAGCAGAAAACTTAATGAAATAAATAGACGGAATATGCCTTATATGCTTACTCTGATTAAAGAAGATAAAAAAGAGCTTAATGAAATAACAAATGAAAAAACAACATTGCTAAATAAGGAACTCGAAATTTCACAAGAACCAGCTAAAATGAACCTAAGCTCAACATTAAGTCAAGGACTAAATAATTTAGATTCAAAACCAAAGAATACACTACAGACATCACCAAAACCAAATTTAAGAACTTTACTAAATCAAAGTGAGAATACTCCAGGTTTGGAACCAAATACGTCGCCAAAATCAGGGACTTTACCAAAAGCACCAGCCCGAATTAATCTATTAAATGTTGTGGTACAGAATAAGATAGTCTCCCTATTGGCTGAAACAATAAAAGTAAATTATCAACTTTCAGAGAATAAAACTATCTCTCCAAAGGATTTACATGAAATAGCAATTACCATTGAGAATAGTTATCTTGATGAAAAGTATATGGATACACTTTCTGATAATCTTGTCATGAGAATAGAAGAAAAAGAAGCACTTCGGGATATAATCAGAGAAAGAGCGAAACAACAAACAGATAAAAAACAAGAAAATGAAGCAGACATTAAAATAAATGGGAAGACTATAGCTGAAGTAGTGGATGACAACGCGCTTTTGTTATCTCGAGCAATGAACACTGCATTAGCACTTAAAGAGAACCAAAAGGTAGAACCCAAAATGCTATCTACGATGGCGGAATTTATTGGTAGCAGAAAACTTAATGAAATAAATAGACGCAATATACCTTATATGCTTACTCTGACTAAAGAAGATAAAAAAGAGCTTAACGAAATAATCAATGGAAAAACAACTTTGCTAAGTAAGCTTCCCGAACTAGATAGAACAAACCCAAATCCAATAGATCAAGTTCCATTACCATTGAATCAAAGACTAAGTAATCGAGGATCGGAACAAAATACTCTACCAAAACCAAACAAAAATATAAAACAAATGAATTCTTTATCTCAAGGATCAGCTGAAGTTAGTCGATAAACCATAATTGCTCAGAGACTGGGACAAAACTTGTCTCAGTCTCTTCTAGTATCTCTAAAACGAATCGCAATCATTCATGATAAGTGTAGATAAAGAGCAATCTTCATCTGCTAAAAACAACTAACTTAAGATCATTAAGTCAAACTAGTGATTCTTTAGATCGACTGTGTGAGCTATTCAAGCTTTATGGATAGAAGTACAAAGGTAGTACTTGAAAAATCACCTTAAAAAGTCCACAATAAGGAAGATAGAATTTATTGAGAAAAAGGATGATACTATTGACTGATAATCGCCCGATTGGTTTTATTGATTCAGGTGTTGGTGGATTGACGGTGGTCAAAGAAGCATTGAAACAATTACCAAATGAAAATATCTTATATGTTGGAGATACTGCCCGTTGCCCCTATGGTCCTAGACCGGCAGAACAAGTGATCGAATTTACTTGGGAAATGACGAATCATTTGGTGGAACAAAACATCAAAATGTTAGTGATTGCCTGTAATACTGCTACTGCGGTTGCTTTAGAAGAAATCAAGGCGGCACTTCCTATTCCAGTCATTGGTGTGATCTTACCTGGGACAAGAGCAGCTGTTAAACAAACAAGAAATAAACAAGTAGGGATTATCGGAACCCTCGGAACGATCAAAAGTCGTGCTTATGAAACAGCGCTGAAAACGAAGGTACCTGAACTTGCCGTGACTAGTTTGGCTTGTCCAAAATTCGTTTCGGTAGTGGAAAGTAATGAATATCATTCGTCAGTGGCAAAAAAAATCGTTGCCCAGACACTAGCGCCATTGGTTACTAAGAAAATCGATACATTAGTGTTGGGTTGTACCCATTACCCTTTGTTACGTCCGATTATCCAAAACGTTATGGGAGAAAGTGTAACATTAATCGATTCAGGTGCAGAGACTGTAGGGGAAGTTTCGATGTTGCTGGACTATTTTGAAATCAGCAATTCAGTCAATGAGGGGCGGACGTTATGCCAATTCTATACGACTGGTTCAGCTAAGCTTTTTAAAGAGATTGCACAAGATTGGTTGATGCTCGATCAGTTGAATGTTGAGCATATTGAATTAGGAGGAAAATAACAGATGCGTCACGATGGAAGACAACCTCAGCAGTTAAGAAAAATAAAGATTGAAACAAATGTTTTTAAACATCCAGAAGGTTCTGTTATGATTCACTTTGGTGATACGATCGTCAATTGTTCTGCTACGATTGAAGAAAACGTTCCGCCATTTTTAAGAGAAACAGGAACTGGTTGGGTAACAGCAGAATATAGCATGTTGCCACGTGCGACTCATACTAGAAATCGAAGAGAAAGCAGCAAAGGAAAACTTTCAGGACGCACAATGGAAATCCAACGGTTGATTGGTCGTTCGTTAAGAGCGGTCGTTGATCTGAAAAAGTTAGGCGAACGTAGTATTATCATTGATTGCGATGTTTTGCAAGCAGATGGTGGGACAAGAACGGCTAGCATCACAGGAGCTTTTATTGCATTAAAATTAGCAGTCGAAAAGTTACTTCAAACAAAAGTTTTACGTGAAGATCCAGTTATTGAACATTTAGCTGCTATCAGTGTTGGGATTTTACCCGATCAGACATGTGTGGCAGATTTAGATTATGAAGAAGATGCTGCAGCGTTAGTCGATATGAATCTAGTCATGACTGAATCTGGCAAATTTGTCGAGATTCAAGGAACTGGGGAAGAAGCAACCTTTGATGGAGAACAATTAAACGATCTGCTCTTTTATGGAAAAACAGCGATTGAGCAATTGATTCTTGAACAAAAAAATGTCTTGTTCGAGCAACGAGCAGAAAGAGAGGACGATTTGAAGACGATCGTTATTGCTACCAAAAATGCTGGGAAAGCAGAAGAATTTAAAGCGATGTTTGGCAAAGCAGGTTATGAAGTCAAAACATTGTTTGACTATCCTGAATTACCTGATGTAGAAGAAACTGGTTCAACGTTTGAGGAAAATGCTCGTCTGAAGGCGGAAACGATTGCTTATTTGTTGAATCAACCTGTATTAGCTGATGACTCTGGTTTGAAAGTAGATGCTTTAGGTGGCATGCCAGGGATCTACTCTGCACGATTTGCCGGCGAACACAAAAGTGACGCAGGAAACAATGCGAAATTACTTTATGAGATGACGGAGATTCCTGATGAGAAAAGAACGGCGCAATTTCATTGCACCTTGGTTTTTGCTGCACCGGATAAAGAAAGTCTAGTGGTGGAAGCGCAATGGCCAGGAAAAGTAGGAAGAATCCCAAGAGGAGACAACGGCTTTGGGTATGATCCACTATTTATTCCTGACGGTTCAACTGAAACTGCAGCCGAAATGTCAAGTGAAGAAAAAAACCAAGTCAGCCACCGGGCACAAGCAATGAAGAAATTGAGCCAAGTATGGCAAAGCTGGTTGGAAGGTGAAAACAAATGAAATATTTAGTTGTCAGTGATAACCATGGTGATCGGGAAATCTTAGCTGATCTAGTTGCTCGTTATCAAACGAAAGTGGATTTCTTCTTTCACTGTGGCGATTCAGAATTATCGCCAGAAGATCAATTGTGGACGCACTTCCATGTAGTCAAGGGAAATTGTGATTTCGGACCGGGATTTGTTGAAAAAGAGTGGGTTGATACTGGGAAAGATAAAATATTTATCACTCATGGACATTTGGCAAATGTTCGTTTTGGTCTTACTCAATTAGCGCTTGAAGCGCAAGCCAACCAAGCAACGATGGTCTTTTTTGGTCATACGCATCAAATTGGTTGTGAGGTAGTAGAAGGGGTCTTGTATTTGAATCCTGGAAGCATTTCGCAACCACGAGGACCGATCCAAATCCCTTCTTATGCCTTGATTGAACACAGTGGAGAACAAGTCAATGTTCAATATTATAATCGAGCGCATCAACCTGTCGAGGAACTGGCTTTCACTTTTTCCTTGTAAGCAAAAAATCTCTAATTTTTACTAAAATCTCGATTTTTTATATGAATTTTGCATCCGTTTTCGGTAAAATAATTATGTTGAAATGAAATTGAAATGGAGGCCCTCCAATGATTGGACCGATTGTAAGAGAGTTATTGCTACAAAATCGAGAGACTTTTTTGATCTCGGCTGAAAATGTAGCGAATGTCATGTATCAACATCCATTATCACATGGTTTGCTTGTTTTATCGAAAGTAGGTTATACGAAGATCCCTGTACTAGGAAAAGATGACCGTTTCGTGGGATTAGTTAGCTTATCTGATGTCGTCAATAAAATGATCGATCTACAAACGATCAGCATGGACCCATTAGAAGGACTAACCGTTGCAGATGTAATGGAAACGAATGTTGCAACGATCGATGAAAATTGGGAACTAGAAGAAGTTCTCCATTTATTAGTTGATTCACCTTTTCTACCGGTTGTTACAGAAGACAAAGTTTTTAAAGGGATCATTACTCGAAAAGAACTACTAAAGGCAGTCAACTATATGGTGCATGAATTGGAACGACGAAACATTGTTTCGCCTAAAGTCGAAGAATTAAAAGAAAAGTTAGACATCGTTAGTTAACGATTAAAGCAAAAAAGATTGAGACTGATTACACTTATTTCTCCATTAAGGTCATTTAATGGAAAGCGTAAGGAATCGTCTCAATCTTTTTTATTTCAAGCTGATCGGGCTGTTAGGAATGGTAAATCCTGCTGTTGTCAATTCTTTTACATAAGAACTCAAAAATTCTTCTTTCAAAACAAATTGTTTCCCATTCAAAGCATAACAAATGGTTCGAATCGCAAAATTACTGTTCCCTAAATCGACTAATCCAAAAATTGTTGGTTCAGTTTGTAAGTCGTCTTGGTATTTTTCAGCTAATCGTTGATTTACACGATCGATGATTTCGTAGATAGAATCATAGCCTTCTTCCGGCACGATGCGAATATCAAGTAGAACTTGCATATTCGCTCTGGATAGGTTGCTGATAGTCGTGATGTTTCGATTGGGAATAAAGTGGACCGTACCGTCTACGGCTTTTAACTGTAACGTCCGAATACCGACAGAAGCCACTGTTCCTTCAATTGACAGATTCGCTAATTTTACATAATCTCCGACATCCATTTGTTGTTCCATAATAATGAAAAAGCCAGTAATCACATCACTCATAAAGCCTTGTGCGCCCAATCCAATTGCTACCCCAGCAATTCCCGCTCCTGCCAACAATGAACCAATCGGAACACCAATGACGGATAAAATCGCATAAATAAAGAAAAAACCCATCGTGTATTGGAAAATCGTATTTAACAGACTGTGTAACGTTTTTAAACGACTTTCATTCAAAACCGATTTCTTAGAATATTGTTTAAAAGATTTATCAATTAAATATTTTCCGACACGGTTGAGTATGGCAAATAAAAGAATTAAAAAAACTAAATAAAGTCCTTTTTGGATGAAGGTTGCAAAAATTGCATCCCAATCGATCGTATTCCAGAAACGTTGGAAAGCATTCACTTGGTGGACTGCTTGGTCAGTTAATGTTTCACCTGTGGAAGTGGTTGCTGTTGTCGCTAGTTGTAAAAACATAAGATCCCCTTTTCTAAAATATATACTCACTACTGTATTGTAACAAGAACGAGGGAAAAAGAAAATCAGCAAAACTGTTTCAAATTTCAGAAATTTTCCAAAAAATAAAATGACAAACCTCAAGGATAGTGCTAAAATATTCACAAAACAAAGATAGGTGGAATGAATATGCAATTGGATTGGAATAATTTAGGTTTCTCATATATCAAAACTCCTTGGCGTTACGTTGCAAAGTGGAAAGATGGTCAATGGGAAAAAGGGGAATTGACGGAAGACAACTATTTAACAATCCATGAAGGTTCTCCAGCGCTTCATTATGGACAACAATGCTTTGAAGGATTAAAAGCTTACCGAAGAAAAGATGGCAAGATCAATCTTTTTCGACCAGATCAAAACAGCCGTCGTTTGAATCAAAGTGCTAGACGATTATTGATGCCGATGGTACCAGAAAAAATGTTCATTGATGCTGTGAAAGACGTAGTCAAAGCGAACGAAGCATTTGTACCACCTTATGGAACAGGCGCAACATTATACTTACGTCCTTTTCTGATTGGTGTCGGTGAAAACATCGGTGTGCACCCAGCGCCAGAGTACTTATTTGTCGTTTTCTGTACACCAGTTGGTGCTTACTTTAAAGGTGGTTTGAAACCAACGAACTTTATCGTATCAGAGTACGACCGGGCAGCACCTAATGGAACAGGGGCAGCAAAAGTAGGAGGGAACTATGCAGCTAGTCTGTTGCCAGGTACACAAGCGAAGGAATTAGATTATTCAGACTGCGTGTATTTAGATCCTGCTACTCACACGAAAATTGAAGAAGTCGGCGCAGCGAATTTCTTTGGTATTACTAAAGATGGGCAATTTATCACACCGCAATCGCCATCGATTTTACCAAGTATCACGAAATATTCACTCTTACAATTGGCTGAAGAGCGTTTAGGCTTAACTGCTGTCGAAGGCGATATCTTTATTGATCAATTAGACCAGTTTGCCGAAGCAGGAGCGTGTGGCACAGCAGCGGTCATCTCACCGATCGGAGGGATCTATTATCAAAATAACTTACATGTTTTCCATAGCGAAACAGAAGTTGGTCCTGTAACTAAACGATTGTATGATGAATTGACAGGGATCCAGTTTGGCGATGTAGAAGCGCCTGAGGGTTGGATCGAAGTAGTCGAATAAACAACAGTATAATCTAATAAAAAAGAGATGCTACGATTTCTAGGACAGATAAAGACGATCTGTCCTAGTTTTTTTATAAATTTAGTTCTACAAGCTTTCTTGCCACATACTACTTTAGAAGAGTTTGTCCATCACCAAATAGAAGATACAATTTCACTCATATTAAAATATAAACTATTTATATATCAACAATCAATTGGCTTGTAATCTGCCGCATTAATCTAGATAGGCATATTTCATACGTATCATCGTCTGGGTCTCATATTTTCTTTAGGGATCAATCAAAATAAGACGACCCAATATTGATAAGCCTATCAATAGTAGGTCGTCGTTTAAAGTTTATTTGAAACCGGTGAGTTCGTTAGTGTTAAACGAATTTTTCCGTTATCTTACTTAAATAAAAAGCGATTCGTGTTGTTTTAAATGGGATGACTAAAGTAAATAGGGTCCTCTTAAGATAAGTGGACGCCTTTATCTACATAAACGATGTCGCCAATCATTCCGCTTGATAATGGGCTAATTAAAAAGGCACAGGCATTCCCGACTTCTTCGATCGTCACACCTTGTTGATCTGGTGTACGTGATTCAGATAATTGGATCAATTTTTGGTAATCTTTCACGCCAGTAACCGCTAATGTTTTGATTGCCCCAGCTGAAATACCGTTGACACGAATGCCTTTAGGAGATAGTTCTGCAGCTAAGTAACGGATGGCTGCTTCTAAAGATGCTTTTGCGATTCCCATCATGTTGTAGTTAGGAATAGCGCGTTCTGATCCTAAATAAGACATGCTTACAATTCCGCTGTTATGTGCAAGATATTTTTGTGCATATTTTGTTACAGCGATTAATGAATAGCTACTGATATCTTGCGCTAATTGATAGCCGTCACGTGAGATATCGGATACGTTTCCTGATAATTCTTCTTTGTTTGCGTATGCGATCGCGTGTACTAGGCCGTGGATTTCTCCAGCATATTCGCCGATTGCATCCATTGCTTTTTCAATACTTTCATCACTTGATACATCACATTCCACCGTAAAGGCATCTTCGCCGACTAATTTAAGCAATGATTTTTTCATGCGTTCATTTTGATAAGTATAGATGATCTCAGCACCTTGTTTCATCATTGCTTCGGCACAACCCCAAGCAATACTTCGCTTATTTGCGACGCCCATAATGACGATTTTCTTTCCTTCTAAAAAAGACATATTGACACTCCTTTGATCTTAAAAAGATTTAATAGGTTGTATAATAAACAATAATTGCAAAATAATAACCTCTTGATTTTCTATTATTAGTCAAAATGCTTTGATTGTCAAACTATTTTTTTTAATAATAAAAAAAGATTGCTAAAAATTTAAGAATATGATACTTTGATAATCAAAGTAATAATCAAGGCAATTAGCCAAAAGAAGGAGTATATTATGTCTTACGTATTATCAGCTACTGAAGTAATGGACTTGATTCCCAATCGTTATCCAATATGCTATATCGATTATGTCGATACCTTAGAACCAGGAAAGAAAATCGTCGCAACGAAAAATGTAACGATCAATGAAGATTTCTTCCAAGGACACTTTCCTGATAATCCAGTAATGCCTGGTGCATTGATTCTAGAAACCTTAGCGCAAGCTGGATCGATTCTGATTTTAAAATCAGAAGAATTTTTAGGCAAAAGAGCGTATATCGGTGGGATTAACAAAGCGAAATTTCGCCAGAAAGTGGTTCCTGGTGACGTGATGAAATGTCATTTTGAAATCACAAAAATGAAGGGTGCAGTAGGGACCGCTTTATCTGCGGCTTATGTCGAGGATAAAAAAGTTTGTGAGTGTGAGTTTACTTTTATTGTGAACAAAGATGCTTAATTGGGTAAAGCGGCTTTTTTTATAAAAGCAGAATTTACAAGGACCCAGTTATCAGTAAAAGCCGAAGAACAGCGAAGGGCAATGGAGTACCTTTCGTTATTCTTCGGCTTTTACTTAATGATTCGTCTTATGATTCTTTCGCTTCTTGTAAGATATTGATTTTTTCAATTTTAACCGCTTCTTTTGGTTTATCTGAGGCATCTGTTTCAACCTCTGCGATTTTATCTACAACGTCCATTCCTTCGATGACTTGTCCAAAGACCGTATATTCACCATCTAAACTAGGATAGCCACCATTTTTATACGCATTGATGATTGCTTGAGGGTAATCATCTTTTAATAGTCCGTCATGCATATCATCTGAGTTTTGGACGATAAAAAATTGGCTCCCATTACTGTTAGGATCTTGGGCACGTGCCATGGATAAAGCTCCGCGGATGTTGTAAAGCTGGTTAGATATTTCAGTTTCAAATCCTTTGCCCCAAATACTTTCACCGCCAGTACCATCCCCTTTAGGATCGCCTCCTTGGATCATGAAATCTTTGATCACTCGGTGGAAAGTCAAGCCATCGTAATAGCCATCTTTAGCATGTGTCATAAAATTCTCAACTGCTTTAGAGGCCAATTCAGGGAATAATTTCATTTTGATTGTCCCTTTTGATGTGACCATCTCAACCAGATCTTCATTGGCAGCGACCTCATTGCTCAATTGAGGAAGAGGGAGTGCGTTTAAATCGACACTTTCTTTTGTACTGCTTTCCGTTGTTTTTTCTGTTGAACTTGTTGTTTCAGAAGTGTTTGTTTTTGGTTCACTTTGATTACACCCTGCTGCAAATAGTAGGGTTGCAACCAATCCCATACTTAAAAGAAGTTTTTTTGTTTTCATTTTTGGTTCCTTTCAAAGATAATCAGTTTGTTATCTATAATGATAACAAATAATGTTCAATTTACCTATTCTTTTTCTCATAATTTCTTCGTTTATGATCACTTTTCTCAAAGGTGTAGACCATTTAAAACGCTTTTGTTATAATGTAAGTGGATACAAAAAAGATTTTGGGAGGATTCAACTGATGGGAAAATTAGGTATTTCGATTTATCCGGAACGTTCAACGTTCAAAAAGGACAAAGCATATTTGGATTTAGCACATAAATATGGATTCAAACGTGTATTTACTAGCTTATTACAAATAGAAGATGACAAAGAGAAGGTTTTAGCTGATTTTTCTAAAGTTGTGGAATATGCGAACCAATTAGGAATGGAAGTTATGGTAGATATCAATCCAGCATTATTTGAACAATTAGGGATATCCTACGATGATCTTTCCTTTTTCCATAAGATGGGAGCGTACGGCATCCGTTTAGATATCGGGTTTACGGGAGCTGAAGAAGCAAAAATGACACGTAATCCATACGGTATTAAGATTGAGATCAATATGAGTTCTGGAACTAGTTATGTTGACAACATCATGAGTTATTCTCCGAATACTAATAATTTGTTAGGGTCTCATAATTTTTACCCTCATCGCTATTCTGGTTTGAGTTATGATCATTTTGTGTATTGCTCAGAAAAATTTAGAAATTATAATTTGAATACAATGGCATTCGTCAATTCTCAAACCGCTGATTTCGGACCATGGCCAACGCAAGACGGTTTGTGTTCGCTTGAAGATCATCGAAACTTAGAGATTTCTACACAAGTCAAGCACTTGATGCTTACGGGTTTGATCGATGATATTTCTATCGGTAATGCTTATGCAAGCGAGGAAGAACTAAAAGCGATGGCAGAAGCATTTAATGCAGATTATCCAACGTTGAAAGTAGATGTTGAAGAAGATATCACTGAAGATGAACGGATTTGTTTGTTTGATAATCTCCACAGCTATCGTGGTGATCGTTCAGAATATATCCTTCGATCAACAATGACACGGATCTACTATAAAGATAAACCATTCCCACCACATAATACCCGGGACATGTCTCGCGGGGATGTCTTGATTGATAATGTGGGGTATGACCAATACAAAGGTGAAACTCAAATTGCGCTAAAAGAGATGAAAAATGACGGTCGTGTGAATGTAGTCGGACGTATTTCAGAAGATGAATTGTTCTTATTAGACTTCTTAAAACCGTGGTCAAGTTTTAAAATGATCGAAAATAAAAAATAATGGTTCCTAACTTTTAAATTTTTTGTTTAAAAGCTAAGAACATCGGGTAAACTTCAAAGCCGGTTAATTCTACTGGTTTTGAAGTTTTTTTTTGTAAAAATGATTGAAAAATTGATTAGTCTAAATAATTTGTCAAGATGTTATGTCTCTCCGATAACAAGACTGATCTTGATAGATTAGTTGTGTGAAGATGGTTTTTTTACAACCATTTATAATTAAATTTGAAGAGAAATGGGTGATGTGGAGCTTTATATTTACTCTTGGAAGGATTGCATCGAATAACTTCTTTGTTTATACTTAATCAAGAATTAGTATTAATAATGGATTAAGGAAGGAAAGCGATGAAACTTTTGACAAAAATAGTAATCGGAATTGCTATTGTCGTGATAGTGGTTCTATTATTTGCAGGCAACTATTTTTATAATTATGCAGTTGTCCCATCAGAAAAGGATTTTTTAGAAAACGATACGCCGGGAACTTCTCAAACAACAAAAGAAAACGAGGCGACAAAGTGGTTCAATCAGAAAGAGAATCGCACTTACTGGCATCTAACATCAACAGATCATTTGAAATTGTCTGCGATCTATCTGCCAGCAGAAAAGAAAAGTGATAAAACAGTTATTGTTGCCCATGGTTATATGGGGAATGCAGAAACAATGGCAAATTATGCAAAAATGTTTCATGATTTAGGCTACAATGTGTTAGTTCCAGATGCTCGAGGCCACGGGCGTAGTGAAGGGGATTATATCGGATTCGGCTGGCCAGAGCGAAAAGATTACGTCCAATGGATCGATAAAATCTTAGCAGAAACAGGGCAGTCGCAACAAATCGTGCTTTATGGAGTAAGTATGGGTGCAGCAACTGTGATGATGACGAGCGGTGAGAAGCTACCAAATAACGTGAAAGCGATCATCGAAGACTGTGGGTATTCGTCAGTTGATGAAGAACTTGCATATCAACTAAAAGATATGTTCAACTTACCTTCTTTTCCATTGATCCAAGTGACTAGCTTGATTACAAAAATTCGAGCAGGGTATTTTTTTGGGGAAGCAAGTGCCGTTGATCAATTAACTAAAAATACGAAACCGATGTTATTTATCCATGGTGATGCGGATACATTCGTTCCCTATAATATGTTAGCAAAAGTATATGCTGCAACTAAGGGACCAAAAGAAAAATACGTGGTCAAGGGAGCCGAACACGCAAAAGCGTATCAGGCAGACCCAGAAAAGTATCAGCAAACCGTCAAAGAGTTTTTAGCAAAATATGTCCAATGAGTTGTTTGCTAATAGCTAATACAAAAATAATTTTAGGATTCTAATAGAGAGAACTCATTCTTTTTATTTACCGGCAGTCATCCGTTCACAATAGAAATATGGGTGACTGCTTACATATATAGTTGAGAATTTTACATAAATCAGACAAAAAAACGAACGAAAATCAAGAATAGGCAAAGAGGAACCTTTCTGTCATTATCGAAAAATACATTGTGAAGAATGAAAATAGAGAAAATGAATTTAGGAGCCTTTTTGACATAAAAACAGATATAAAATCGTTTCATGAAAAAAAGCGAATCAATCGCACGAAACGATTTTTATTATAAAAAATGATCTCAAGAAAGGGAGCGAAAAAATGCCACTGGCAAATAAACTAGAACTAGAACAAGCTTTGCGCGCACGATTATTAGTCAATTCAATATCCTCTAAAGATACTAAACATTCAGTTGTGAACCGCACAAAACGTTTGTTCAAAAAAAAACCTTCGATTGAAGTAAATAAGCAAGACAAATTTGGGAATTTCAAAATGTATGAACAATTTTTTGATCTTCCAGTTGGAGATATTCGGCATATTCCTGATTTGAATGAGACGAAAGCGATGTTTAAAGAGTATTTGAAAATTTGGGGTCATATGATCAACGTGAGTGCCGATCCTAACATAACAAGTTTAGTTGAAGAAAAAGGTCAGTTTACAATGTACGATTCATTCGAACGGAGTAGCGATGCTATCCAAGATACACAAAAAATAGAACAGGAACTCTTACACTTAAGTGGAGATGAAGCTCGTTTTCTCGTATTACCACTCCTAAGTGGGAGACCGTTACATAAAGAGGAAAAAGAGTTGATTAAGGACACCACTGAAAACGAGCCTGTATACACTAGTTTAACAGGAGCAATTATCCAAAATCAAAAAAATAAATATCTCGTTACATTGGTAGCCTCGAATGACCAAGAGCTCACGATTCGCAAATACGCAGTCGATCAAGACAAAACCAAAGAGTTAGCCAATCTATTGGGCACGCCTTTACACTCTAGCCATGTGAATGAGACTACACTAGTGGATAAATTTGAGAATCTTAGGAATAAACAAGAAATAAAAGAAACGGCAAAGAATATATCACATTCAAAAAAATTTCATTTCTTACTTCCGCAACTATATTACACTGTTGACTACATTTTTTATGGGAATGCTATTGATCAAATTCATGAGGATGTTCAAAAGAACGGTCAAATACAAGATCAGAAGGGGAAGGCAATTGATGAACAAACGAAGCCCCCAATGGATTACTTCAATCTTACACCAGCAACTCAACAAAATAATCATAAACGTTTGATGAATGAGTTTCATTATGCAGCACTTAAGAGGATGAACCAATTACAATATTCGGAAGATCTTCTTCATTCGATGGTTATTGTACATAATAAAACTGAACAAGTGGAAAATATGGATAAGAATTGGAAAACAAAAATTGAAGATACAATACTCACAACTTCTCAACAAAGAAAATCGCCGTATAGACAAGATTCAGTAGAAGTAGAAGACAGAGGGATTTACCTAGCTGAGCTGCGGGAACCAAAAGAAATATTTGAGAAAGCAGAAGAACAATTAAAACAGTCAAGAGGGATTGTTCTGCCAAATCAAGTGGCAGCAATTAGCCGTTCACTTCAATATAGTAAGTATTATCAGTTAGAAAAAAATTCGATTGTACAAGAACTCTCTCGATTAATGCCAGGCGATCCAACTTCTTTTCTAGTTACTTCTCATGATATTCAGATCAAGTTGAAGGACAAGGGTCCTCATGAAAAACAGAATCTTGGTTGTGTGATACGGAAAAATACTTTCGGGAACTTTATCGTTTCAGTGGTTGATCCCACAGGTTACTATCAAAAAAGAACGCAAGTAAATGGTCTGTTACCTTGTGTACATGAATTTGAAATTTCTAAATCTAACCTATCAGAACTAGCACAAGCACTCAATAAGCGCAACGATAAGAACAAAAGTGACTTTATCCTTCAAAGGGATTTATCTTTAATTAGCAATGGAGGAAAAGTTACAGATTATATCATTGATCAAAGTGCTTATTTAAAATCAAAACAGGGATTTCATCATTTTTCTGCCGCAGTAGATTTTGCTATTTTTTCAAGTACAATGCAGTTAGGGCGTTATGTTTATATTAATGATCTTGAGAAATTGAGTGGAAAAAATACAGAGTTAGCGAATAATTTAGGAGAAGAAAGAGCATTGAAAATAGCTTATCCAGAACACTTTGCTCAAAAGAAAGTGAAAAAAACACGAGCTAGTAATTCGCAAATAAGGGATGTTTATAAAAATTCTATCTTTGATCAAGAGAGATGACAAGGTTTACCATCACTCGTTCTTTTTGAATCAGTTTAGAAGAACTAGACAAAGAGACCGTTTGAACCACTCAACGAGTCGTTCAAACGGTCTCTATTTTCTATCTTTGAAAACATGTGATTTTTTGGTGATTAAAGATTGGCAAATTTTTCCAACAAACGGATCATTTGGCAAGTGAAACCATATTCATTGTCATACCAAGCAACGGTTTTTACGAGTTGGTAATCGCCAGCCGTTGTGACTTCTGTTTGAGTTGGATCGAAAATCGAACCTTGTGTGGTACCGATTACGTCACCAGAGACGATTTGACGATCATCGTAACCAAATGATGGATTGTCTTCGGTATGTTTCTTGATCGCTTCGTTCACTTGTTCAGCGGTCACTTTTGTTTTTAAAATGGAAACTAGTTCTGTTAATGAACCATCCACTACAGGTACTCGTTGTGCGTGACCTTGCAATTTCCCTTGAAGCTCTGGAATAACTAAGCCAATTGCTTTTGCCGCACCTGTTGAGTGAGGGATCGTGTTGTCAGCTGCTGATCGAGCTGCCCGTAAATTTCCACCTTTTACTGGTCCGTCTAATAACATTTGTGTAGAAGTATAAGCATGAACGGTAGTCATAGTCCCCACTTCGATACCAAATTCATTATTTAAGAAATAAGCCATCGGTGCTAAACAGTTTGTCGTACAAGAGCCTGCCGAAATGATTTTATCATTAGCATCTAACGTATCATCATTTACATTGTATACGATAGTTTTCATTGCACCAGCAGGAGCAGAGATCACTACACGTTTTACCCCAGCGTTCAAATGGGCTTGTGCTTTTTCTTCCGAAGTATAAAAACCAGTACATTCCAGTACGATATCGACCCCGTTTTCTTTAACCCAAGGGATTTTACTTGCATCTGGTTCAGCATAGACACGCGTTTCTTCACCATCTACTACGATTGAGTCTTCTGTTGCAGTAACTGTACCGGGATAGGTTCCATGAGTTGAATCAAATTGTAGCAACTGTGCCAACATTGTTGGGCTAGTTAAGTCATTGATTGCTACGACTTCAATATCATCAGATACTTCTTTGATTCGGCGGAAAGCTAAACGTCCAATACGTCCAAATCCGTTAATACCTACTTTTACTGTCATAATCAAAAGTTCCTCCTTTAGTGATATTGAGGGTGCAAACTTCGCATCCTTGATTAATACACTGTCATTTTCCTCCTGTTCACAAAATTTGTCAAAAAAAGATACTTACAAAAGTAAAGTGATAAAATGGTCTGAGAGGTGAAAAGCACTAGGAGATCTTTGAAACAATTTCCTTAAGTAGAATAGAAAAAATGAACAAAACCTGGAAAGTTTAATTGAAACGATAGACAAAATAGCTTTTGACCGATAAAATAAATAAGACTTTTGTTTATTGTGGAAATTCAGGCAGTCAAATGAATAATAGATAATTAAAATAGGAGGACTTAAAGATGTCCATGTTTTTAGATCAAGTAACCATCGATGTGAAGGCCGGTAAAGGCGGCGACGGAATGGTCGCTTTTCGCAGAGAAAAATATGTACCTGATGGAGGACCTGCTGGTGGTGACGGCGGTCGTGGCGGTGACGTCATTTTGATCGTTGATGAAGGTTTACGTACATTAATGGATTTTCGTTTCAATCGCCATTTTAAAGCACAGCCAGGAGAAAACGGAATGAGTAAAGGGATGCACGGTCGGGGTTCAGAAGATACTTATGTAAAAGTCCCTCAAGGAACGACTGTCCGTGATGCTGAAACAGGCGCTTTGTTAGGCGATTTGATTGAAAATGGTCAAACCTTAGTCGTTGCTAAAGGCGGTCGAGGGGGACGAGGAAACATCCGCTTTGCTTCTCCACGAAACCCAGCACCAGAAATTGCAGAAAACGGCGAACCAGGTCAGGAACGCAGAATCGAATTAGAACTAAAAGTCTTGGCTGATGTTGGGCTGGTTGGCTTTCCATCTGTAGGTAAATCAACGCTGCTTTCAGTTATTTCTTCTGCTCGTCCTAAAATCGGCGCGTACCATTTCACGACATTAGTACCAAATCTTGGTATGGTAACAACTAGCGATGGACGCAGTTTTGCAGCAGCGGACCTTCCTGGATTGATTGAAGGAGCTTCTCAAGGTGTTGGCTTAGGAACGCAGTTTTTACGTCATATCGAACGTACTCGTGTTATTTTACATGTGATTGATATGAGTGGGATGGAAGGCAGAGATCCTTACGAAGACTATTTGGCGATCAACCATGAATTGTCTACTTATAATCTTCGTTTATTGGAACGACCTCAAATAATTGTAGCCAATAAAATGGACATGCCAAACGCAGAAGAAAATTTGAAAAAATTCAAAGAGCAGCTTAATAAAGAAAAAACAGATGAATTTGCAGACGATATGCCGATTTTTCCAGTTTCAGGGGTAACAAGAAAAGGCATTGATCCATTGCTGAATGCGACAGCGGATCTTCTAGAAGTAACACCAGAGTTTCCGTTATATGATGAAGAAATCGAAGAAGAAACAGTTCAATATGGATTCAATCCAGAAGGGCCAGAATTTAAAATCGATCGCGATCCTGATGCTACTTGGATCTTATCAGGAGAAAAAATTGAGAAACTATTCCAAATGACGAATTTCGATCACGATGAAACTGTTATGCGTTTTGCTCGTCAGTTGAGAGGAATGGGCGTTGACGAAGCTTTACGTGCCCGTGGAGCAAAAGATGGCGATCTAGTGAGAATCGGTGAATTTGAATTTGAGTTTGTCGAATAAGATTACGTATGCTCATGAAAAGAGCCCATGTTAACACTCAATATCAACAAAGCGTCAAACCAGAAAAATGGTTTGGCGCTTTTTTGGTTTAAGCATTGGTAGGATTTGTCTTTTGGTAAAAATTTTTAAGCTATCACCAATAGTGCTCAGAAAGATTTTTCAATAGGAAAAATTTATATTTCTTATGTGTTATTTATTAAAGGGTTTTTCCTTTTGTTTTTTTAAAATAAAAGTTAGAATAAAGAAAATGAATAGAGGAGTGTTTTTATGAGCAAACGAGTGATTATTTTGAATTTCCCTGTAGAGAGTCAAGCTTACCAAGCATTTTCTGAAATCAAACGATTACACGCTTCTCGTGCCATCAAGGGTGAACAAATGGCAGTGATTAGTCATGATCCTAATGGAACGCATCAATTCAAAATAGAGGATTTTTTGGATTTTACTGGAAACAATAAATCTTCAAAAGGTGGTTTAATCGGAATGTTAGTCGGTGTCTTGGGAGGCCCACTAGGGATTCTTTTAGGCTGGTTTGCTGGCGGGATGATCGGTGCTACGCAGGATGCCAAGGAAATCCAAGATGCTCAGACAGTTTTTGATTTTGTGGGCAATAAAATTGGCGAAGGAGCAACCGGTTTGATTTTGATTGCTGAAGAAGAAGATAATCGTCCTTTGAACCAATTAGTCATGATGGATTTAGGTGGCGAAATTACTCGCTTAGATTATGAAGAGGTCGAAGAAGACGTCCACGCTGCCAAAGAAGTCGAAAAACAAACACAAGAAACGGCACGGAAATCGTGGAAAGACAAACATCCTCAATAAAGAGACGAACAGAATAAAGAAAGAGAAACGCGTGAAAAAGGCGTTTTTCTTTTTTTAGTACCAATAAAAATGCAATTATTTAGGAAGCAATACGGACTTTCGGTTGATTATCCGACACATTTCCCATAAAATTAATAGTGAGTTTAAAGAAAGTCAGGTAGATTATGGAATTACAATTTTTAGGAACTGGTGCAGGGGTACCTGCCAAACATCGAAACGTTACCAGTATTGCATTAAAACTTTTGGATGAAAGAAATGAAGTCTGGTTATTTGACTGTGGTGAAGGAACGCAAATGCAAATCTTACGTACCAACATTCGTCCAAGAAAGATTGAAAAGATATTTATTACTCACTTACATGGTGACCATATCTTTGGGTTGCCAGGCTTGTTAAGCAGTCGTTCATTCCAAGGGGGAGATACGCCCCTGGAAATCTACGGACCAAAAGGAATCGAAACATTTGTCAAAACTTCGTTAGCTGTTTCGCAAACACGTTTAGGCTATCCGTTGAAATTCATCGAGTTAGTTGAAGATCAGCCGATTTTTCAAGATCAGCATTTTTCTGTCTATACTAAAAAATTAGATCATGGAATTGCCAGCTATGGCTTTCGGGTTGTGGAACATGACCATAAAGGAGAGCTTCAAGTTGAAAAATTACAAGAACTGAATATTCCGGCTGGACCAATATATGGAAAGTTGAAAAAAGGAGAATCTGTTCAATTACCTGATGGAAGGGTTGTGGACGGGAAACAGTTTGTGGGGCCAGACAAAAAAGGGCGGATCGTTACGATTTTAGGTGATACGAGGAAGACAGCAAATTCAATCGTATTGGCCCAAGACTGTGATGTTTTGGTTCATGAAAGTACGTTTAACAAAAATGAAGCCAAGTTGGCAAAGAACTACTTCCATTCGACGACTTATCAAGCGGCTGAAGTAGCTAAAGAAGCAGCAGCGAAAAGTTTGTTATTAACCCATATCAGTGCGCGCTATTTAGGAAAAGCTGCGCAAGAACTAGAAGAAGAGGCACGTGAGGTCTTTGCAAATACAAGGATCATGAAAGATTTTGATACTGTCGATATTCCATTTCGTGAGGAGGAAAAGAATGAATTTAGAAAATAAAGTTGTCTTAGTTACCGGTAGTTCTGGTGGATTGGGCGCTCAAATCTGTTATGAAGCTGCAAAAAAAGGTGCTATCGTCATTGCTTGTGCTCGACGCAGCCAATTGATTGATGAGGTTAAAGCAGAATGTCAGAGATTAAGCGGAAAGGAAGCCTATGCTTTTCCAGTAGATGTGAGTGATCCTGACAGCGTCGATCGGCTCTATGAACAAGTGATGCAAACAGTCGGGCGTGTAGATGTGTTAGTCAATAATGCCGGCTTTGGCATTTTTGAAGATTTTTTAACTTTCGATTTAGGAAAAGCTTACGATATGTTTGAAGTAAATGTACTAGGAATGATGGTCCTAACTCAAAAATTTGCGATTGATATGGCTGAAAGAAGGCAAGGACATATCATCAATATTGCTTCAATGGCTGGGAAAATGGCGACGGCGAAATCAACGATCTATTCTGCAACAAAATTTGCTGTCTTAGGCTTTTCTAATGCCTTACGATTAGAATTAAGACCACTTGGAGTGGCAGTCACTACGGTGAATCCAGGACCGGTTGCTACTGAATTTTTTGATAAAGCTGATCCTACCGGCAGTTATTTAGAAAAAGTTAGTCAACTTGTTTTAGAACCGGAGAAACTAGCAAAAACAATTGTACGAACAATGGAACATCCAAAGCGTGAAGTGAATCGTCCTGTCCTTCTTGAAATAGCGGCTAAATTTTACACTCTCTTTCCGACTATTGGCGACTACCTCGCAAGTGGGATTTTTAATAAAAAGTAGGTGAAAGAGTATGAAAAAACAAAGTAGTGTGATTATTGGATTTTTGCTTGTCTTGATTATTGTCGTATTTGCTGTATTAAACAACAGAAATGTTCCTGTTAACTTTGGGATTGCTTCATTTTCTGCACCATTGATTTTAGTTATCATTGGTTCGGCGATTATTGGTGCATTGATTGTTTTTGTTACTGCATCAACCACTTTATGGCAACAGAAAAAACAAATCAAACAATTAAAGCAGGAACTATCAGATTATCAAGAGAATCTTGATAAGAAAATTGCTGAAGCAAAGGAAGAACAACAACGAACATTCCGAAATGAACGAGCAGAATTAGAAGCTGCTTATCAGGCAGAATTACAAGCAACGAAAAAACAACTACAACAAGCGCAGTCGACAACATCTGATACGCAGAAAATTTCAGCAAAGCAAAGCTATAATTATTTTGACTAAAGTTTCATGAACGAGATCAAAATAAAAGATGGCAGGAACCATTGTTACATTTGGCTGAGAGGTAAAAGGCTGAGTTTCGGGTTTGTCAAATGGTCTTCAAAAAGTGAGTAACGACTTTTTGAAGACCATTTTAATGTGCTTGTGGCTATCTTTCTTCTTTTTTTTAAACTTTTCGTTTGCTATAATAACTAGGTTAGGGGTGAGCAAGTGAGACAAGCAAATTATGATTGGCAATTAAGTGAATCAGAACCGACTGAAATGTTTCTTCAAAGTATAAAGCAAGAGAATCTATCGCCTTTTATTGGCAAATTACTTTGGCAACGAGGCTATCATGATGTAGAGAAAGTAAAAGAATTTTTGAATCCCAAACATCAAGAATTGCATGATCCTTACTTAATGCATGACATGGATAAAGCCATCAGTCGAATCCAAGAAGCGGTGATCAATGGTGAAAAAATAGTCGTTTATGGTGACTACGATGCAGATGGGATCACAAGTACGACAGTGATGAAAGAAACATTGGAGCTACTCGGCGCCAATGTCGAAACATTTTTACCCAATCGTTTTATCCATGGCTATGGACCAAACAAAGCCGTTTATCAAGAAAAAATCGATGCAGGTGCGCAATTGATCATTACAGTGGACAATGGTGTGGCTGGTCACGATGCCGTAGCTTATGCGCAACAAGCAGGTGTTGATGTAATCATCACAGATCACCATGAAATGCCCAGTGAATTACCTGAAGCCTACGCTATCGTTCATCCACGACATCCACAAGGGAATTATCCGTTTCCTGATCTAGCAGGTGTCGGAGTAGCTTTTAAAGTGGCAACAGCATTATTAGAAGAACCTCCTGCTGAATTTTTAGATTTAGTGGCGATTGGAACGATTGCAGACTTGGTATCAATGACAGGCGAAAATCGCACACTTGTTGCTTTAGGGTTAGATACGATCAAAGAAACCGAACGGATCGGTTTACAAGCTTTATTTAATGAAAGTGGCGTCTCTATGAAAGAAGCAGATGAAACGACCATCGGCTTTTCAATTGCCCCTCGGCTCAACGCGATTGGCCGAATGGGTGATCCTAATCCAGCTGTCGAGATGCTAGCTACCTTTGATGAGGAAGCGGCACTCACGTATGCCAAAAAACTCAACACGATCAATGAAGAAAGAAAAGCAGTCGTTGAAAAAATTACCCAAGAAGCATTGGAAATGATTGATGAAACGAATCAGATCCACCTTCTTGCCCATCCTGGGTGGCATGAGGGAGTGTTGGGGATCGTAGCTGGTAAGCTGATGAATGCCACCGGTAAACCGACGATCGTCTTAACGATCAAAGAAGATGGTACAGCGAAAGGGTCTGGCCGAAGTGTCGAAGCCCTGAATCTATATGAAATGTTAGATGCGATGCGTGACTTATTTACTTTCTTTGGAGGACACCATGCTGCTGTAGGGTTAACGATGCCTAGTGATAATCTTCAAGAATTACAAAAACGAATGAATCAGTATGTTTCCGAACAAAAAATAGATTTGACAAAAGGCGCAGCTTTACCGATCGACGAAGTCCTTACACCCAAAGATGTAACCATTGAATTGCTTAATGAATTAAAGTTACTTGCACCATATGGTACAGACAATGCGGTACCTCACTTTCTGTTTCGCCAAATCTTGGCTGAAAATGTGAAAAGAATTGGTACGAGTCAGCAACATTTGAAGTTAAGATTGATGGAAGAAGCTAGTCCGTTAGATGCGGTAGCATTTGGTTTTGGCGACCAAGAAGCTGAGCTGTTAAATAATCCAGTGGATATCGTTGGGAAATTAGCTATCAATGAATGGAACGGTCGGAAAAAACCGCAATTGCTGGTATCAGACTTTGTTGTTGATGGATTTCAAATTTTTGATTGGCGTTCAAAGAGATACCGTCAGTTAACGAAGGTTGATCCACAAACATTGTATCTTGCGTTTGATCGCTCTTCTTTAAAAGAAATCTCTGGACTGGCTACAGACAATGTCCACGTGTTCGAAAGTGTGGAACATATCAAGCAGTTGATCCACGATAATTCATATCATTCCTTGCTGGTAGTTGATTGTCCAAATGATTTAGAAATATTAAAAGAAATCCTTGCCTTTGGTTCTTTCGATCGAATGTACTTATTAGGGATTTCTTATGAAGAAGCTTATTTGAATGGAGTTGGATCAAGAGAACAATATGCCAAATTGTTCAAACTAATCCATACACAAGAAAAAATAGATATTCGCTATAAATTAGGCTCAATTGCTCAATATCTAAAAATACCACAAAAATTATTAATTTTTATGATTCAGGTGTTTTTTGAATTGAAATTTGTTACAATAGAAGATGGCGTTTTGCAAAAGATCGCTAATCCCAAAAGTCATCCGTTGACTGATAGCGTGCGTTATCAGCAACGAATAAAAAAAATCAAAGTAGAGGAATTCTTATTGTTAAGTGATATTCCCTCTATTAAAAAAAGGTTAACAACCTAGGAGGAGACAAATAGTGGATTTAAAAAAATATATTGCAAGTATTCCTGATTATCCAGCAAAAGGAATTATTTTTCGTGACATCTCGCCCCTTATGGCTGATGGAGATGCCTACAGAGAAGCAACGAAACAGATCGTAGATTATGCGAAAGAAAAAAGAATCGATATGGTTGTAGGACCAGAAGCGCGAGGATTCATCGTTGGCTGTCCTGTAGCTTACGAATTAGGAGTTGGATTTGCACCTGTACGTAAAAAAGGGAAGTTGCCTCGTGAAACGATCGAAGTAACTTACGGACTGGAATACGGTACAGATACATTGACACTCCATAAAGACGCGATCCAACCTGGACAAAGAGTCTTGATTTGTGATGACTTATTGGCTACAGGGGGAACGATCAAAGCAACGATCGAATTAGTAGAAAAATTGGGCGGTGTCGTTGTTGGCTGTGCTTTCTTGATCGAACTAATGGACTTAGATGGTCGTGAAAAAATCGAAGGATATGATATGATCACCTTGATGGAATATTAAACGATTTTTTGCTTAATAAACATTAAAAATAAATGTAAAAAGAAGTGGGACGTTAATCAGATTTTTTCTGACTAATTGTCCCACTCTCTTTTTTGTCAAGCAATCCCAAGTACGCTTGCTCACTATTTTTAGTTTGTACAGGTGTATTTGTAAAAGTAGTCAATTGTTTTTTGATGGGGGAAACAATCGACTACTTTTTTGTGCATGAGCCGTTTTCTGACTCTTACATATGTGTTTTTTTTATTTCGTTATTCAGGATTCTTTATGGGTCAAGATCAAGAGTGTCTCGATCGATAATAGGAGTCTGGATAAAAAGTGTCATCATGAATCCGACGCCGTTCAGACTGACGGTATTTCTTTTCATCCCACAACATAAACCATAAAGCAAACAACGGAACAAAGATCAACAATGCTGTACGCATACCAAAATTACCAATAATAATGCCTAAAAATAATACCATTAATACTAAGCCAAGACGTCTCATTGATTTCATGATTTCTCACCTCATTATTTTATGCGAACAAAAGTTCGTATAATTAGTATACGAACTTTTGTTCGTTTTGTAAAGAGGGAAGAACAAAAAAGATCGAAATCTATGTGTGTAATACTCAGAATTTTTTTAAACCAGCACAGGTCATTTGGTTATTCACCGTATTCAAAGCAGTTAGCGGTATTTGATCTAAATCATGCCACAGATCATGGTAGGTAAATGACGATTGTAGTGGTACCAAATGAAAAAAATCGAAATGGAAATACGACAAAGATCGACAAAAAAGTAGGAGATCGGTGCATTTTATTTAAGGAGTGAGGAAAGCACAAGAGAAAAAACTCAAGCCGTTTATGGACACTTAATCATCGTTTATCCATCTTAATGCCCATTAAAGAACCCGAGACACTTTGCCCCGGGTTTTTCAGTCTTTATTGATAGATATAGCAGTTACTGCAAATAAATGAGTATGCGAGTAAGACCTTCACTTAAGTCTAGTCAAAAAAACCGTCTTTAATAGATATGACTGCGGTAGAGCCCAACGACTCGACCTAAAATAGAGACTTGATCTAAAATGATCGGTTCAAGAAGATCGTTTTCCGGTTGTAAACGAAAATGATTTTTTTCTTTATAGAATCGTTTACAAGTCGCTTCATCTTCGGCGGTCATTGCAATCACGATATCCCCGTTTTGGGCAGTTTCTTGTTTACGGACAATTACATTATCTCCGTCTAAAATTCCTGCATTGATCATACTTTCTCCGCGGATCGTCAACATGAACAAGCTTCCATCTTCAGAAGAAAGGTTAGGGGGGATCGGAAAGAAATCGGACGCATCTTCAACTGCTAAAATCGGTTCACCTGCAGTGACCACACCAAGCACTGGAATCGTGGAAGGTTTTACCCCTATTTTGGCTAATCCTTGTTTTGTTAATTCGATTGCACGTGGTTTCGTAGGGTCACGTTGAATAAATCCTTTTTTTTCCAATCGTGCAAGATGACCGTGAACTGTGGAGGTAGAAGAAAGCTGAACCGCTTCTCCGATCTCCCGAACAGTTGGTGGGTAGCCTTTTTGGGAAACTTGCTCGTGGATATATCGTAAGACTTCGATTTGTCTGGTTTCGGTTTGTCGGGCCACAGAGTACACCTTCTTTCAATTAATAATTAAATAGTACCACATAAAACTACTTCTTTCAAACAAATGTTCGTATTTAAAATATTTTATACTAGTTGTTTTTTTCGTGATTTTTATATAATATGAAGTAGAGTAAAAAGGAGGACTTGCTATGTTATCACCGGAAAAAATTACCCGCATCAACGAACTGGCCCAAAAAAAGAAAACAGAAGGCTTAACAGCTGACGAAGAAAAAGAACAATTGGCGTTAAGAGAAGAGTATCTGTCTGCTTTTCGTTCTGGGATGCGACACCATATCGAAGGGATGAAAATCGTTGATCCAGAAGGTAACGATGTCACTCCAGAAAAATTGAAAGAAATCCAACGTGAAAAAGGCTTACATCGTCGAGGAAATAAGTTTCAGTAATAATTACTAAAAAACATTGCTTTTTCTAGACGTATCTAATAAAATTAGTAAGTAAGAAATAAAGGTAAAAAAAACCTAAATTAATAGGAGGGGTTATTTTGTTCGACAAAATCGACCAACTTGGCGTTAACACGATCCGTACATTAAGTATTGAAGCAGTTCAAAAGGCAAATTCTGGACACCCAGGGTTACCAATGGGGGCAGCCCCAATGGCATATGCACTCTGGACGAAACATTTGAAAGTGAACCCAACGACTTCAAAAAATTGGGTTGACCGTGACCGTTTTGTCTTATCCGCAGGACATGGTTCGGCAATGTTATACAGCTTACTACATTTATCAGGTTATCAAGTCACAATCGATGACTTAAAACAATTCCGTCAATGGGATTCAAAAACACCTGGACATCCAGAGGTCAATCATACTGACGGAGTAGAAGCAACAACTGGACCGTTAGGACAAGGAATCGCTATGGCTGTAGGTATGGCAATGGCAGAAGCTCACTTGGCAGCAACATATAACAGAGAAAACTTCAAAGTGGTAGATCACTATACTTATTCTCTTTGTGGCGACGGCGACTTGATGGAAGGCGTTTCGCAAGAAGCAAGTTCAATGGCTGCTCACATGAAATTAGGTAAATTGATCGTATTGTATGATTCAAATGATATTTCATTAGATGGTCCTACTTCAAAAGCTTTCACTGAAAATGTAGGAGCTCGTTATGAAGCTTATGGCTGGCAACATATTTTGGTTAAAGATGGGAATGATTTAGAAGCCATCAATCAAGCGATCGAAGAAGCAAAAGCTGAAACTGAAAAACCAACATTGATCGAAGTCAAAACAGTGATCGGCTACGGAGCTCCTAAAGAAGGAACTTCTGCTGTCCATGGGGCACCAATTGGCGATGATGGAATTAAAATGGCTAAAGGAGTGTATGGTTGGGAGTATCCTGATTTCACAGTTCCAGAAGAAGTAGCTGAAAGATTCCACCAAACAATGGTTGAAGAAGGGCAAAAAGCTGAAAATGAATGGAAAGAAATGTTTGAAAACTATAAACATGCTTATCCAGAATTAGCTCAACAATTTGAAGATGCGTTTGCTGGAAAACTTCCAGCTGACTGGGATGCTGAATTACCTTCTTATGAAGTAGGCGAAAGTCAAGCTAGCCGGGTTTCAAGCAAAGAAGTGATTCAAGAGTTATCAAAAGCAATCCCAAGTTTCTGGGGCGGATCAGCGGACTTATCAGGTTCGAATAATACGATGGTCACTGCGGACAAAGACTTTACTCCAGAACATTATGAAGGTCGTAATATTTGGTTTGGCGTTCGTGAGTTTGCGATGGCAGCTGCGATGAACGGTATCCAACTTCATGGCGGAACTCGTATCTATGGCGGCACATTCTTTGTTTTCGTTGATTACTTACGTCCAGCAGTCCGTTTAGCAGCTATTCAAAATACACCGGTCATCTACGTGTTGACACATGATTCAGTGGCGGTTGGTGAAGATGGACCAACACATGAGCCAATCGAACAATTAGCGTCTGTAAGATGTATGCCAGGTGTTCACGTGATTCGTCCAGCCGATGGGAATGAAACACGCGCTGCTTGGAAAGTAGCAATGGAATCGACTGATACACCAACGATCTTGGTTTTAAGTCGTCAAAATCTTCCAGTTCTGCCATCAACGAAAGAAGTGGCAGACGAAATGGTGAAAAAAGGAGCTTATGTACTATCACCAGCTCAAGGAGAAACACCAGAAGGTATCTTGATCGCGACTGGTTCTGAAGTGGATCTAGCAGTCAAAGCACAAAAAGAATTGGCAGCAGCTGGAAAAGATGTTTCAGTCGTTTCAATGCCAAGTTTCGATTTATTTGAAAAACAATCTGCAGAATACAAAGAAAGCGTCTTGCCAAAAGCCGTAACAAAACGAGTAGCTATTGAAGCAGCAGCTTCATTTGGTTGGGAACGCTATGTTGGGACAGAAGGAACAACTATCACGATCGATCATTTTGGTGCTTCTGCTCCAGGAAATAAAATTCTTGAAGAATTTGGTTTCACTGTGGAAAATGTTGTAGCAACTTTCAACCAATTATAAAATGAGTTAAAGAAGTTTTACGACAAACGTTTAAGAACATCTGAAAAAAGGAGACTATTTTCAGATGTTCTTTTTTTGTAGTAGAAAATTAGAATAATGATTCGTGTTTAATATTACTTAATGTTTCTTTAACATTACGTTCGTGTTACAAAAAGAAAAATAGTAAAGATTGATTTGAGTTTCCCATAAATTAAAAGTATAATTTAATTAATTAAGATTGTTTAAAGATGGAAACTTTATCAAGAGTTTTTTATTTTTTTGAGGAGGAATTCGAATGCAAGAGCTGAAAACCCGCAGTGCCCGACACCAAAAGAATAAAAGAACCATGGTGATCAATAAAAAAGCGATTGCTCCTTTGATGGGGACAACTCTTTTAGTGGGGCCAATGATGGTTACAGCAGCACCGCAAAATGTACGAGCAGATGAGCAGGTCACACAAACGACTGCAGATCCACAAGCTTTCATCAATCAAATCGGTTGGGCAGCTTCTGAAGTGGCTGCAAACAATGATTTATATGCATCGGTCATGATTGCCCAAGCTTTATTAGAAAGTGCTTATGGCACATCTAGCCTGGCAAGTGCGCCAAACTATAATTTATTCGGAGTTAAAGGAAGTTATAGTGGTCAAGTCGTTTATATGGCTACAAAGGAATATCTTAATGGACAATGGGTCACGATGAATGAACCTTTCCGTAAATATTCTTCTTATTGGGAATCTCTGCAAGATCATGCCAACGTTTTGCGTTCAACTAGTTTTTCAACTGGAGACTATCATTATGCTGGTGTCTGGAAAAGTAATACCACGAGTTTTTACGATGCGACAGCATATCTAACTGGTCGTTATGCAACAGATCCGGGTTACGGAGCAAAATTGAACTCATTGATTAATACGTATAATTTAACCCGATTTGATACGCCTTCTTCTGGTACCACAACGACGACAAGTACTACCACAACGACTACTACTACGTCAACTACCTCTTCATCAAGTGGTAGCCAGACCTATAAAGTGGTTTCAGGCGATACTTTATGGGATATCGCACAGAAATTTGGTTTGTCAGTTGATGACTTAATGGCTAAAAATGGGATGACGATGTCTAACTATTCCTTATTAGTCGGACAAGAAATAAACGTTTAGTTAAATTAAGTGATAAAAACGGGAAAGGCTCTTCGCAGCTTTCCTGTTTTTTTACGTTGAAAAGGCGAATTATTCGCCAGAAGTTTCTTAGTTGTATTATCATTGAATAGAAGAAAATATTAAGGAGGAACTTAAAATGACACAAATTTATCATTCGATTACAGAATTGATTGGTCAGACACCGATCGTTAAGCTTAATCATTTGGTTCCAGAAGACTCAGCGGAAGTTTATGTGAAATTGGAATTTTTTAATCCTGGTGGTAGCGTAAAAGACCGGATTGCATTAAGTATGATTGAAAAAGCAGAACGGGATGGCCTTCTTAAGCCAGGAGACACAATCATCGAACCGACTTCAGGAAATACAGGGATCGGATTAGCCATGGTTGGGGTAGCTAAAGGGTATAAAGTGATCATCGTGATGCCAGAAACGATGAGTATCGAACGACGCTTATTGATGAAAGGTTATGGTGCTGAATTACTGCTCACGCCAGGTAAGGATGGAATCAGTGGCTCAATCAAAGAAGCGAAACGTTTAGCAGCGGAAAATGACTACTTCTTGCCACTTCAGTTTGAAAATCCAGCCAATCCTTCTATCCATGAGAAAACAACTGGACATGAGATTCAAGAGGCGTTTGGTGTGAATGGGTTAGATGCTTTTGTAGCAGGGATTGGCACTGGAGGAACGATTTCTGGTGCTGGTAAAGAGTTGAAGCGAGTCTATCCAGCAATTGAAATCATTGGAGTTGAACCAGCCGAATCAGCGATTTTAGAAGGGAAAGAAGCAGGACCACATAAAATTCAAGGAATTGGGACAGGGTTTGTGCCAGATACTTTGGATACGAGCGTCTATGATCGGGTAGTTTCTGTAACAGGGGATCAAGCGTTAGCCACTGCTAGAGAAGTTGGAAAAAAAGAAGGAATCTTAGTAGGCATTTCATCAGGCGCAGCGATTGCTGCTGCTTTGGCAGAAGCAAAAGTGTTAGGTAAAGGGAAAAAAGTCTTAGCGGTTGTCCCAGATAACGGAGAACGTTATTTGTCAACAGCGCTTTATCAAGAAATGTAAAGAATTCTTACCACAACATTTAGACGTAATTAAGGAGATTTTTTCCTTGATTGCGTCTTTTTTCGCAATATTATGATTAATTTGAAATTTCTTTTCATGAAAAGTAGATTTTAAAAAGTAAAAATAGTATGATAGGACGAGAATAACAACGCGGGGTGTTAAAAATGGAGAATAAACTATTAGTTGAAGAAACAATCGAAAAATTGAAAAAGGAAAATATACGGATCACACCTCAGAGGTATGCAGTTTTAGAGTATCTGATTGAACATCATTCACATCCAACTGCTGACGAAATTTATCGTGCTCTGGAAGATCGTTTTCCGAATATGAGTGTGGCAACAGTTTATAACAATTTAAGATTGTTTACTTCAATTGGCTTTGTACAAGAGATGAAATTTGGGGATTCATCTAGTCGATTCGATTTTAGTTCAAAACGTCACTATCATGTGATATGCGAAAATTGTGGAAAGATCGTCGATTTTCATTATCCTGATTTAGCGGATATCGAAATGGCAGCTGGTCGATTGACGAACTTTGAGATCAATGAGCATCGTTTGGAATTATATGGTCGCTGTCCTGAGTGTCAAAAAGAACAAGCGATTTAGTTTGCTGAAAGTATTGATAAAAATATGAAAAAATAAAAAATTAGTCAGTTTGATAAACAAATCACTGACTTTTTTTTATTTTTTTCTCTTTCTTTCACAAAGGTTATAGTATATGTTTTTGTTTTCACAAGTAAATCGTGGATTAATCAGCAATTGCGCAGGAGAATGAACAGAAAACAACAAGGTTGAATTTGTGAATTCACAAGCATTAAACTGTTGTATCCGTTTTATTTTTGCTATATTTAAACTTGTCGAAGGACAAATCGTTAATCGGAGGGATTCACATATGAAAGTTGTAGTAATTGGCTGCACGCATGCGGGTACAGCAGCTGTTAAAAGTATCTTAAAAAATCACCCAGAAGCGGATGTTACTGTGTACGAGCGAAATGATAATATTTCCTTTTTATCATGTGGGATCGCATTATACGTGGGTGGTGTAGTAAAAGACCCAGCCGGTTTATTCTATTCTAATCCTGAAGAACTACATTCTTTAGGTGCAACTGTAAAAATGGAACATGATGTAACTGACGTGGATACTGAAAAGAAAACTGTGACAGCCAAAGATCTAAAAACTGGTGAAGTTGAAACAGTTTCTTATGATAAATTGGTAATGACTACTGGCTCTTGGCCAATCATTCCGCCAATCAAAGGAATTGAATCAAAAAATATTTTGTTATGTAAAAACTATAACCAAGCAAATGAAATTATTGCACAAGCAGAAGATGCAAAACGGGTGGTCATCGTAGGTGGCGGTTATATCGGTATCGAATTAGTCGAAGCTTTTGTTGAATCTGGTAAACAAGTTACATTGATTGATGGTTTAGATCGTATTTTAAATAAATATCTTGATAAACCATTCACAGATGTATTAGAAAAAGAACTTGTCGACCGTGGAGTTACTCTAGCATTAGGTGAAAATGTTTCTGAGTTTATTGCGGATGAAGAGGGTAAAGTGAAACAAGTAGCAACTGCTAAAGAAACTTTTGACGCGGACATGGTCATCTTATGTGTTGGTTTTAGACCAAATACGACATTAGTTGATGGAAAAGTTGATACGTTACCTAATGGAGCCATCAAAGTTAATGAATACATGCAAACAAGTGATCCAGATATCTTTGCTGCAGGGGATTCTGCTGTAGTAAGTTATAACCCAAGTGGTACCCAAAATTATATTCCTTTGGCAACTAACGCAGTTCGTCAAGGATTGTTAGTAGGAAATAACTTGACTGAACATAAAATGGCGTATCGTGGAACGCAAGGAACGTCTGGACTTTACCTATTTGGTTGGACGATTGGTTCAACAGGGGTGACAAAAGAGAGCGCACCTATGAATAATTTAGAAGTCCAAGCAACGGTCTTTGAAGACAATTATCGTCCAGAATTCATGCCAACAAATGAAAAAGTGATGATGGAATTGGTTTATGAAAAAGGGACAAACCGCATTGTCGGTGCCCAATTCATGTCGAAATATGATATCACTCAATCAGCAAATACGATGTCACTGGCTGTTCAAAATAAAATGACCGTTGAAGATCTAGCGCTATCTGATTTCTTCTTCCAACCTCATTTTGACCGTCCATGGAACTACTTGAACCTATTGGCACAAGCTGCATTGGGCGAAATCGAAACTGCGCAATAAGCAATCAGCGAATGGTTGAACATTGTTTATTCGTTTTTTAGAGATACTAGAAGAGACTGAGACAACTTTTGTCCCAGTCTCTCTTTTTTTACGTAAAGGTATCAACGGGTATTATCGAAACAAAAGAATCTTTTTTTCTAAAGATAAGAAAAAAAGATTCTTTTGTTTCTTTTTTATATGATAAAATTCAACTATTCTAATCAGGAGTGATGTTATGAACTTGTTTGAACGATCTTATATGTTGTTGGCACTAGCTTATGGGTTGGCTGATGCAGGAGATTTTAAAGCAGTCGGTGAAGAAGGAAAAAAAAATTATCAATTGTTATTCTCAACTTTTATTAAAATGCTTGAAAATGATGAACAGGAAGCATTGATTGACCGAGAGAAAAAACCAGCAATCATTGATTCCTTGAAAAGAACGATTAAATTTTATGAAATGAAAAATCCCAAAGAGTTACAGCAAATGATGGAAAACATGAAAAAAGATGATCCAACAGATTTTATAATTTTTCCAGCATATATCACTAAAAAAATTCAGGATCATGTATTTGGATTAATCCTTTATAGAAAAGAAGGACATTATTTAGTAGCGATGATTGATAAATTGGAAGATACGAACAGTGATCGTCCATCAGGTGTATTCACAACGATTCTTCCAGAAAAATTAAGTACTTTAAGTAAAATCATTTTCCAGACAAAATTTGAACATCACAAAGATAGTCGTTGCAATACAGCAAAAGTTATTCAGCAATTAGGCGAAGAAAAAATAGACCCTACATACCTCAACCTTAGTATGAGGGGATATAATGGAATGGCAAATTGTACGGTTAAAGAACTTTTTGGGACTTTTAGAGTCGTTCTCTACAACAGTCAGAAATCTATTTTTCAAGAGACAATAGCTACTGGGTTAAAAAAACTACCAGTAGAATTAAAAAGTAGAACAATTAAGCCAAAGGTAGGAAATACCAGAGATAATCGTAAGATGTTACTTGAAGCTTTTATAAAAGAAGCGAGATTTAATAAAAAACAAGTCAGTGCGTTGACTCATCTATATAACGTTTATTTAGAGCTTAAAGAACAACGAGAAAAAAGAATTGCTGAAAACCCCTATTATTTTTTGGAATACTCTCAGGGAGAATTTACAGCAAGTTTTACCAATAGTATAATCAACGACTCAAGTTCGCCGCTTACTTTCAAAAAAAGTCAATCGTTTGATAATTTTAAGGTGTTCACCTCGTCAAAAAGGCAATTACCAAACTTGGGGGAGATTTTAAAAGGAATACTTGATGAAGAAAATATCCGTAAGAATCTTCATCATTTAACAAGAAATGCTAGTATAAATGCTAGTGTGAAAAATGAATTACATACAAGAAAACAACTGACATCAGATGATAAAAATCTGAGCGTCAGCAATAACAAAAAAAACGATTGTATTGATTATTACAGTAAAATGGATGTCAAATCCAAGTGAAAGTATATAGATAGTCAAGTCTATCAATTGAATGAAATAATTTGAAAAATTACTGTTTTCTATATTTAAAAAATAGCGTCTTTTTAATATGCCTAGGTTTGTAAGGGGATAAGTGAGGAAGTAGTTTGAAAAAATTTAGGTCTAAATAAGCACATAGATAACAAAGTAGACAAAATTTAATATTATTTTGAGATAAAGTATTCTTTTAATTCTTAGACATAAAAGCTATAAGTTGTCTTTCAATTCGTTTTCTGACAAAATAAATATAGGATGATGAAAATCATGTCAAACGATAACGAAGGAGCAATCAAATAATGGAAAAAGAATATTTTGTACAACAAGCAGCATTTCTGGATGATTATAAAAAAGAAGCAAAAGATGAAACGATCAATATCGATCAATTAGCAGATCAAGTAATCAATCAATTGAATGAAACACAAGAGGATTATTATCTAATGAGTGGGGAAGTAGCGAAAGATGGCAATTCCCATCGTTTCCCATTCAGTCGTCGCGTTTATTCAGATGAAAACGACGGAACAATCAATACGGAGTATACTTATGAAGGAGAACCTTACGTCTTGCAAACGGAAGAAGATAAATAAGCAGTTCTCTAATCATTTAAAAAAAGTTCAGGTTTTTCAATCGAATGATGATTGGGAGACCTGGCTTTTTTTGCGACGGCAGATGCTCTTTGATAGAGAGAATGTTATATTTATTCCGAAAAGTGAAAAAGTGAAACAAAAAATAAAAAACAAATAGAAGTAAAGGAAAGCTACCTTGCCTCGAACAAGCTTTTTCCGTATACTGGATTTGAAGTGAGGGAAAAATCATGTTGAACTTAGAAAATTATTTAAAAGCGGGTCAAACAACGATATCAAACTTGTTGTTAAAAAATTATCATCGTATCGGATTACAAGCAGAAGAGTTTTTATTTATTTTGCAATTGCAAAGGGCGCAACTCGAAGGAGACTTTTTCCCAGATTTACACTCGATTGCGTTGGATATGGGTGTCAAACAAGAGCGTATCTATCAAATTTTAAATCACTTGATCAGTAATGGGTTTATTAAAATTGAAACAGCAACAATTGATGGTAAGCAAGCTGATCGTTACAATCTATATCCTATATATGAAATTTTAGGGAATTTTTTGGAAAGTCAAAATCAAAAACAAGCTGATTTAAGTCAAGAAAAAATGGTGCAGTCTGTTTATCAGTTATTTGAACAGGAATTTGGTCGCCCATTGTCAGCCATCGAATTTCAACGGATCGGTCAATGGTTAGAAGAAGATCATTATCAACCGGAAATTCTGAAACTTGCTTTACGTGAGGCTGTTTTGAATCAAGCGTATAGTTTTAACTATGTGGATCGAATCTTGTTGTCTTGGGAACGTAAAAATTTAAAGACGAAGCAACAAGTAGAAGAAGATCAAAAAAGACGAAAACAACAAATGTTACAAAAAGAAGTGGAAACCACTAACGCACAACCAGAAGCCTTGCCAAAAGTTACGTTGAAAAATTGGCTGGAGGAATAATATGTTAAGTAAACAAAAAACAATGGAAGCCTTGACAAAAATGTACGACATGTTCCCAGAAGCACATGGTGAATTAAAACATCGAAACCCTTATGAACTGTTGATTGCTGTCATACTCAGTGCTCAAGCAACCGATGTCTCAGTTAATAAAGCGACTCCAGCTCTTTTTGAAGCTTTTCCAACTCCTGAAAAGTTGGCTGCGGCTCCGATTGATGACATTATCCCTAAGATCAAAACGATTGGTCTTTACCGCAATAAAGCAAAAAATATCAAAGCATGTGCCCAACAATTGATGGATCGCTTTTCAGGTCAAGTTCCTCAAACTAGAGAAGAATTGATTTCTCTTCCAGGAGTTGGACGAAAGACAGCGAATGTCGTTTTAGGTGATGCTTTTGGTATACCAGCAATTGCTGTGGATACTCATGTCGAGAGAGTAACAAAACGTTTAAGGATTTGTAAGTTGAATGCCTCGGTGTTGGAAGTAGAAGAAACGCTGATGCGCAAAGTACCAAAAGAATTATGGGTCAAGACTCACCACACTTTAATATTTTTTGGTCGTTATCATTGCACGGCAAGAAGTCCACGGTGTGAAGTTTGCCCCTTGTTAGATATGTGTCAAGATGGAAAAAACAGAATGAAAGAAAAAACATTGAACGTAAAATAAAAGATAAAAAAAGGAAGTTGAGGTTTTTCTCAACTTCCTTTTTTGTTATGTGCCAGAAGACGTTGAACGACTAGAGGACTGTCCGGACTGTGCATTGTTCTCCGGAGGTGTTTGCGCTGGTGGTGTCGTGGATGACTCAGGAGTTGCCGAAGATGAAGAGCTTTGACTACTGCTGCTATTTTCTGGCGTTTCAGCTGAACTACTTGAATCATTTTTTTCACTTGAACTATCTACCGATGTCGAAGATTCGGCAGATGACTCAGTTGTTGAAGTTTCTGTCGATTCCGACGAAGAAGATACCGGTGTCGAACTTTCAGGTACCAGTGTCACTGATGAAGATGGCACCGTTGTTGAAGGGATCGTCGTACTTGGTGTTTTCTTGAGTTGATCGGTAAAGTATAATTCACCGCCAGATCTTACCAGACCGCTAGGCATTTGCCAATCGCTATTTGTGACGCTAGATGATACATATTTCATTAATTCTCGATAAACATCAGAAGCAACATGAGACGAAGCGGAGGTGACAGGTGTCATTTTGTTGTTATAACCGGTCCATACTGAGATGGCGTAGTTTGGTGTATAACCAGCAAATAAAATATCAGGATACACACCGCTAGAAGTTCCTAATTTTGCGTACTCATCATCCGTATAGTTGGAAGTCCCGGTTTTCCCAGCTTGGTATAATCCAGGAATCAACGCATTCGTCCCAGTTCCTTTTGTTAATGTATCTTTTAAAATATCTGTGACCATATAGGCTGTTTCTGGAGACATAGCTGTATTACCATCGGGATCGAACGTTTCTTCTGTGCCGTCTTGGAAGACGATCTTATTGACATATTGTGGTTTATAATACGTTCCTCCATTAGCGAAAGCAGCATAGGCAGCCGCCATTTTTAAGGAAGAAGCGCCATATTTTGTGCCGTCTTGTTTTTCTGTGTTACTTGAAATCGCATTTGATTGATGGATCGTACTATATTCAATTCCAAGATCTTTTAAAAAGGTGCTAACTTTATCTGCGCCGACTTCATTGAACAATTTGACAGCTGGAACGTTTCTGGAAAGATACAAGGCTTGTCTTAAGGTGATCGTCCCCATAAAGCGGTTATCCCAGTTGCCTACTGGTGTTGAGGTTCCTTCAAAGTTATAAGGAGCATCACTGATCGTTTTTCCTGTAGAGTATTTTAGATATTCAAAAGCTGGGCCATAATCTGTGACTGGTTTCATTGTCGAACCGAAGTCACGAGAAGTATTAACAGCTAAGTTCATACCTAGTGTGACATCTTCTGCAATATGGCGACCGCCAATTTGTGCTTTTACTTGACCAGTATTGACATCGATCAACGTAGAAGCAACTTGCATTTCATCATCAGGATAGTTGACATAGTCATCAGTGTTGACAATATCATAAAGATGTTTTTGTGCGTCTAGATCTAAGTTAGTATAGATATCCAATCCATCAGTAAATACATTTTTATCCGTTTTTTCTTGAACTTCATTGATGACTTCTTTGACATAATTATCAACGATTTTTGAATTATCATCTTCTTTTTTCATCTCTTGAAGACCATCATCGATTGGTGTATTCACTGCAGCATCATATTCTGATTGAGAGATTTTCTTGTTTTGTAACATGGTATATAAAACAGTATCTCGCCGTTTTTTGGCTTGTTCTGGATATTGGTATGGGTCATAGGCAGAAGGCGCTTGTGGCATTCCAGCTAACAAAGCAGTCTGTGGTAATGAAAGTTCTGGTAATCTTTTACCAAAATAATTTTCTGCTGCCGTCTCCATTCCGTATAATCCGTTGGACATATAGACTTTGTTCACATAGTAAGTCAATATTTCTTGTTTTGATTTTTGTTGTTCTAATTTTACAGCTAACCAAGCTTCTTGTGCTTTTCGTTTCAAGGTTTGATCTGAAGCGTTGGTAGAGAAGTAGGAGAGCTTAATCAATTGTTGGGTCAATGTACTACCACCTTGAAGTCCTCCAGAAGTAAAGTTAGAAAGTGCAGAGCCGACGATCCGAACTGGGTCGATCCCGATATGTTTATAGAAACGACGATCTTCAACAGAAACGATGGCGTTTTCTAACGTTTTCGGCAATTCGTTTGCGGTAATCTTTTCTCTTTTTTCTGCTCCTAAATCTTCAAATAATTCGCCATTTTGTGTGTAAAGTTTAGAAGAAACAGTCGCATCTAATGCAGTGTCCGTTAATTTTGGAGCATCTTTTGCATAAAACCAAAATAATCCGACACCGGCTAGGAAAGCGATACAAATCAAAGAAAATAAAATCAAGATGATACGGATGAAAAGCCCACGCTTCTTATGCCCGGAACCTTTGCCAGAGGTTTTATTTCTTGTTTGACTCGTCTTTTTAGAAGAAGAGGGACTGTTTCGTCTGGAAGTTCTTGTTTGCTCATTTGCCATTCTTGCGATCTCCTTCGATAGTTAATGTTGATAAGTATTGATCTACCGCTTTTAGATAAGGGATACGTGGCGAAAAACCTGTTTGGATCTCGATCCCTATTTTTTCGATCAATGAAAGCGGAAGCGACTTTTTCCCCTGATCATTTTGCGCATGCCAATAATCGATCAGATAAGTACTATCTAAATAAAAGCAACGCTTCAACGTAGAAAACCATAATAGGACAAAACAAATTCCTTGTTGCTTTAGACAAGCTTCCATATGGTCAATTTGATGCGCATGGAAATTTTTGAAGGGAAAAGATGTCTTATTCTTTGTTTCTTTCGCTTCAAAATCCAAATAGAAACCTCGATATACACCGTTATAATCTGTTGTGGAGGCCTGTGAGAAATAAGCTTCCTTAATAACAGCGGCGCTACGTCGAGGATAATCTACTTTAACAATTTGAATGGGGGTTGGTTTTTTATGGATAACAGCTACTTGGTGCGCTAAGTAATACTGGTTACTTTCGTTAATTGCTTCTTCAAAACGCATCCCTCGATTGCCAAATTCAATGGCTGATTCTCTTTTTTCTTGAACTTTTTCCTTTAAAGAGGCATTCTTATGATAGGGTTGGCCGTTTGGATAGCGTAAAACCATTTTAATCACACTCCTAGCCAACATTATAGCAAAAAAGAATCAAGAAAGAAAAGGAAACTCAAATGGACCGATTAAAAGTGATGTATATTTCCGGTTATCGAAGTTTTGAACTTGGGGTTTTTAAGGAAAATGACCCTAAAATAACGGTTATTAAAAAAGTCTTAAAAAAAGAGATACAGCAATTAGTCGAAGAAGGACTTGAATGGGTTCTTACTAGTGGAAACTTGGGTATAGAAACATGGGTCACGGAAGTAGTTGCTGAATTAAAGCAGGAATACCCTGAGTTAAAGTTGGGGATCATCTATCCATTCAAAGAGTTTGGAAATAATTGGAATGAGAATAATCAAGAAAAGTTAAGAATGGCAGAACAGTTAGCAGACTACGTTGAAGCAGTTAGCCATCAAGCCTATCAGTCGCCTAGCCAATTAAGAAACCACACGCGTTTTTTACTTGACCATACCGATGGCTGTCTATTAATTTATGATCCTGAGTTTCCAGGGAAAACCCAGTATTTTCTGAAAGAGGCGCAAACCTATCAACAGGATCATTCTTATGAAATTCGGCTAGTCAGTATGGATGATTTACAAAATTTCAGTGAATAATTCAGATAGTGTTTGATTTATCAAGTTATTTCCGATACAATGATATAGGTAGAAACTGTTATTATGTAAATGAAAACTAGAGGTGTAAATATGGCGGAATTGGTTTATAGTCCTAAAGACATTTTACAACAAGAATTCAAAACAAAGATGCGTGGCTATGATCCCATCGAAGTGGATGAATTCTTAGACAATATCATCAAAGATTATGAAACTTACAGCAAAAAACTCCTTGCTTTACAAGAAGAAAATGATAAATTAAGTGCCAAAGTAGCACAATTATCAAAAACACAAGGAGCAGCACAAACGCGTGTTCAACAAGTTGAAACACCGAAAAGTGCAGCAGTCACAAATTTCGATATCTTGAAACGTTTGTCAAATCTTGAACGTGAAGTATTTGGAAAAAAATTGGATCAACAATCATCAACAGTGAATGTTTCCCAACCTAACCCAAACAACTACACAAATGCAAGTGACGATGATAACGAAAAGACACGTCAATTCTAAGATTGATGATACATTGCGGTTTTTGGGTAATCGCGGTCTGACATGATCAGGCTGAGGAAAGTCCATGCTCGCACAGGCTGTGATGCCTGTAGTGTTCGTGCTTAGCGAAACAATAAGCTAAGGTGCTCTATTAGAGTAACGGCAGGAAAACAAGCTAAGGTTTTTAACTATGCTTAAGTATCCTTGAAAGTGCCACAGTGACGAAGCGGATAGGGAAACTTATTCGGTGGAACGCGGTAAACCCCTCGAGCGAGCAACCCAAACAATGGTAGGGGCGCTTTTTGTTGGGAATTAAGAACGAGACAAAAAGGCAGGTTAACTGCAGATAGATGGTTACCACATTGCTTTTTCTCCCTGGAAAAGTAGTGTACAGAACATGGCTTACAGAAAACCGCAATATAACAGGGAATACCTTCCAACCATGTTGTGAAGGTTTTTTTTAACATTAGAGTGTCACCACTGATTTATACCATTCAATAAATGGCTTGTTTGTTCAGGAACACAAAAATGAACGAGTGAAGAATGGCAATTTAGAGACAAGTATGAAAAAAATACTGATTCATTTTTCGGTTTGATTTTACAAAAAGCTGGACGACCACGTTCAGCTTTTCTTATAAGGAGATAAGTATGGATACGACTAGAGAATTTAATCTTGTGGCAACGGCTGCAAGTGGGTTAGAAGCCCTTGTTGGAAAAGAACTACGTGACTTAGGCATTGATTGTCAAGTTGAAAATGGACGGGCACGTTTCAAAGGAACGATGGAAACGATCGCTACAGCAAATTTATGGTTACGAACAGCTGACAGGGTAAAGATCGTTGTTGGGGAATTTGATGCGTTTACCTTTGATGAACTATTTGAGAAAGTTAAAGCATTACCTTGGGAAGACTTTCTACCTTTAGATGCTGAATTTCCGGTTGCAGGAAAATCAATCAAGTCTAAGCTTTATAGTACACCTGATTGTCAGGCGATCACTAAAAAAGCGATCGTTGAACGATTGCGTAAGTATTATCACCGTCCGGCATCTGTTCCATTAACGGAGACAGGCGCACATTTTCAATTAGAAGTCGCTTTACTAAAAGATCATGTCATGATCACACTAGACACAACTGGTCCTAGTTTGTTCAAACGGGGATATCGTTTGGAAAAAGGTGGCGCACCGTTGAAAGAAAACATGGCAGCCGCTTTAGTGATGTTGACAAATTGGCGAAAAGATCGTCCGTTTTATGATCCAGTGTGTGGTTCTGGTACGATCTGCATCGAAGCTGCCTTGATTGGACACAACATTGCACCAGGATTTAATCGTGAATTTGCTTGTGAATCATGGGATTGGTTTAGTAAAGATGTTATGGAAAATGTTCGAGCATTGGCAGAAGAGCAAGCAGACTATGATATTGAACTCGATATCACAGGTTCTGATATCAATGGGCGGATGATCGAAATTGCTAAAGCGAATGCGGAAGAAATTGGCTTAGGCTCTTCAATCACGTTTAAACAACAAGCAGTCAAAGATTTCAAAACGGATAAAGAATACGGCGTAATCATCGCGAATCCGCCTTATGGAGAGCGTTTAGGTGAAGAAGAAACGGTTCGTCGCTTGTATGAAGAAATGGGCGATGTTTTCCGTCCATTAAAGACATGGAGTAAGTATATTTTGACAAGTGATCTTACTTTTGAAGAGTATTATGGGCAAAAAGCTACTAAAAAACGTAAACTGTATAACGGAGCTTTACGGACTGATCTCTTCCAATACTGGGGAACGCGGCCACCAAGAAAAGACAAAACGATTTAAAATTATATGGGATGGATGGAGGAATAAATGATGAATGAAAAAGAATTGATGAAAGAACTAAAAGAAATCAATCTCTTGCAACAAACTTTGGGCATTTTAGATTGGGATATCCAAACGGGTATGCCAGAAAAAGCGAGTGAGGATCGTAGTGAAGTCAATAGTTATCTTTATAGTCTTTATTTCTCAAAGAAAATTGGACCTAAGATCAAAGAAGCCATCCAATATTTTTCTGAACATCCCAATGAATTATCTGAAACGGGAAAAATCGTGTTTGAGAAGGTCAAAGAAGACTATGAACTTGAATATAAAGTTCCTGAAGAATTGATGACTGCATTGACAGCAGCAACTTCTACCGCACAGGTGCAATGGCAGCAATCTCGTGAAACGAAAAATTTTGCGGACTTTCAAGAAGCATTGACTAAAAATATTGAGTTAACAAAACAGTTGATACCCTATTGGAAAAAAGACGAAGTAACTGATTATGATGTGTTACTCAACCAATATGAACCAGGGATGTCTGTTGAAATCTTAGATCGTGTTTTCCAACAAGTAAAAGAAGGGATCATGGAAATTAGAAAAACCTTAGCAGAAAAAGGTCATGAACCAGATACCTCTTTTCTTTCTCGAAAAATGACTAAAGCCCAACAAAAAAGGTTTGTCACAGGCGTGATTGAACAGTTAGGTTATGATTTCTCAAGAGGACGTTTAGATGACACAATCCATCCTTTTATGATCGGGATCAATCATAATGATGCACGTATTACGACTCGTTGGAATGAACATGACTTTAAAATGGCAGTCTTTGGCGTGATCCATGAAGCTGGTCATGGAATGTATGAGCAAGATATTGACGAAAAATTTGCTTATACTCCGATTTACCAAGGTACTTCGATGGGAATCCACGAATCTCAATCACTGTTCAATGAGATCATCATTGGTAGCAATCGAAGTTTCTGGGAAAAACAATATCCATTTTTCCAACAATGTGCAGAAGGAACATTCGATGATATTTCATTTACTGACTTTTATCGATCGCTGAAACAAACCCAAGCAAGCTTGATTCGAATTGAAGCAGATAGTTTAACCTATCCATTGCATATCATTATTCGTTATGAAATTGAGAAAATGATTTTCAATGAAGGGGTGGACGTGGCTCAGTTACCAACTATTTGGAATCAAAAGTATGAAGAATATCTAGGGGTACGACCTGCGAATGATTTAGAAGGAATCTTGCAAGATGTCCACTGGTCAGGAGCTAGTTTTGGTTACTTCCCATCTTATGCTTTAGGATATATGTATGCTGCGCAACTGCTTCACGCATTAGAAAAAGAGCTTTCGATCGATGAAGTGTTAGCATCCGATGATTATCGACCAATCAAAGAATGGATGAAAGAAAAGATCCATCAATATGGTGCATCTAGAAAACCAACGCAATTGATTCAGGATGCAACCGGTGAGGTGCTAAATCCGCAGTATTTGATCGATTACATGAAAAAAATCTATTTTTCGGTCTATCAAGTAGCTGAATTCAGTAGCGAGAAAGAAGGAAAATAAATGGAGAAACTGCAGGAAATTGCTGATTACAGTTTCAAGCAATTAGCAATGGATCAAACTGGACACGGGATTGATCATACGGTAAGAGTCGTTAAATTAGCAGAGAAAATTTTAGCAACTGAACCGCAAGCTGATCCATTGATTACCCTTGCTTCTGCTTATTTGCATGATACGATCGATGATAAAGTAGTAGCCGATGAAACGAAAGCCAAAGCAGAGTTACATCAATTTTTGCAACGTTTAGAGCTATCAGATGCAACCATTGAATCAATCTTTTTGATTATTGAAAACCTGTCTTTTTCAAAAGGGTTGTCAGGTGAAGAAATGGCATTACCTATTGAAGGAAAAATTGTTCAAGATGCAGATCGTCTTGAAGCCTTAGGAGCAATTGGTATTTTGCGTACGGCTTATTTTGGTGGTGGACATGGCCATCCCATTTTTGATGAAAGTAGGCACCCAATCAATTATCAAAATAAAAAAGATTATCGCAAAGGGTCTACTGTGATCAATCATTTTTACGAAAAATTGTTCTTATTACCAGATAGGATGAACACCCCATATGGTATAAAGGAAGCAAAACGACGAGAAGCCTTTATGCGGGAATTTATTGATGAATTCTTCAATGAATGGTCAGTAGGAGACCCTGATTTTACTCCCGAAAGCTGGTTGGCAACAGGAGGTTGAGACAAAAGTGTTTAGCATCAAGAAATAAGAAGGAATTTCCGAAAATTGACAAGAAACACAAAAACTCGTTTTTGATGTTGATTGTTACCTACTTGGTGCTTCTCAAATTTTTGGTAAATTTCGGCAAATTTTCCGAAGATGCTACTTTTGTCTCACCGTGAACAAGAGGTCGTGAAAAGAGTGTTTTGACCTGAGCGCTCACCAAGTAAAAACTGCGACGAGTAATCGCAGGAGCATTAAGGATGGAAATCTCGAAACAGCTTCCCATGTTTTGAGATTTTTTGACTTATCGCCGAAGGTCAGCTCTTTGAACACCGTTTATTCGATTTTAGATAGACCAGAAGAGACTGAGGCAAGGTTTGTCTCAGTCTCTTCTTGTGGTCATGAGTAGTAACTGATGACCATAAGGAACGTTTTTTGTGTTGGGAGAAAGACTTCTTAAAATAGCTACAGGTAAGCGCCTTGGACCAAGTAATATATAGCTAGAGAAGCAAACATTAAAAGAATCTAATATACAAATAGAATATTCGTTTTTTTATTTCATAACAAAAAACAAGGCTAACTAATGGCGGAAAATTCAGAATATATGGAATATTTATTGGAAAGTTGATTAAGTTAAGGGTTGATATCATCTAGATGTGATCCTCTTAAAAATAATGCTAGTTACTAAAATAAGTAAAAAAATATTTCGTTAGTGGAGTACCGATTGTTTTGTTATGTAAGAAAATACTCAGTTAAATAACTCTCATAATTTGTGTAAGCGCTATCAGAAAAGGTATACTTATAAACAGGAATGAAAGGCTGCATATTCGTTCCTCAACCTTGAAGGTTAGAAAAATGGGGGTGGAGACATGTCTTCTGAAGTATTGTCAACTTATTTAGAACAGGAACTGGCTTTATTGAAGGAAAAGGGACTATACAACACGATTGATATCCTTGAAGGTGCAAATGGTGCGATCATTGAGGTAGCAGGGAAAAATTTGATCAATCTAGCATCGAATAATTATTTGGGGTTTGCTGATCGAGTGGAGCTGAAACAAGCGTGTATCGACGCAACGAATCGCTATGGTGTCGGCGCAGGTGCTGTCCGAACAATTAATGGCACATTACGTATCCATCAAGAATTAGAGAATAAAATTGCAGAATTTAAAGGTACAGAAGCAGCGATTGCTTTTCAATCAGGCTTCAATTGTAATATGGGAGCTATTTCAGCCATTATGACTAAGGAGGATGCGATCTTATCAGATGAATTGAATCATGCTTCGATCATCGATGGATGTCGCCTCTCTGGTGCCAAAATCATTCGTGTTAAGCATCAAGATATGAACGATCTAGAAGAAAAAGCAAAAGAAGCGGTAAATAGTGGGAAATATAACAAAATCATGTATATCACAGACGGTGTTTTTTCAATGGATGGCGATGTAGCTAATTTACCCGATATGATCCCAATTGCCGAAAAATACGGGTTGATTACTTATGTGGATGATGCCCATGGTTCTGGAGTGATGGGAAAAGGAGCCGGCACAGTGAAGCATTTTGGTCTCCAACAGAAAATTGACATGCAAATGGGTACATTGTCTAAAGCAATCGGTGTCGTTGGTGGCTATGTCGCAGGATCTAAATCGTTGATCGACTGGTTAAAATCACGAGGACGTCCTTTCTTGTTTTCAACATCACTTACACCAGGTGCTGCTGGCGCTGCTCTAGCATCGATTCAACTGATGCAAGATCATCCAGAATTAGTCGAAAAAGTTTGGGAAAATGCCATTTATTTCAAAGAAGAACTGAAAAAAATCGGGTATGACATCGGCGTGTCGGAAACACCAATCACTCCAGTGATACTTGGCGATGAGAGTCTAACACAACAATTTTCTAAAAAGTTGATTGAAAATGGACTATATGTGAAACCAATCGTTTATCCAACCGTACCATTGGGAACAGGTCGTGTTCGTAATATGCCAACTGCAGCTCATACCAAAGAAATGCTCGATCATGCTGTAGCGATTTACCAAAAAGTCGGAAATGAAATGGGCATCATTTGATTTAAGAGAAACGATCTCGCCTGAAATCTAAGTGAAAGAAGATCATAGGATAGGGCATTTCGGTTGTGTTTCTGTGAAAATCGAAGAATCACCTTTTTTATATTTTGCTCGTTAATGGAATGTAGGTAGCATTTATTTTTAATAGATAGTGAAAATGAACTAAAAAGGAGTGTTTGTATGAAAAAAGTATTAGTTACTGGCTGCCTTGGGCAAATCGGATCGGAATTAGTTTTACGTTTAAGGGAAGATTTGGGTAATGAAAATGTTGTCGCAACGGATATTCGTATGCCTGAAAAGCTAGAAGATGGTGAACTATTTGAAATTTTAGACGTCGTGGATTACGAAAAAATGCGAGCGTTAGTCGAAAAATATCAAGTAGATACTTTGATTCATTTAGCAGCGCTTTTATCAGCTGTCGCTGAAGCAAAACCAAAGTTCGCTTGGGACCTCAATATGGTTGGGTTAGTCAATGCGCTGGAAGTCGCAAGAGAATTTAAGTTAAAATTCTTCACGCCAAGTTCAATCGGCGCTTTTGGACCTAATACACCAAAAGATGAGACTCCTCAAGATACACTCCAACGACCAACAACAATGTATGGCGTGACAAAAGTCGCAGGCGAGCTTTTGTGTGATTACTATTATACAAAGTATGGCGTAGATACACGAGGTGTACGCTTCCCAGGATTGATTTCTTATAAAACTTTACCTGGTGGTGGGACAACGGACTATGCAGTGGATATTTATTATTCAGCTATCAAAGAAGGGAAATACACGTGCTTTATTGATCGTGGTACAGCTATGGACATGATGTACATGCCAGATGCCATTGAGGCGATTGTTCAGTTGATGAATGCTGATCCTAAAAATTTAGTTCATCGCAATGCATTCAATATCTCTGCGATGTCTTTTGAACCAGAAGAAATCAAAGCGTCAATCAAAAAAGTGTTTCCTGATTTTGAAATGGACTATGCAGTTGATCCAGTGCGACAATCGATCGCAGACTCTTGGCCAAATTCATTAGATATTAGTTGTGCGCAAAAAGAGTGGGGCTTTCAACCACGTTACGACCTAGATAAAATGACTCAAGATATGTTGACCAAGTTGCAAGAGAAATTGACAGCAACAGTCTAATTACTATAGTTTATCGTAAACTTCCGATCGAGTGGTGGGGAGTTTACGATAAAGGGAGGATAAGCGATGGAACGTAACCAAGTATCGGCTGAAAAAAACAAAGTCGAACTAAAGCGAACGATGGGCTTTTTTACTGCTTTATCGACTGTGATGGGAACAGTGATTGGAGCGGGAGTATTCTTTAAAGCAGCGAGTGTCGCAGAAGTTACAGGATCAGTTAGTTTACATATGCTTTCTTGGTTTTTGGGAGGGATCATCTCCGTCTGTGCAGGTTTAACTGGTGCAGAACTTGCCGCAGCGATCCCCGAAACAGGTGGTATGGTCAAATATATCGAACGAACCTATGGTCAGACTGCTGCTTTTTTGTTAGGTTGGGCACAAGTTGTGATTTACTTTCCTGCAAATGTAGCGGCACTATCAATCATCTTTGGGACACAATTTGTGAACTTATTTGCCTTAGAACAGCAATGGATTGTCCCCATCGCTATTATAGCCGCTGTGACGATCATGCTGATCAATTTTTTAGGATCAAAAGTTGGTGGAACTTTTCAATCCATTACCTTAATCTGTAAATTGATCCCACTGGCAGTCATCGTCTTGTTTGGCTTATTTCGCAGCGGTGGAGTAGAGTTTCAGCTGTTTCCCATAGAATCAGGAAAAGATCTGCCATTGTTTTCAGCATTAGGTGCGGGCTTGTTAGCGACAATGTTTGCTTATGATGGTTGGATTCACGTTGGAAACATTGCAGGAGAATTAAAAAAACCGGCAAAAGATTTACCGAAAGCCATTTCTATAGGAATCATCGGGATTATGGTTGTTTATTTATTCGTTAATACTGTCTTTTTAAAAACAGCTTCGATTGGAGGAATCAGTGGCTACAGTAATGCTGCTAGCGAAGTGGCTACCATGATTTTTGGTGGCGTAGGTGGGAAACTTGTAACTGTCGGGATTTTGATTTCAGTCTATGGAACAATCAATGGCTATACACTTACTGGGATGCGCCTGCCCTATGTGATGGCCCAAGAAAAACGGTTACCTTTCAGTCACCACTTAGGAAAATTGAACGATCGAACGAAGATTCCAGTGGTTGCTGGTGTTTTGGAACTAGTGATTGCGATCGGTATGATGATGGTCGGTGGATTTGATATGCTGACGGATATGCTTGTTTTTGTGATTTGGATTTTTTATACGATGGTATTTGTAGGTGTAATTATATTGAGAAAAACAGCTCCAAAACTTGAAAGGCCTTATAAAGTTCCGCTATACCCAATCATTCCGCTAATCGCCATTCTTGGTGGTGCTTTTATCGTGGTTAGTACGTTACTGACACAAACACTTTTAGCATTTAGCGGAATCGCTTTGACATTAGTCGGAATCCCTGTTTATTTATATTTGAAAAATAAATATCCTGTAGTTTAACATATAAATGATAGTTAAACGTGCATTCTGTTGTAGCGTGTCAAGTTAAGCAATGCTAACTTTACCAACCAGCTACAAGAGAATGCACGTTTTTATCCTGTTTTTTTTCTTAACTGTTTTAGTCGGCGCCAAGCACGAAAAAGGTTTAATAAGACGAGAAAACCAGCAACAGTAATGGGAATCCAAATCAAGTAGATCGGATAACCTAATTGATCTGATAAAGATCGAGAGGAAGCTTGCTCCATTTCAAGTAGTGCTTGTTGCCATGTCTGTAAGTTAAACACGAGCATGAAACTAGCAATAATTAACAAGATAAATCCAAGATAGCGGATGGTCGTTTTTTTACGTATATACGCAAAAATGAGATAGAGAATCAATAAAAAAGCGGGTACGCCAAACACAAAATAAATATTAAGCACGCTAATCGCCTCCTTTTGTTAATGATACTTCAATTAATATAAATTTAAAAATAATTACCCCATAACTTGCATAGTTTACAAGAGTACTGATAAGATGAAACCGTTAGTTAAGATGAAAAAGGGGGATGTTTATGGCTAGTTATATTGAACCGATTCGCTTTGCACTTATTGTTTTTCCATTTTTGGCATTAGCGATTTCTTCGGTTTTTTTCATTTATGAATATCGAAAGTATGGAACGTTTATTTTTTCGAGAGCGGTTATCTTATATTCGTTTGTTTTTTATTTGTTATGTGCTTATTTTTTGATCATTTTACCGTTGCCTTCAAAGGAAGCCGTTGCTCAAATGACCGGACCTAAAATGGAATTACATTTATTTGCATCATGGGTCCATTTCCGAGAGAATACCGTCTTGGTTTTATCTGATCCAAGTACGTATTTACCAGCGATGCGACAAAGCGTTTTTTTAGAACCGGTATTTAATGTTTTGCTTTTATTACCTTTCGGGATCTATTTAAGATATTATTTTCGATTATCTTTTGTGAAAACCATCATTGCAAGTTTTTGTCTTTCCTTATTTTTTGAATTGACACAGTTAAGTGGGTTGTATTTTATTTATCCTCGACCTTATCGGCTATTTGATGTCAATGACTTATTGACGAATACGATCGGAGGAACGTTAGGGTACATTATGACACCAATCTTTACCTTCATGTTGCCTACGAGAGCAAGAATGGATGAAGTGTCATACGAAAAAGGGAAAACAGTTTCTCTAACGAGACGATTAGTTGCCTATCTCATTGATTGGGCTTTCTTATCGGTTTTATCCGTGCTGATTGCTGTGACTCTTCAATTGTCTTTGAAAATAGGTGATATCACTTCAAGTAGTTGGTGGGTATTTTTAGAAGTCTTGCTTTATTTCATGGTCATACCATATGTAACAAACGGTCTCACTTTAGGTAAAAAAATCGTACGCATTCGTGTGGTTTCAGATAACGGAAAACGACTTTCTTTTAAAGCACTGTTTATCCGTTATGGGTATCTTTACTTTTTATTTTATGGGTTAGCTTGGCTTAGTCAGACGATCCAACATATCACTGACCATACGACAGGTGTATTACAGGTAAGCGGGATTTTTATTGTGTTGGGTGTTGCATTTGCGCAGTTTATCTTCATGCTGAATCTTTTCTTGTCATTCCTTCGTAAGAAAAGAGTGCTGTTCTATGAAAAAGCCAGTCAAACACATACGATTAGTACCATTCAATCAAAAGGGAACTAGCGGATCGTGAGCGACTTTGAAAAGGATCAAGCAAATTGCTTGAGGATGTGGTATAATGCGAAAGTCGTGTAAAAAAGAAAGAGAAGAGGTGCTTACTTAAATGAGTAATTTTGAACAATTTCATTTTAAACCATATATAAATGAGGCGTTAGCAGAAAAAGGTTTTGCTCAACCAACTGAAGTACAAGAGCGTTTGATTCCTTTGATCGCTAAAGGAAAAAATATCATTGGTCAATCACAAACTGGTTCGGGCAAAACGCATACATTTTTATTGCCTTTATTTCAAAAAATCAATGCGGAAAAAGCCGAAGTACAAGTAGTAATCACTGCACCAAGTCGTGAACTAGCTACTCAAATTTATGATGCTGCTAGTCAGATCGCTAAATTTTCCGATCCAGAGATCCGAGTGACGAATTTTGTAGGTGGAACGGATAAGCAACGCCAATTGAGCCGCTTGAAACATCAACAACCACAGATCGTAGTGGGAACGCCAGGTAGAATCTTGGATATGATGAATGAACAAGCATTAAAAATCCATACAGCATTTGCATTTGTTGTAGATGAAGCAGATATGACACTGGACATGGGCTTCTTGAATGAAGTGGATCAAATTGCTAGTCGCTTGCCTGAAAAACTGCAATTTTTAGTTTTCTCAGCGACAATTCCTGAAAAATTACGACCATTTTTACGTAAATACATGGAAAATCCAATCATTGAAGAAATCAAACCGAAAGCAGTTATTTCAGAAGATATCGAGAATTGGCTGATCTCTACTAAAGGGAAAGATAAAAATCGAATGATCTACCAATTGTTAACAATTGGTCATCCTTACCTTGCAATTGTCTTTGCAAATACGAAACAACACGTGGATGAAATTGCTGATTATTTGAAAAATCAAGGCTTAAAAGTAGCCAAAATCCATGGAAATATCACTCCAAGAGAACGAAAACGGGTGATGCGCCAAGTTCAAAACTTAGAATATCAATACGTGGTTGCGACAGATCTAGCGGCACGTGGCATCGATATTGAAGGGGTTTCTCATGTGATCAATGCAGAAATTCCTGAAGACCTTGACTTCTTTATCCATCGAGTAGGTCGGACTGGACGTAATGGTTTAAAAGGAACTGCGATCACTTTGTACTCACCAAGTGATGAACAAACGATTGACAGTATTGAAAAAATTGGTGTCACATTTGAACCGATGGAAATCAAAAATGATGAAATCATCAAGACTTATGACCGCAATCGTCGGACGAAACGGGAAAAATCCAAAGATACACTGGATCCTACATTGATCGGCTTAGTGAAAAAGAAAAAGAAAAAAATCAAACCTGGATATAAAAAGAAAATCGATTGGGCAATTGCTGAAAAGAACAAAAAAGACCGTAAAATCGAACGCAGACAACAAACTAGAACTGCAAGAAAAAATAAGAAAAACTCCAATAAGTAAGTCAATGACCAGACCCTTTAAAAGAGACGTCATGACTTCGCGCTCAAAGACCAAAGGATTGCATGTCTTCTGCATTCCTTTGGTCTGTTTTTAAGTGTTCATTTAGCAGATAATCTAGTGATAATAGATCTTAAATCAATTCTTTTTGCATCCCTACGCAGGTAATCCCATCCTCGATAAAGGGATCTGTACAAGTCTCGTAACCTTGTTGCTGATAGAAACTAAGGGCAGTCATTTCTGCCACTAGGTAACTTGACAGCAAGCCTTCTTTTTTCGCTTTCTGTTCAGCTAAGGACAACAGCTGACGACCGAAACCTTGTTGGCGATAATTTTTGGCGACGCAAAAACGATCGGGGTTAAGACAAGTGGACGATTTTTTTTGATAACGTAATGTTGCAATTGGAACATTGTTTTCCATTAACAGAAAGTAGTTATCAGAAGTGTCCGTTTCGTCAAATTCTAATTCTGGCAAAATGCCTTGTTCCAGAACAAATACCTGATAACGAAGATAAAAACTCGCCCCTCTGATCCAGGACTTGTTTCCAAAATAAACTTGCATCATCGATTCTCCTTTTGATTAATAGGCGTAATTCAAGCTTAACAAAAAATATTCTAGAAAGAAATAAGAGTTGAAGGAAAAGAGCGGTTGACAGAATAAAATAGAATACGTATACTTGTAAAGTACGAAAAGGACATGGTTTGTTTAAGTCTGACTTACAGAAAATTCTTTCCAGGCTGAAAAAAGAATAGTCAAAAAAACAAATTGCTCCCTTTTTTATTGATAGAAATATCAACGCTACTCAGCGTTATCGAGTTCAAGAGGTAATGATCGAACATCATTGCAACCAAGGTGGTACCGCGAGTTTTCGTCCTTGGCTGTGAGGGTGTTTTTTTGTCGTTTAAAATAAAGAAAGAAGGTAATAAAATGAAACAATTAAGTAGTGCACAAGTTCGACAAATGTTTTTAGATTTCTTCCAATCAAAAGGACACACGATTGAACCTAGCGCATCATTAATTCCGGTCAACGATCCAACGCTTTTATGGATCAACTCAGGGGTTGCTACGTTAAAAAAATATTTTGACGGCTCTGTCGTACCAGAAAATCCACGCATCACAAACGCTCAAAAATCAATTCGTACGAATGACATTGAAAATGTAGGGAAGACAGCACGGCACCACACAATGTTTGAAATGCTTGGGAATTTTTCTATTGGTGATTATTTCAAAAATGAAGCAATCCATTGGGCATGGGAATTTTTAACAAGTCCTGAATGGATGGCATTTGATCCGGAAAAATTATATGTTACCGTTTATCCAAAAGACACAGAAGCAAAACGAATCTGGCATGAAGAAGTCGGATTACCACTTGATCACATTGTAGATGTTGAAGATAATTTCTGGGATATTGGTGCGGGTCCTTGTGGTCCTGATACAGAAATCTTCTATGATCGAGGCGAAGCATACAATGATGTCGCAGAAGATGATCCAGAAAACTACCCTGGTGGAGAAAACGAACGCTATTTAGAAATTTGGAATCTAGTATTTTCTGAGTTCAACCATAAACCAGATCATACATTTGAACCTTTACCACATAAAAACATTGATACGGGCATGGGGCTGGAACGGATGGTTTCAATCGTTCAAGATGCACCAACAAACTTCGAAACAGACTTGTTCTTACCGATCATTCATGCGGTAGAAAAACTAAGTAACCAAGTAAAATATGGTGAAAACCCGACAACCGACATTTCTTATAAAGTAATTGCGGATCATATCCGAGCATTATCTTTTGCGATTGGAGATGGGGCGCTTCCTTCAAATGAAGGTCGTGGCTATGTTCTTCGTCGTTTATTACGCCGAGCAGTGATGCACGGGAAAAAATTAGGGATTGAAAAAGCTTTCTTATATGATCTTGTTCCAGTAGTTGGCGAAATCATGGTTAGCTATTATCCGGAAGTCCTTCAACAAAAAGAATTTATTGAAAAAGTAGTTCGTACCGAAGAAGAACGTTTCAATGAAACAATCAACGAAGGTCTTGAAATCTTGAATCAAGTGATCGCTGAAGTCAAAAAAGCAAATGGAACAACACTTGCTGGAAAAGATATCTTCAAATTATATGATACTTACGGTTTCCCAGTGGAGTTGACCGAAGAAGTGGCAGAAGATGAAGGCTTGAAAGTCGATCATGAAGGCTTTGAAAAAGAAATGGAAGCACAAAGACAACGTGCGCGTGCTGCTCGTAGTACAGAAAAATCAATGGGAGTCCAATCTGCCCTATTAACAGATATCAAAGTGGATAGTAAATTTATTGGCTATGATCAAGTTGAATCAGACAGCAAACTATTGGTGATTATCAAAGAGGAAGAACTAGTGAGTGAATTGTCTGCTGGACAAGGTCAATTGATTTTTGATCAAACACCGTTTTATGCAGAAATGGGTGGACAAGTGGCTGATCAAGGTTGGATCATCAATGCCTCTGGAGAAACGGTTGCGACAGTTGTTGACGTTCAAAAAGCACCGAATGGACAATTTATGCATACCGTAGAAGTGCTTTCAACATTGACTGAAGGCGAAGTTTACCACTTATTGATCGATGTACCGATGAGAAATCGCATCATTAAGAACCATACAGCGACTCACTTATTGCATAAAGCTTTAAAAGAAGTTTTAGGGGAACATGCAAACCAAGCAGGTTCTTTAGTTGCTCCTGGACATTTACGCTTTGACTTTACTCATTTTGGACAAATCACAGCAGATGAATTAGTAAAAATGGAACGAATCGTTAATGAGAAGATATGGGAAGCAATCCCAGTAGAAACCATCGAAACAGATATCGATACCGCTAAGAATATGGGTGCTATGGCTTTATTTGGTGAAAAATATGGTCAAGAAGTCCGTGTAGTGAACATTGGTGGATGGTCTATCGAACTTTGTGGTGGAACCCATGTAACAAATACTGAAAATATTGGGATCTTTAAAATCGTTTCTGAATCAGGAATCGGTGCCGGTGTTCGTCGGATCGAAGCTGTAACAAGTAAAGAAGCATATGAGTTATTGGAAGCAGAAGAAAAACAATTAAAAGAAGTTGCCACAATTGTCAAATCACCTCAATTAAAAGAGGTTGTATCAAAAACAGAACAATTACAACAACAACTAAAAGAACTACAAAAAGAAAATGAACAATTAGCAAGTAAACTAGCGAACCAACAAGCAGGCGATGTCTTTAAAAATGTGGAAACAGTTAGTGGTCATTCAATGATTACTGCACAAGTAAAAGTAAAAGATATGAACCAATTACGTCAATTAGCAGACCAATGGAAACAAAAAAACATTTCCGATATTCTTGTTTTGGCAAATGAACAAGACGGAAAAGTTAGTTTGTTAGTCGCTATGACGAAAGAAGCAAATGATGCTGGGCTAAAAGCTGGTGACTTGATCAAAGCAATCGCACCAAAAGTTGGTGGTGGCGGTGGTGGTCGCCCTGATATGGCGCAAGCAGGTGGGAAAAACCCTGCTGGTATCCCAGATGCTTTATCAGAAGCTAAAACATGGTTGTCTAATCAATAATCAACTTTAAATACTTTTCCAAATAAAATGGGAAAGCGTCGAATAGCTCAGATGATAATAACCTCCTTTTGAAACGGTATTTTATGTTTGGGAGAGAAAAAACTTATTTCAAGGAGCGAATACTTGACCTTGTTTTAGCAAATAATGGGGAATAGAATGCTTTCATTGAAGCGAGTAAGCGGTCATTTTTTAAACAGCTTTTCATAGTTTAAACACTGATCTCTTATTGCTTAAGGAAGCACCGATAATACTATTTATTTTCATACGTGCTAAAGGGCTCAAGAACGACCTTTTTTGTTCAAGGAGCATTAAATCCTCCTATTTGTTAAAGAAAAGTTCTACCGAATTTGTTTGAAACGGAAATCCCGTTGACAAATTCGGTTTATTTTATGAGAACTGAATGCAACCAATCAGCATTTTCTTTGAGAGTAATTAATTGACAAAAAAGCAAAACCTTTTACGATTAGAATAAAAAGGAGGGGGTAAAATTGAATAGTAAAAATAAAACTTTTCGTTTAGTTTTACGAGCGATTTTATTAGCAATCATTATCGTTCAAGCAATGGTTCCATGGTTAGGGTTTATTCCTTTAGGATTTATTAGTTTGACGATTATTCACATAACAGTTATCGTTGCTGCGGTTGTATTAGGACCGAAAGACGGCATGGTCATTGGTTTGTTTTGGGGGATCGCCACGATCATTCGTGCTTACGCCATGCCTACGACCCCATTTGATACCCTCGTCTTTACCAATCCGATCATTTCAGTTGTTCCTAGAGTGTTAGTTGGCTTAGTTGCAGGAATCATTTTTCACTGGATTTATCAACGTTATCATTCTGTAGTCGTTGGTTCGGTTTTAGCAGGAGTATTTGGCTCACTCGTGAATACACTTTTAGTTCTAGGGTTTATGGGACTGTTTTATACTGGGGCAACTGCTGATGCGTATGGCGTAGATGCGGATCTATTATTTAAAACTTTGGCAGGAGTTGCCGCAATCAATGGGATTCCGGAAGCGATAGGTGCCGGAATCATTACGCCACTGATTGCTAAAGCGCTGTTTGCTGCAACGCCACTCAAACCAGAATAAAGAATAAAGGAAGCGAAAAAGTGTCAAAAGAACAAAAAACGATTAGTGGGCAAGAACGTACCAAAAAAGGCATTATAGCTGGAATCTTAGGTCTTATCTCAAATATGTTATTGTTTGTTGCGAAGTTTATGATCGGCCTTTTTTCTGGCAGTGTTTCGATCATGGCGGATGCTATCAATAGTTTATCCGATACAGCTTCATCCATTTTGACGCTTGTTGGGTTTAAGATTGCTGCAAAACCCGCAGACCAAGAACATCCATTTGGACATGAACGATTTGAATATATCAGTGGCTTATTTGTTTCAATCATCATTACGTATGTAGGGTTTCAATTTTTGGACGCTTCTATACGGAAAATTTTTCGGCCGGAACATTTAGTCCTGACACCGATCGTGTTTCTTGTCCTGATATTTTCGATTCTGTTAAAACTTTTACAAGGACGTATGTACACTAGATTTTCAAAAACAATTCAGTCAGAAGCACTAAGAGCGACAGCCAAAGATAGTTACAATGATGTATTCACGACGTTAGCTGTTTTAGTATCTGCAGGTATCGAAAGATTCACTGGCTGGCGTATTGATGGCTATGTTGGTTTTGTCTTAGCCGGGTACATTATTTTTAGTGGGATCATGATGTTACGTGATTTTGTCTATGAATTACTAGGTAGCCGTCCAACAGCTGAAGAAATCAAAACAATGGAAAAACAATTAAGTTCTTATAAATCGATTTTAGGTTTTCATGATCTGTTGGTTCATAATTATGGACCAAATAAAAAGTTTGCTTCTGTTCATATTGAAGTTGACGACAGTTTAAACTTGAATGAAGCACATAAAATCATTGATATTATCGAAAAAGACTTTAAAAAGACTTTGGATGTTGATTTAGTTTGTCATCTAGATCCGGTAGCAATCCATAATGAACAATACCGTAAGATATTGAAACAATTGAGACAAATTATCAAAGAGTTGGGGGAAGAGTTGAGGTTGCACGATTTACGGATCATACGTAAAGGGAAAGAGTTGCAATTCGATATTGTAGTTCCTCAGAATTTCAAGTTACCAGATGATGTTTTAGAAGAAAAGATTCGTCAAGCTATTGAGAAAAAAGTTGGTTCTTTTGAACTCGATATTACTTTTGATCACAATTATCTTCTCTATTAAATCAGAAACTTTAAAAAGACTTTTTAGTAAGTAGCTAAAAAGTCTTTTTTTTTATGGATTTAATTGTTTTTGAAGCGCTTGGCGTGCCAGATTATCCGCCCCTTTATTCTTACTCTCGGGAATCCATTGTAAGATGAGTAAATGGAACTGAGCGAGTAATTGTTGGATCTCATATAGAAGGGAAGAGAAACTTTCGTTGTTCGTGTGGTTTTTGTCGATTGTAGAAACAAGTACTTTGCTATCGGAATAACAGAGAATTGTTTCATTGACCCAGCCTTTTTCCTTTAAAATTTCTAAAGTTTTTAAAAAGACTTCGAATTCAGCTTGATGATTAGAGCCATCCGAAAGTGGGACGGTAAGCTGTTCTTGTTTATTTTCATGGATAATTAAAATGCCTCCACCACTAGGTCCTGGATTGCCTTTTGTGGAAGCATCAATGTATACTTTGATCATAATAAGGAAGCTCTCCTTTTTATAAAAATAGTGTTATGCTATAATTATACCATTACAAATAGATGCGAGGTTAAAGAATGAAAAAAATAATTCGCTGGCAGCCGGAATGGGCGCAGACGATCATCTATTGGTCTTTATCTTTGATCATTTTATTTTTTAGTTTGATTTTATCACTTGAAAACACTAGACCCTATTGGAAAAGTAACTTAGTGATGGGGCTATTTTTAATTTTTCTTTTTCTTGGGTATCGTCGGTCATTTATTTTGAAAAACCATGCAATCAAAATTAAATATGCTGCTTTTTGGAAGGACCAAAATATCCCACTACAAGATATTGACTCTGTAACACCGGTCAAAAGAGGTGTAAAGATTAAATATGTAGGGAAGGCTGAGCCAACCTTCTATCTGATGCGCAAAAAAAGTCAGACAGCTTTTTTGTCCTACTATTCTGAAGGTAAAGAGCAACAAAGCACTAACAACCAAGTAAATACAACTAGCTGATTGATTTTACTTGTTTAAACCAATTGATTCAGCAGATATAAAATAGCTGCGAGAAAAACATAACTATATATAACCTCTGAGAAAACAAGCCGAAGAATCCGAAGATCATTTTATGATCAGGGTGAGATTCTTCGGCTTGATTGTGTCTTGCTGACGTTTGTATGAACTTGACCTTAGAATAATGGATGATATGATGTTCGACCAGTAACTTTCGATAAAGTAATGGACACCTGACCATTCAACCAAGGGATATATAACTTAATAACATAAAGGATATTATAAAAAATTTGCACTAAATATTTTTTAAAGGAAAAAAAGAAGTAAGATAACATTTTTTCTTATTTATAATAAAACTTACAGAAAAAATATAAGGAGAAAAACGGACGTGGAAATAAAAAAAATGTTAGAAGATCTCAACCGAATTTGGAAGATAAAAGAAATACGAAGAAAAAGAGGTGCGAAGCTATCGAGACTATGGCGGAGAAACGGTAGGAAGATAGTGAGACTATGGCGGAGGAACGGTAGGAAGATAAAAGGAATATGGAAAACGAGAGGTACAAAACTACGGAGAATGCACTTGGAAAAGCTAAATAAAAGAAAGGAAAATGGCAAAAGAACACAGATGAAAAAAGCACAGACATCAAGAGTGAAACAAGGTAGTTCGAACAATAAACAAGAAATACGTTCGCTCTCTGTCCGTGCAACAAATCAAGCGAGTTGGAAAAATGCGCAAATTTCAAGAAATTTAGCGAATCAGCAGAAGGGCTACTCCAGGAGTCAACAGACATCTATCACCTCAACGAGATGAATCTTTCTATGGGTTCACATAGTTTTGATGTCAATCGTTGGATTCAGTGTTTTGAGCAATTAGTAGTGATAAATGGTTGGCAATTTTTAAAAGAAAACAGCAAAACACAGGGTTATAACCTTCAGGACTTAAAAAATATCATGGTTGGGCTTGGTTCGCAGGAAATAACTTCAGGAACCAGTTCAAGAAGATACATAAATGAACGAATCATAAATAGTGAAAGTGATCGTTGAAACTAGTTATTAGAAAAGCTCGGTAAAAAAATGGTATAAAAGCAATCAAAAAAGATTATCAACCAAGGCTATATAACAATCAAGCCCTTGCTCGAATTGTCGATTCTTTAAATCTGTTGTCTCGATTTAGAAAGATTCTTTTGAAATGGCAATTAATGTTGAAAAGAAAACAATCTGATGCGAAAGACATCATTCACTCGGAAATAAGTGAGAAGGATGCATAGATACAACGAGAAGAAATAACAACGAAGAAAAAAGAAAAGAAATTTGTAAAAAATATTAAAGCAAACGCTAGAAATCAAGTTTTCAATACAGTCGAGCAGTCTTTTTCAAATCATCTGATAAATTCGAGATAACCTTCTTTCGATAGGATTAGAAAACAAACAGAAATATGTATCTTTTTATTGAAAAGTGAGATTTTGTAATATTAGTGAACGTTGTACTGTATGGAAGAGACGTAGCATAAGTTGATTTTCTATCGTTCAAGCAATTATAAAATTATAAAAAAGCCGATACTTTGCAAAGAACATTTTGCGGAGTATCGGTCTTTCTTTAAATTGAATATTTTTGATGCAATCTCTTCTGTTTTGAAGAGAAGTTACTCATTGTTGAAACTTTCTTATAAGATCATTTTTTTGACATGAGCGGCTTGTGCCCCACGGTTTCCTTCGATTATTTCAAATTCTACAGATTGATTTTCTTCAAGGGTTTTGAAACCTTCTTCTTCAATTGCAGTAAAATGGACGAATATTTCTTCTGTTTCATCATAACTAATAAATCCATATCCTTTTTTGTTGTCAAACCATTTCACAGTTCCTGTGGTCAAAGCTCTCACGACCTTTCTAAAGTCTGATCATAACTAACATTATAAAGAGTATTTATATATACGTCAATTAAATTAAAAAAGCAATCTTGCCTATTTTGTTTTAAAATAAAAAAAGGTATAATAGATATAACTGAACAAAGTCTTTTGTTTTGGGTATAAAGTTCGTGTAAAGGGGTAATTTGATGAAGAGCGATCTACAAATATCACAAGAAACAGAGTTAAAACCGATTATTAAAATTGCGGAAAAATTGGATATCCAACAAGATGACCTGGAGCTTTACGGAAAATATAAAGCGAAAATCGATTTTTCCACCATCAAGAAATTAAAGAAAAAACCAGATGGTCACTTGATTTTAGTTACATCCATCAATCCTACACCAGCTGGAGAAGGTAAATCGACCATCACGGTAGGTCTTGGGGACGCATTGAATCAAATTGGTAAAAAAGCAGTGATTGCGTTAAGAGAACCTTCCCTTGGTCCAGTCATGGGAATCAAGGGTGGTGCTGCCGGCGGAGGCTATGCACAAGTATTACCAATGGAAGATATCAATTTACACTTTACTGGCGATATGCATGCGATTACATCTGCTAATAATGCATTGTCTGCACTTTTGGACAATCATATCCATCAAGGGAATGAACTGAGAATCGATTCACGTCGTGTGATCTGGAAACGTGTCGTCGATTTGAATGATCGCGAACTGCGAAAAGTGATTGTTGGCTTGGGCGGTCCGATTCAAGGTGTGCCGAGAGAAGATGGCTTTGACATCACCGTAGCAAGTGAAATCATGGCGATTTTATGCTTAGCAACAGACATCGATGATTTAAAAGCGCGTTTAGCTCGAATTGTTGTCGGTTATACCTTTGATCAAAAGCCAGTGACAGCTGGTGATCTCAAAGCAGAAGGTGCATTGGCACTGCTATTAAAAGAAGCGATCAAACCAAACTTAGTACAAACGATTTATGGCACGCCAGCATTTGTCCATGGCGGTCCTTTTGCCAATATTGCTCACGGGTGTAATAGTGTTTTAGCTACCCAAACAGCTCTTAAATTAGGGGAGTATGTGGTGACTGAAGCTGGATTTGGTGCAGATCTAGGTGGAGAAAAATTCCTAGATATCAAAGTTCCGAATTTGAAAAAGGCGCCTGATGCGATCGTGATCGTAGCAACAGTTCGTGCATTGAAAATGCATGGCGGTGCAACTAAAGAAGAGTTGAAAACGGAAAATTTAGCAGCATTGGAAAAAGGATTCAGTAATTTAAAACGTCATATCCACAATATGGAGAAATACCATATCCCAGTAATCGTTGCGATCAACGAGTTCGTGACAGATACGGAAGCTGAATTTACTTTGTTAGAACGTCTTTGCGAAAATCAAGGGGTGATCGTAAAACGAGCAAGTGTTTGGGAGCATGGCGCAGACGGTGGAATTGAACTTGCCAAAGCGGTCGTTCGTGCGATTGATAGTCAGCAAGCAGATTATCAGCCCCTGTATCAACCGACAGCGACTATTGAAGAAAAAGTGGCAACGATCGTCCAAGAGATTTATGGTGGAAAAGGTGTCAATTTTAGTAAAAAAGCAAAAAAACAAATCGATGAGTTTGTCCTTAATGGTTGGGATAAACTGCCAATTTGTATGGCGAAAACCCAATATTCATTTTCTGACGATCCGACACTTCTAGGCGCTCCTGAAGGATTTACGATTACCATCAGAGAGTTCGTTCCCAAATTAGGGGCTGGGTTTATCGTTGCGCTAACAGGTGATGTCATGACTATGCCGGGACTTCCCAAAAAACCAACTGCATTGAATATGGATGTTACCAGTGATGGGGAAGTACTGGGATTATTCTAAAAAAGAAAGAGGATAGGGTGCTTCATAAAAAAGCCATCTATCAAAAATGTTTAGTGAGAATACACAAAAAACGAGTAAATACCTAAAATTAGGTAAAGGCTCCCTTTCGATCAAAAAAAAGTATAAAGTCAGCTCTTGTATATGTTCATACAAGGGCTGACTTGTTTTTATACATATTGTGTTAGTCAACAAGTAAATAATGGCGGTTTCACGGTCGATTTTGAGTTCAAAACAGCTTTTTATGATAGCATTCATATGTCTAAAATAAAATGATTTATAATCATTGCGAAGAAAACGTTTTTTTAATACTAAAATAGGAGTGCAAATTTTTGAAAAAGTATTTATTTAGAACAATTTTGGTCTCTACGTCACTTTTGACTTTAGGAACTGCTGTAACTCCGTGTGTTCCAGTATTAGCCGATGAAACGAATAGTTCTGGCATAGCAATTTGTAGTGATGATGAGTACTATGTATTAGACGAACCATCGATTCAGACAAAAACTTGGTCACAACCTCAAAGTTGGCGTATTTCTAAAGGAAATCATACATATTCGGGTACAGAAACCCACAATAGAAAAACCACATTATCAATTGGTGCAACGATCTTCGGAATGAATATTAAAATCGGGAACGAATACTCAGTAAACGGAAAATTCAAGAAGTATTGTCAAAATGCAAGGATAACGGTCACTTACCGAGTTTATCGTAAAGTAGACAATAAATATATTCGTACTCAAACTGCTACAGCAAATACACAATATATTGATTATGTAGCAATATGATACATAGGAATACTAAGAAACATTGGAAATTCATTCTTTGCTTGAGTTACTTTATTATTTATTTTATAATCCCAAATATAGGGATCCCAATCAAATATGATTTCATATTTGATTGGATTTCTTGGTTTCCATTGATCCTAAGTATTATGTTTTTGGTGTTGTTCCACCAGCTTCTCTATCAATCATTAGTAGAAATACAATGGCTGAAACTCATATTTATTGCAGTCTTTTGTATCGTTAGTATTATTGTCATTAATACTGCTTTGCCTGATACAAATAGCTTACCCCTAAATTCTTTAGCTAATAGTGAATTGAAAAAATATATAATAAGTGCTACAACGTACGGTGTATTTTTAGAAGAAATGATTTTTAGATTTAGTCTAATCAGCTTACATTCTGACAGGAAAACAAAGGCTTCTCTCCTCATAATCTCTTCATTCTTGTTTTCAATCGTACACGGAGGAAATTTCAACCTTTTTTCTGCGGCGTTCTATTTGGATTTGTTTATATAAAAACTTCTAATGTGTGGTACGCCATATTGACCCATGTTTTTTATAATGGTGTGGGTATATTCCTTTTCTTATTCTTTACTTAGTTGTTGCAAAGCAATGAACGATAAAGTAGTTAAAGCAAGTGGAGATTTACAAAAAGTGAGGTTGAAAAAAATACTTCTAAACAGTAAAAAAGGATGACACAATTATTCATTACGGATAGTTGTGTCATCCTTTTATTTTCGATCGAACATCTTTAATGGATATATAAGGAGTGAAAATGATGTTACAACAGATTTCTAATAGTTTTGCTGGTTGGCTACTTTTACTGTACTCGCTGCATTTGAGCAAAAAATGTCTATAAATTAGTTAAATATAGGGAACTCAAACACTTTGAGACATCTACTTTCTTGTTCGGGTGTTTTACGGTATACTAAGAAAGCATCAGGAGGAGGGGCGTTATGGACGTACGAGTGACAAGACGAACAGGTTTTTATGGCATGGGTAGTCCGATCCAACTGCGGATCAATGGAAAGAAAAAAGGACAATTGAATCATAATCAATCGGTTTTACTTAAGTTAGAAGCACCTTTTACAATGCAAGTTTCGTTTTATTGGTTAAAAAGTCCAGTGTATACAATAACGCATCCGTCCAAAGGATACGTCATTACAATGAATCTCTTATTGTTACAGATTTATCCCTTTTTATTTTTAGGAAGTGGATTAAGCGCATTGTGGTTACACAATCTAATTTATAGTATGTTCGTGGTACTTGTAATGATTGGCTTCTTTTTTTTCATCAAAAACCAAGCCTATGTAATCAAGGAGGAGAAAGATGGCAAACTCTGATATTTTTTTAAGTAGTTTTAATCGGATCGAAAAATGGATGAGAGATGAAATGGGTAACGCCCGCAATATGGGATTTACTGAGTTAGTTCGGCGACTTGCTCAACGCAAAAAAGCAGTGATTCGTCAATATGAAGAAGATTTGCTTCAGCTGGCGCAGTTGCGAAATGCCATTGTTCACGATCGGATTGCTGTGGACTTTGTGATTGCTGAACCCAATGATTGGGCAGTCAATAAGATCCAGCAGATTGAAGAAGACTTGATTCGTCCAGCAAAGGTTTTACCTCGCTTTGCGAAACATGTCACAGGTTTTGAACGAGATCTTCCTTTACTTGATTTGTTAGGAACGGTTGCCAAAAAACGATACTCACAGTTTCCTTTGTATAATAAAGGGAAATTCGTAGCGCTTGTGACATTGCGGATCATTGGTTTTTGGCTAGCAAAGGAAAGTCAAAAAGGGACCATTGATTTAACAGATAAAAAAGCGGCTGATTTGATTTTTAGTGATGGTAAATATACGAATTATCGTTTTGTAGCTGAACATACTTATGTTTATGAAGTGGAAACAATGTTTCGGGAACAAGGAACTCTAGAAGCAGTCCTGATTACCAAAGATGGTCATCCTGACGGCAACTTACTGGGGATCATTAGACCTAGAGATATTTATCAACAAATAGAAAAGGAATGATTTTTTGTTAGCAATTTATTTTATGATCAGTGGATTATTAGTGGCTCTTGATCAGTGGGTCAAATGGTGGATCGTCAATGATTTATCTTTAGGCGAAACGAAGACATTGATTCCAGGCGTCTTATCGTTGAATCATATACGCAATACTGGGGCAGCTTGGAGTATGCTTGAAGGGAAGATGTGGTTTTTCGTCATAATCACAGTGATTGCTGTCATTGTTGTCGTGACATTGATGGTCAAGAATCGTAAACAGGGCAATCGATGGTTGCTGACAGGGCTAAGTTTTATTTTGGCAGGAGCTATTGGGAATTTTATTGATCGTGTTAGACTGGGATATGTCGTCGATATGTTCCAAACAGATTTTATGAATTTTCCGATCTTCAATGTAGCTGATATGACACTTGTTTGTGGTGTGATTCTTATTTTGATATACATTATTTTAGATGAAAAGGAACAAGGGAAAAAATGACAGAATTAAACGCAACGATTCAAACAGAAACAGGACGGATCGATAAAGTACTCACAGGTTTATTCAACGATTATAGTCGTTCACAAATCCAGCTTTGGCTCAAAGATGGTGCCGTTTCGGTCAACGGACAAGTGGTGAAAGCAAATTATAAAGTGAAGAAAAATGATGAAATCGTGATCGCTGTGCCAGAACCAGAGACCCTTTCAATTGAAGCAGAAGACATTCCATTAGAAATCGTTTATGAAGACGAAGCGGTTGCTGTTGTCAACAAACCACAAGGCATGGTCGTCCATCCTTCAGCAGGTCATCCGAATGGTACGATGGTCAATGCTTTAATGTATCATGTAAAAGATCTTTCGTCGATCAATGGTGTGATCCGTCCAGGGATCGTCCATCGAATCGATAAAGATACTTCAGGTTTATTGATGGTAGCGAAAAATGATTTAGCACATGAATCTTTGGCCAAGCAATTAAAAGATAAAACTTCTTTACGTAAATACGTAGCGTTAGTCCATGGAGTGATTCCTCATGAAAAAGGAACGATCAACGCACCGATCGGTCGATCAAAAGTGAACCGTAAAATGCAGGCAGTCAGAGAAGATGGCAAACCAGCCGTGACCCATTTTAATGTCTTGGAACGATTCAATGATTTTACGTTGGTAGAGTTGACGTTAGAAACAGGTAGGACCCATCAGATCCGGGTGCATATGAAATATATAGGGTATCCTTTAGCTGGAGACCCAGTTTATGGACCAAGTAAGACATTGAAAGGAAATGGGCAATTTCTTCATGCGAAGCTCTTAGGTTTTACCCATCCAATCACAGGTCAGGAAATGGTCTTTGAAGCACCGCTTCCTACAATCTTTGAAAAAACTTTAGAAAAACTAAGGAAAAGTGTTGCATTTTGATTTAGATAACGGTATAGTATTTAACAACGAAAGCATAAAAACTTCATATCAGTTCCTTTAAGTTTAGTCCCGTGAGGCTAAGAAGGGTGTGGGTAAGAGAGCTATGGTGCGCCATAACATCGATTACTCAATGACGTAGTATAACTATCAGTGTATCTAAATGTACACTCAGTCTAGACATTCCTCCTGTCCTCTTAGGGCAGGAGTTTTTTTGTGTATAAAAAAGGAGGAAACAAACATGCAAGCAAAAGAAGTTGTGGATCAAGTAACCATGAAGCGGGCATTGACACGTATCACTTATGAAATCATTGAAAGAAATCAGACGATTCAAGATGTTGTCTTAATTGGGATAAAAACAAGAGGCATTTACATCGCATCAAGAGTTGCCGATCGTTTGAAGCAATTAGAAGGCATCGAAGTTCCGGTCGGAGAGCTGGATATCACATTGTATCGTGATGATAAAAAAGAAACACCAGCTGAAGCAGAACTTCATTCTTCAGATATTCCCGTTTCACTAGAAGGAAAAGAAGTGATTTTGATCGATGACGTCCTTTACACTGGACGAACGATTCGAGCAGCGATGGACGCAGTAATGGACTATGGTCGTCCTAGAAAAATTTCTCTGGCTGTCTTAGTAGACAGGGGACATCGAGAGTTACCGATTCGAGCAGACTATGTTGGGAAAAACATTCCCACAGCTAAAACAGAAGAAATCTTAGTCGAAATGCAAGAACTTGACGGCAAAGATCGAATCATGATTTTGAAAGAGGAAGAATAGAGGAGCGATTGATATGTCAGAACAGAAAAAATTCCATAATCACGATGCGGTTTTAGATATCCACGATCGCCCAAAAACAGGACATTGGATCGGCTTAAGTTTACAACATCTTTTTACGATGTTTGGTGCTACTGTACTTGTGCCGATTTTAGTGGGGATCGATCCAGGGATTGCCTTAGTCAGCTCAGGATTAGGAACATTAGTTTATCTTTTTACTACTAAAGGAAAGATTCCAGCCTACTTGGGTAGTAGCTTTGCCTTTATCGCAGCTATGCAAATGCTGATGAAGACTGACGGTTACCCAGCGATCGCCCAAGGAGCCGTAACGACTGGTCTGGTTTACTTGATCGTCGCATGGATCATCAAAAAGATCGGTTCAGCTTGGTTGGACAAAATTTTACCACCGATTGTCGTTGGTCCCGTGATCATGGTAATCGGCTTAGGGTTAGCAGCGAATGCTGCAACGAACGCAATGTATAACCAAGGCAACTATGATTTTAAATATATTGCCGTGGCACTGATCACTTTAGCATTGACGATTTTCTTCAACATGTGGCTAAAAGGATTTTTAGGACTTATTCCAATTTTGTTAGGGATCATTTGCGGCTACCTCGTTGCTTTACTCTTCGGAATCGTCGATACAAAGCCGATCGCTGATGCTGCATGGTTCGCTTTACCAAACTTCGAGATTCCATTTGTTCAATATGAACCGAAGCTTTACTTAGGAGCAATTACGACGATGGCACCTATCGCTTTCGTTACGATGACGGAACACATTGGACACTTGATGGTCTTGAATAAATTAACAAAACGTAATTTCTTTGAAGAGCCAGGTTTACACAAAACATTGATGGGAGATGGCTTAGCGCAGATCGTCGCAGCTTTCGTCGGTGGTCCTCCAGTTACAAGTTATGGGGAAAATATCGGTGTGTTAGCAATCACTCGTGTACACAGCGTATTCGTCATCGGTGGTGCAGCAGTCTTCGCTGTGATTTTAGGATTTGTGGGCAAATTAAGCGCTTTGATCTTAAGTATCCCCGGACCCGTAATTTCCGGAATCAGCTTTATCTTGTTCGGAGTGATCGCAGCGAGTGGAATGAAGATTTTGATCGAAAATAAAATCGATTTTGATAAAAAGAAAAATCTGTTGATTGCTTCAGTGATCTTAGTGGTCGGAATCGGCGGCTTGGTTTTTGAAGTAGGCACCTTCACGTTATCAGCAATGGCTTTAGCAACTGTACTTGGTATCATTCTGAATCTTATCTTACCCGAAACTTCACGTAGCGAAGAAAAATAAGGAGGAACTATCATGATCATCAAATCAGAACGCATTAGTTTAAAACATTTATTGACAGTGGAAGCTTTAACGGATCAAGAAGTCATGGGCTTGATCCGACGAGGTCAAGAGTTTAAACAAGGAGCAAACTGGACACCACAAAAACCGCAATACTTTGCGACGAATCTGTTTTTTGAAAATAGTACTCGTACGCATAAGAGCTTCGATGTAGCCGAAAAGAAACTAGGCTTAGAAGTGATTGAATTTGAAGCGAGTACGAGTTCTGTACAAAAAGGGGAAACCCTTTATGATACGGTCTTGACGATGTCTGCGCTCGGTGTGGATGTTGCAGTAATCCGTCATGGAGATGAAAATTACTATGATGAATTGATCCAAAGTAAAACGATCCAATGCTCGATTATCAATGGTGGTGACGGAAGTGGCCAACATCCAACACAATGCTTACTTGATTTGATGACGATCTACGAAGAATTTGGTTACTTTGAGGGATTGAAAGTAGCGATCGTCGGGGATATCACACACTCACGAGTAGCAAAATCAAACATGCAAATGCTGAAACGATTAGGAGCACAAGTCTTCTTTTCAGGTCCACGCGAATGGTACGATGAAGAATTTGAAGTCTATGGGCACTACCTGCCATTAGATGAATTATTAGAACAAGTGGATGTCATGATGATGCTTCGCGTACAACATGAACGTCATGATGGGAAAGAAAGTTTTTCAAAAGAAGCCTATCACCAAGAGTATGGATTAACAGTCGAACGTGCGAAGAAATTACAAAAGCATGCGATCATCATGCACCCAGCGCCAGTCAATCGTGATGTCGAATTAGCTGACTCCCTTGTGGAAGGACTACAATCACGAATCGTACAGCAAATGAGCAATGGCGTCTTTGTTAGAATGGCGATCTTAGAAGCAGTACTAAACGGAAAAGCGTAAAGCTAGGAGGAAGAAAAGATGAAAACACTCATTAAAAACGGTCAAATCAATACACGAAAGAATGAAACAACACCTGCAGAAATTTGGATCGAAAACGGAAAAATCAAAGCAATCGGCGAAGGATTTTCCGAGGCTGAATTTGATGAAGTGTTTGATGCCAAAGGACAACTGATCACACCTGGTTTAGTGGACGTCCATGTCCATTTAAGAGAGCCAGGATTTACATACAAGGAGACGATTGCAGCTGGTACTAAAGCAGCAGCAAGAGGCGGCTTTACAACTGTTTGTGCCATGCCTAATCTGAACCCTGTACCTGATACCCCGGAAAAATTAAAACAGGTCTATGACTTGATCAAACGAGATGCAGTGGTCAAAGTCTTGCAATATGCACCGATCACTGAAAATCTTCGAAGTGAAGTCTTAGTGGATCAAGAAGCGATGATTAAAGCAGGAGCATTTGCATTTACGAATGATGGCGTGGGTGTTCAGACCGCAGGAACGATGTATCAAGCCATGAAAGAAGCAGCAAAAAATAACAAAGCACTGGTAGCACATACGGAAGATGAATCATTACTATTCGGTGGAGTGATGCATGCTGGTGATAAAGCAAAAGAACTAGGTTTGCCAGGTATTTTAAGTGTAACTGAATCCTCACAAATCGCACGGGATCTCCTTTTAGCTGAAGCAACAGGTGTGCACTATCACGTCTGTCACGTTTCTACCAAGGAAAGCGTGCGGGTCATTCGTGATGCCAAAAAAGCGGGTATCCACGTTACAGCAGAGGTTTCTCCCCATCATTTGATCTTGATTGATGAAGATATCCCCGAAGACTTCGGCTTTTGGAAAATGAACCCACCATTAAGAGGAAAGGAAGATCGAGAAGCGTTGATCGAAGGACTTCTTGATGGAACGATTGATTGTATTGCGACTGACCACGCGCCACACGGATTAGAAGAAAAAAGCAAAAGTTTCTTAGAATCACCATTTGGGATCGTAGGAAGTGAGACAGCTTTCCAACTCATTTATACGCACTTTGTTGAAACCAATCGTTTCACACTCGAACAAGTGATCAACTGGATGGCTACCAAGCCAGCGGAAATCTTCCAGTTAGAGGCTGGGACATTGACAGTTGGTGCACCTGCTGACGTAGCTGTTTTCGATATTGAACACTCAAGTACAATCGATAAGAAAGATTTCTTATCAAAAGGCGAAAACACACCTTTTGTTGGATGGAACGTCAAGGGCGAAACATTAGGAACATTCGTTGATGGAAAATTGGTGTGGCACAAAGGGGAGTGAAGCAAATGGAACGATTATTGATTTTAGAAGATGGGACAGTTTTTAAAGGAAAAGCATTCGGAGCGAATAATAATGTGTTTGGCGAGATCGTGTTTACTACCAGCATGACAGGCTATCAAGAAACGATCACAGACCAAAGTTTCAATGGGCAAATCATTACCTTTACGTATCCGATGGTGGGAAATTACGGTGTCAACCGTGATGATTATGAATCTATCGCACCAACTTGCAAGGGCGTAGTCGTCAAAGAACATGCGAGAGTGGCTTCTAATTGGCGGAGTCAAATGACATTGGACGAGTTTTTGAAACGAAAAGGTATCCCTGGAATTTCAGGGGTTGATACTCGGGCATTGACACGAAAAATTCGTCAAGTTGGAACGATGAAAGCGAGTATCGTGGATGCTGGTGATTCCTTTGAACATGCTTTTGATCAATTGAAAGCGACCGTTTTAGCTACAAACCAAGTGCAACAAGTCTCAACGAGTAAACCATATCCAAGTCCTGGAACTGGAAAAAATGTGGCTGTCATTGATTTTGGTTTGAAACATAGTATTTTGCGTGAACTAAGTAAAAGAAACTGCAATTTAACCGTATTACCTTATAATACGGATGCAAAAACAATTCTTTCCCTAGCACCAGATGGCGTCATGCTGACGAATGGACCAGGAGATCCAAAAGACGTACCAGAAGCTATTGAAATGATTCGAGAAATCCAAGGGAAAATACCAATTTTCGGGATCTGTTTAGGGCATCAATTGTTTGCCTTAGCTAATGGTGCGGATACCTATAAAATGAAATTTGGTCATCGTGGCTTGAATCATCCTGTCCGAGAAATCGCGACTGGAAGGATCGATTTTACTTCTCAAAATCACGGCTATGCTGTGGATGAAAAAACAGTTGACCCAGATCAGTTGCTGATCACCCATGTAGAAGTAAATGATGGGACTGTGGAAGGAATTAGACATCGCCATTATCCAGCGTTTAGCGTCCAATTCCATCCTGATGCAGCTCCCGGTCCACATGATGCGCTTCATTTATTTGATGAATTTATGGAAATGATGGATGCAGGAGAGGAGAAATAAACATGCCAAAACGTACAGATATCAAAAAAATTATGGTGATTGGATCAGGTCCAATCATCATTGGTCAAGCGGCGGAATTTGACTATGCCGGAACCCAAGCTTGCCTTGCTTTGAAAGAAGAAGGATATGAGGTCGTTTTAGTAAATTCCAATCCCGCAACGATCATGACTGATCAAGAAATTGCCGATCAAGTGTATATCGAACCGATCACACTAGAATTTGTTTCAAGGATCTTGCGAAAAGAACGTCCTGATGCTTTGTTACCGACATTAGGCGGACAAACAGGCTTGAACATGGCAATGGAACTAGCAGAATCTGGTATTTTAGATGAACTAGGCATTGAGCTGTTAGGGACAAAATTATCTGCTATCGATCAAGCAGAGGATCGTGATTTATTTAAAAAGTTGATGGAAGAACTGAATCAACCAATCCCCGAATCTGAAATCGTCACAACTGTTGAAGAAGCAGTCGAATTTGCTAATAAAATTGGCTATCCAATCATCGTTCGTCCCGCTTTCACATTAGGTGGAACGGGTGGTGGAATGTGTAAAAATGAAGAAGAACTTCGAGTGATCGCAGAAAATGGTCTGAGCCTTTCTCCAGTGACCCAATGTTTGATCGAACGCAGTATTGCAGGATTCAAAGAAATTGAATACGAAGTTATGCGTGACTCGGCTGATAATGCCATTGTTGTTTGTAACATGGAAAATTTTGACCCAGTGGGTATCCACACAGGCGATTCGATCGTCTTCGCCCCAAGTCAGACCCTTTCAGATCATGAATACCAGCTGTTGCGTGATGCATCATTAGCGATTATTCGTGCATTGAAAATCGAAGGCGGCTGCAATGTCCAACTTGCACTTGATCCACATAGCTTCAATTATTATGTGATCGAAGTTAACCCACGTGTTTCACGCTCTTCTGCTTTAGCAAGTAAAGCAACTGGTTACCCGATTGCAAAATTAGCGGCTAAGATCGCTTTAGGTTTAACACTTGATGAAATGAAGAATCCGGTAACTGGAACGACTTATGCAGAATTTGAACCAGCTTTGGACTACGTCGTTGCTAAGATTCCTCGTTGGCCATTCGATAAATTTGAGAATGGGGAACGAGTTTTAGGAACTCAAATGAAAGCAACTGGCGAAGTAATGGCGATTGGTCGTAATATTGAAGAATCCCTATTAAAAGCTGTCCGCTCTTTAGAGATCGGGACACACCATTTGGAACTACCAGAACTCAACATGATCGATGATAGTGAACTGATCGAAAAAGTCGTCCGTGCCCAAGACGATCGCTTATTTTATGTCGCAGAGGCGATCCGCCGTGGCTATCCAATTGAAGAACTGGCGGAGTTGACAAAGATCGATTTGTTCTTTTTAGACAAGTTGCTCCATATCGTTGAACTAGAAACTGAACTGTTGGAACACCCACAGGATGCAAACGTCTTACGTACTGTGAAACAAAACGGGTTTACGGATCAAAAGATTGCTGAACTGTGGAAAACTGAAGCAAAGCAAATCAGAGAGCTGCGTGAAAAATCCGACATCAAACCCGTATACAAAATGGTCGATACGTGCGCGGCTGAATTTGCTTCACAGACGCCTTATTTTTATAGCTCATACGAAGTTGAAAATGAAAGTGAACGATCCGCAAAAGATTCTGTCCTTGTCTTAGGCTCTGGACCCATTCGGATCGGTCAAGGGGTCGAGTTTGATTATGCGACGGTCCATTCAGTTAAAGCGATCCAACAAGCAGGTTATGAAGCCATTATCATGAATAGCAATCCAGAAACAGTTTCAACCGATTTCTCGATCTCTGATAAACTGTACTTTGAACCACTGACTTTTGAAGATGTGATGAATGTCATTGAACTTGAACAACCGATTGGGGTAATCGTCCAGTTTGGTGGTCAGACAGCTATCAATTTAGCAGAACCGTTAGTTCAAGCGGGCGTCAAAATTTTAGGAACTACAATTGAAGATTTAGATCGAGCTGAAAACCGTGATTTATTTGAACAAGCGTTAAGAAGCCTGGAAGTACCTCAGCCACTAGGTGATACTGCAACTAGTAAAGAAGAAGCAGTAGGGATCGCTTCAAAAATCGGTTATCCTGTTCTTGTCAGACCAAGTTATGTCTTGGGCGGTCGAGCAATGGAAATCGTTGAAAATCAACAAGATTTGGAAGATTATATGGAACATGCAGTGAAAGCTTCCCCAGAACATCCTGTTTTGATTGACCGTTATTTGCTTGGAAGTGAATGTGAAGTAGATGCCATTTGTGATGGGGAAACAGTTCTAATCCCTGGAATCATGGAACACATTGAACGTGCAGGGGTCCATTCGGGGGATTCCATGGCTGTTTATCCGCCACAAGCACTCTCAGCAGAGATCAAACAAACCATTGAAGACTATACGATTCGCTTAGCTCGTGGTTTAAACTGTATCGGTATGATGAATATCCAATTCGTGATCCACGACAATCAAGTTTACGTGATCGAAGTCAATCCTCGTGCAAGTCGAACGGTTCCGTTTTTAAGTAAAGTTACAGGAATACCAATGGCTCAAATCGCCACAAAAGCGATCTTAGGTGAAAAGTTAAGTGACTTAGGCTTTACGAATGGCTTATATCCAGAATCAAACGCTGTCCATGTGAAAGCTCCTGTATTCTCGTTTACTAAATTGCAACAAGTGGATACCTACTTAGGTCCTGAAATGAAATCTACTGGAGAAGTCATGGGCTCTGATCAAAACTTAGATAAAGCATTATACAAAGCATTTGAAGCATCAGGTCTACGCCTACCAGATTATGGTGCCGTCTTGTTCACGATTGCTGATGAAACTAAAGAAGAAGCGTTAGCACTAGCCAAACGTTTTTCAGAAATTGGTTATAGCCTATTAGCAACTAAGCATACGGCAGCTTATTTTGAAAAAAATGGGCTGATCGTCACGCCTGTTGCTAAAATCTCTGAAAAAGCAACGGAGAAAAATGTTGTTGAGTTGATTCGAGAAGGAAAAGCACAGGTCGTTGTTAATACCATCGATAAAGATCGAGGAAATGCCTCGAAAGACGGATTTATCATTCGCCGAGAAGCAGTTGAACATGGTATTCCTTTATTTACTTCATTAGATACAGCGGATGCGATCATTCGGGTAATGGAGTCTCGAGCTTTTTCGACACAAGCGATTTGATCAGCATATTCTAAAGTGACAGTTCCTATAACGATTAAGTAATAGTTAAAATAGCTTGTAGGCACCTAAACAGAGATAAAAGTGATCATTTTCGTTCGCCTTGTTACTGACATTGGCTGAAAGGATTACTTTTGTCGAGATGTTTGGCAATGAAAAAATCCCAAAGAGGAGAGCAGATATGAAGCAAGAAGTCATGACAATCATTCAACAAACACAACTAGCACCACGTATTTATGAATTGACTTTAAAAGGAGAATTGGTCAAAGAAATGTCAATACCTGGGCAGTTTTTGCACATTCGAGTGCCTAGAGCAGATTTACTTTTACGCCGCCCCATCAGTATCCATTCGATTGATCAACAAAACCACACTTGCCAGATCATCTATCGAATCGAAGGTGAAGGAACGAAAGAATTTTCTACGTTGAAAGCTGGCGATTCTTTAGACGTTTTAGGACCATTAGGCAATGGCTTTGATCTATCTGGGTTGTCCACAGGAGATGAAGTGTTCATCGTAGGGGGAGGTATTGGTATTCCGCCTTTATATGAATTAGCCAAACAACTGAATATGCGGGGCGTAAAAGTCACCAATTTTTTAGGATTTGCATCAAAAGAAGTCATGTACCATGAAGCAAAGTTTCATGAATTAGGTGAAACCAGAGTAGCGACGGATGATGGTACTTATGGGATCCATGGAAACGTCGGGAATCTGCTAATGAGTACTCATAAGCAACCAAAAGCTGTCTTTGCTTGTGGTGCAAATGGTCTCTTAAAAACAGTCGAACAACTTTTTGTGGCTCACCCAAATGTCCAATTGTCCTTAGAATCACGAATGGCTTGCGGTATCGGTGCTTGTTATGCGTGCGTTTGTCATCGACCGGATGATGAAACTGGAACAAAAAGTGTCAAGGTTTGTGATGAAGGGCCAATTTTTAAAGTAGGAGAGGTTGTTTTATGAGTAATCCCTTAGCAATTAAGCTCCCAGGTTTGGAATTGAAAAATCCGATCATGCCAGCCAGTGGATGCTTTGGATTTGGAAAAGAATATGGGAAATATTACGATTTGAATCAATTAGGGTCGATCATGGTCAAGGCGACAACGCCGCATGCAAGGTTTGGTAATCCCACCCCACGTGTGGCAGAAACACCCTCCGGTATGTTGAATGCGATCGGATTGCAAAATCCCGGTCTGGAAGTTGTCATGAATGAACTGTTACCAGAATTAGCTGTCTATCCAGATTTACCTATCATTGCGAATGTCGCTGGTGCCTGTGAAGAAGACTATGTCGAGGTTTGTCGTAAAATTGGTGAAGCGCCAAATGTCAAAGCGATCGAGTTGAATATTTCTTGCCCGAATGTCAAACATGGCGGCATTGCCTTTGGGACAGACCCAGACGTTGCCTTTCAATTGACACAAGCTGTCAAAAAGGTTGCAAGTGTACCAGTTTATGTGAAACTTTCCCCTAATGTGACGGATATCGTGCCCATTGCACAAGCAATCGAAAGCGGTGGGGCAGATGGCTTTACGATGATCAATACACTACTTGGTATGCGTATTGATCTGAAAACACGTCAACCTATTTTAGCCAACCAGACAGGCGGTCTTTCTGGTCCTGCGATCAAACCAGTGGCGATTCGTTTGATCCATCAAGTCGCCGCTGTTTCCGAGTTGCCGATCATTGGTATGGGTGGTGTCCAAACCGTTGACGATGTCTTAGAGATGTTCATGGCAGGAGCCAGTGCCGTGGCAGTAGGAACAGCTAATTTTACGGATCCGTACATTTGTCCGAAACTGATTGAAGAACTACCTGTACGAATGGCAGAATTAGGGATCGAATCCCTCCAACAACTAATCAAAGAAGTAAGAGAGGAACGAATGAAATGAACCAACGACCAATTATTGCTTTAGACTTTTCGACGTGGCAAGAAGTGGAACAATTTATGCAACTATTCCCTGAAGAGGAAAAATTATTTGTAAAAATCGGAATGGAATTATTTTATCAGGAAGGACCGATTATTGTTCGTTGGTTGAAAGATGCCGGACATGAAGTATTTTTAGACTTGAAACTTCATGATATCCCTAATACGGTGGAAAAAGCCATGCGTGGGTTAGCAAAACTAGGCGTGGATATCACTTGTGTCCATGCAGCTGGCGGAATCAAAATGATGCAAGCGGCACTACGTGGGTTAGAAGAAGGAACACCTGCTGGCAAAAAACGCCCATTGTTGTTAGCGATCACTCAGCTTACTTCAACGAGTGAAGCGGATATGCATCATGATCAATTGATCCAAGTTCCCTTAGAAGAAAGTGTGATCCATTATGCGAAATGTGCCGAAGCTGCTGGACTGGATGGCGTTGTTTCTTCTGCCTTAGAAGTGAGTGGCATCAAAACAGCCACCCGCCAAGATTTCATTTGTCTTTCTCCGGGTATCAGACCAGAAGGAAGCGTTGCAGGTGATCAAACGAGGATCGTCACGCCTGCCCAAGCTCGAGGAATTGGTTCAACTTTCATCGTGGTTGGACGACCAATCACTCAAGCGAAAGATCCCTACCAAGCCTATCAAACAATCAAAGAAGAATGGAGTCGATCAATTTGAATACGATTGAAAAGAACATTGCCAAAGATTTGTTAGCTATTGAAGCGGTTTTCTTAAGCCCAAATGAACCATTCACGTGGGCAAGTGGACTAAAAAGCCCGATTTATTGTGACAACCGCATCACGATGAGTTATCCAAAAGTCAGAAAAGCAATTGCTCAAGGGTTAGCAGAAAAAATCAAGCAAGCATTCCCTGACGTGGAGGTCATTGCTGGTACAGCAACAGCAGGAATCCCTCACGCTGCATGGGTGGCAGAAATCTTGGACTTGCCTATGGTTTATATCCGTAGTAAAGCGAAAGATCACGGTAAAGGCAATCAAATCGAAGGACGGATTTTTGAAGGTCAAAAAATGGTTGTGATCGAAGACTTGATTTCGACAGGCCAAAGCGTTTTAGAAGCAACGGAAGCAGCCAAAAGAGAAGGCGCTAATGTATTAGGTGTAGCAGCGATCTTTATGTATGAACTACCAGCAGGTGAAGAAAATTTTGCCAAAGCAGAGTTACCACTATTTACTCTCACGAATTATTCTGTCTTGATCGAAACAGCGTTAGCCGAAAAATATATTGATGAAGCGGAATTAGCCTTGTTAAAAGAATGGAAAAAGAATCCAGCGGACTGGTTAAAACAGTAACGAAGAAAACGAAGATGGAACAAAAACAAAAGACTCAAAAAAGGGCTTTCGTTGAACAAAATCCATGGTATACTAGGATCAAACAAAACAACTGAATGAAACAAAGGAAGCATCCAAGGCGAAAGTTTTGCTATGGACGAGTAGCGCGATTACGGAATTTCGTAAGAAAAAAAATTTCTGCGAGGTTTTAGAGCTATGTTGTTTTGAATGCTTCCAAAACTAAACTTGTGTAGGGCGTGGCTTTGATCCTGTTTTAGAGCTATGTTGTTTTGAATGCTTCCAAAACAGGGACTTACTGGGATAAGTATCCTCTTGAGTTTTAGAGCTATGTTGTTTTGAATGCTTCCAAAACAAAATGAATGAGACGGAAAAATGCGCTACAGTTTTAGAGCTATGTTGTTTTGAATGTTTCTGAACTAATAGTTGCTGTGCTTCGCTTGTCGTTTTTAAGGCGAGGAGCTTACACAGAGTTGGTTTTGAATCTTATGATTATTTTGATGGAAACTAGAGTTGTTTTTCTGGTTTCTATTTTTTTATAGTAAAATTGCGTGATTCTCAGTAAAAAGATTAATTTTTCGTTGATTTACAAACGGGATGTTTGCGAAAGATAGTTATTTAATGATAAAATCATCGGAAAAGTAAAGGGGAGGCTATTTTATGGGATTGAATGAATTTATTTTAGGTTTGAATAATTTGGAAAAAATTACACGAGCGCCAGGGTTCTTTAAATTTACTGAACATACGGTAGCCGCTCATTCTTATCGAGTGGCTTCGATTGCTCAAGTCTTAGGTGACATTGAAGAGGTTCATGGTCAAGCGATCGATTGGAAATTACTTTATGAAAAAGCGTTAAATCACGATTACACAGAACGTTTTATCGGGGATATCAAAACACCGGTCAAGTATGCAAATAAAGAGTTACGGGGAATGTTACAAACAGTTGAAGAAAAGATGACGGATGAGTTCATCAACCAAGAGATTCCGGAAGAGTTTCAAGAAGTATACCGCCGGCGATTGTTTGAAGGAAAAGATGACACAGTGGAAGGTGAGTTATTAGCAATCTCTGATAAAGTCGATCTATTGTATGAATCATTTGAAGAGATCATCAAGAACAATCCAGAAAAAGTATATAAAGAGATGTTTATTGAAGCGGTAACTACGATCAAAGGGTTTGAGCATCGTCCTTCTGTCAAGTATTTCTTCAACGAGATTTTCCCTGAATTACTGAATCAAGAATTTTATGGAAAAGAAGACTTTTTAGCGACTGTTTCCACGATCGTTAAAAATAGTCAACAATAGAAAATTTTGCAAAGATGCAGGAGGAATAAAAGTGAAAAAGAATATGGATGTTGAATGGGGATATACGGGAGAAAGAGGACCAGAACATTGGGCTGAATTATGCGACTGGTTTGCTAAAGGTGCGGCGTTTGAATTGCAGTCGCCCATTCCATTGACCACTTGTGAACCAGCGAAGGATCAATCAGATACCATTGCTTTTCATTATCAGAAGCAACGGTTTACAGATAAAGAATTTAAAAATACGATCCACTTGGTTCCTTATGATCAGCTTAGTTATGTCGAATTTAAAGGTCAGAAATATTATCTCACAGATATCCATTTTCATATGCCTTCTGAACATCTGATCAATGGGAATCAAGAAGATATCGAGTTCCACTTTGTTCATATGAATGCCAAAAAAGAAAATTTAGTTGTTGGTGTGATGTTTCAGCTAACGACGGATGAAGGTTGGTTGTATGATCGAGACAATGGCGATAGTTGGGATGTAGAAAAACATGAACATTGGACCAATCCAATGGTTCTTTTTCCTGAACAAAAAAGCCATTACCATTATGTCGGCTCTTTAACTACGCCACCAACGAGTGGACCAATCCAATGGTTTGTCATGGATCAAGTGCAAAAACTAAATAAAGATTTCTTGATTCCTTTTAAAGGACAGTATGCACAACCAAACAACCGTCCGCTCCAACCGTTGAAAAATCGTCCAATCAGTTATTTTGTGAGGGATCATCAGTGAACTTCCAACAATTAAAATATGTAATTGCTGTAGCGAACAATGGGAGTTTCAGAGAAGCAGCTAAAAAACTCTATGTCGCACAACCAAGTCTTTCCGCAGGAATCAAAGAATTAGAAACCGAGTTAGGGATCACGCTGTTCACTCGAACGAATCGAGGGGCGTATCTGACCGAGGAAGGACAAGAGTTTATAAAAAGAGCGGAACGGATTCTCTTACAGTTAGAGTCTTTAGAAAATTATTATTTGACGAATGAGAAGCGTGAAAGCTTTTCAATTGCTTCGCAACATTATGATTTCTTAGGTCCTTTAACAGCAAAGTTGATCTCTTCTTTCAAAAGTGAGATCAAACAGTTTCGTATCATTGAAACAACGACTGCTAATGTGATTGAAGAAGTGAAGGATCAGCATAGTGAGATTGGGATTCTTTATATGAATGAACACAATCAAGCAGGGATCAAGCGCTACTTAGAGCAAGGGGAGCTAGTTGCCCATTCATTAGGAGAATTTCAAACGCACATTTTTTTACGTCAGGGACATCCGCTCAGTGAGAAGAAAGAAATTTTTAAAGAAGAATTACTTCCTTATCCCCAAGTGAGATTTACACAAGATGGCAATAATTTTCCTTATTTTTATGAAGACTTGATTGAAAGTCCTGATCAAGAAACGGTTATCTATACGAGTGATCGGGGAACATTGATGAATATCGTGTTAGAAACAGATGCTTATGCTTCAGGTTCTGGGCTGGTCATTGGTGAGATCAAAGAGTATTTACGTTTGATTCCATTGGCAAATAGTCCCCAAAATGAATTGTACGTGATTTATTCAGCTAAGCGCCAATTAAGCGAAATTGCACAAAAATTCATGGAAAGTCTAACCGTTTTACTAAGTCAGATCAAAACAAATTGAAAAAGCTCTTTGTCAATAAGGGCTGATGAGTGGTGTAAAATCAAATCTGGGTCAGAATGAACCTCATTCTGCCTCAGATATTTTTTGTGTTTTGAAAGACAATGAGACAAAATAAATACCAAGTAATATTTTTTTCTTCACATTATTTAAGTCTCCTTAAAAGGTGTTAGATAGCACTTTCAACAAAAAAACGCTTTCTTATTCTGATATATTATATACTTTAAGTTATGTAAAAAAATTTCATAAAATATGTGTTTTACGTCATAATCGCTAATATTTACTCCTCCGTAATTGTTTAACTAAACCAATTTTTCATGGTATTTTTTTAGATATCTATCACTAAATTATCTCTCGCTACTCCTTATAGTAATTTATCTAGTTGATTGATTTGTAAAATACGATCAACCTGTACAAATGAACAATGAATAAATTTATAAATTACCTTTATAAAATATAATAACAATTGTAAATTATTTGTATGCAAAAAATTTCGAATTTTTATATCAAAACCTTAATCTATATCCTAAAATGAATTGAATTTCGTTGCTCTTATTGACTGTGGATGTGGAAATAATTTTTTATAAATAAAGGACAATACAGAAAAAATGAACGATTATGACATGAAAACTATTTTTTATGACTTTTATATATATAATTTGATTTCTCTGTTATGATTTATTCAGAAAGCGCTTTCTGTTTTTGGGTTTCGAGGTAATAGAAAATGAAAAATAAGTTTATCTTATCTTTAGATATTTTAACTATTGGAATTTGCGTATCTGAAAGCAAAATCTCTGGATATGCTTCTACAATAAATGAACCATCTACTGTGGCAGATAGTAGCCAAGAATTAACTCTTTTAGATAAAAATGTAGTAGCTAAGGTAAATATCTATTAAAAGTGAAGCGTCTCTATGTGCACTCTATCGTTGGGTACAAAAATAGGAACGTGAAGGACTAGTTGGTTTGATTAGAAAGACTCGAACAGACTTTGGGCAAATTAAAGTTTCAGACGTTAGATTTTTGGTCTAACTTTTGATGATCGGTGCATTATGGCTTTTGAAACAGAATTTTTTCTGTATAAGTTTTTATTTTCCGTAGGATAAGTGAAAATCATTAAATGAAAAGGAGATTGATGGCATATGAGATTAGACAAAATGATAGTTACTTTTATTAATGCTTTAAGCATAGCAAGTGGAATAGGCGGAGCAAGGGCACTGCCTAGTTTAGACAACCAAAATCAAGGGAGGGGATTAGGAAAAGTACTAGATTTAGAAAACAGGAATGAAACCACCCGCTTATCTGATAAAACTTATTCACACAAAAAACTACACTCAAAACACAGAAATAAGGGGAACTTAAAACATTTAGATAAAATACAAGATGATGTTTCAAGACAGCCATATTCTGCTAAAAAATTTTTACATAAAAAAATAAAGAATCTTATTAAGCAAGAAGAGACAGATTTTAAAAAATTAAAAGAGGGAATTTCTACTGAAAGTTCTATAGAAGTTAATCAATTACAAACGAATCTCCGGCGGGTTCAAAATTTTTGCTCGAAATTCCGTAAACTAAGAAATGATATAGTAATTGAATATGGTAAAATGACACAGCAAAAGGTAAATTTAAGAAAGCATAAAATAAAGAACAAAAAAATGCTTAAAGAATGCTATAAAGAAATAAAAGTTTTAAGTACAAATAAAAAGCATATCGACTATCTTATATCCAATTGTAAAGACATGGTAAATCAATTACAAGAGTCTATAGAATCAAAGAAAACCCATTCTGTGAGCACAAGTAAATCAACTATGACAACATCACACACAGAGCAACCTACGACAACATCACACACAGAGCAACCTACGACAACATCACGCACAGAGCAACCTACTATTTCTCTACAAGAAACAGAACGTATTCTAATAAGAAGTAAAAAACTTATATCCCAGTTCAACGAGGGAACTCAACAAATCAATGCTTTCCGTAGGCAAGAAAAAGAGTTACTTTTACTATTACAGAATCAGAATAGGACTCAATTTGAAAATCCTCGTAATATTAGTGACGTAAAAGTAGACCTTAATGAGATAAATCGTAACATAATTCCAAAATTAGAGTCGGAAAAATTTCATATTAAAGCTGAAATAATTAAGGAGGTAAATCATATAAATTCGCTTGAAGGCCAAGGGAAAATAAGTCCTTTTGAAGCAAAAAAGTTTCTTAATGAGTATAATAAACTCAATATTAACTTTGCTAAAGAAAGAAACAAAAGAGACATATCATTGAAACAGAACCTTTCAAAAAAACTAGAAAGTATAGTTTTAAATAATTCAGAGAAACCTATTGCACAAAATACAACTATATCTATGACAAGATAGTCTACAAAAAGTGTGTAAACCTTGGCTCTTTGTCAATAAGGACTGATGAGTGGTGTAAAATCAAATCTGGGTCAGAATGAACCTCATTCTGTCTCAGATTTTTTTGTTATTTCATGTTGATTAATTGATTAATCAAAAAAACCCTAAGTTATCACAAAGAAAACAAAAAGAAATACAAGGAGAATCCATTTAACGTGGAAAACTGGCACTACCTTGAAGAACAAGATGAATACATTTGCCCAGCGAATCGTCCGATACCGTTCAAAAATGATAGTCGAAAGATAAAGGTGGCTTTATTCAAGATTTCAAAATCTATGAATGTGAGGATTGTCGGAACTGTCCAGTCAGTCGTTAATGTACGCGTGCGAAAAGTGAACAAAAGCGAAAAATTCAAGTAAATAATAATTGGCGCTATTTCAAAGCAGAATGCAGAAAAAAGCTTTTAGAGGAGAAAATCGAGGTCGAACCAGTGTTCGGGCATCTAAAGACTCACTTGGCGTTCCATCGTTTCCATTTGCGTGGGAAACAAGGAGCAACGATTAATATTGGTTTGGCACTGATGGCATTAAATTTAAGAAAATTAGGAAAATATATGGAGAGGAAAATGTACATAATAGAAAAAATAAGTTCGATTTTGACACTAGCCATCAAAGTCGAACTTATTTTCTTTTTGAGAAAGAACTATTGTCCCACTCTCAAATTATAGAGCCATTGAAAAAGTGGTTGAACGATCGACAACAGCGATCGTTTGACCGCTTTTTCTTTTCCTCCTATTTTTCGTTTTTATGAAAAATAAACTGAATTTGTTGAAAAAAGAAATAACAACGTTGTTAGCTTATGGTGATTAATGGCAATAGATAGAATACATGCTTGTTACAGTGAGGGTTCTTAAAAGATACAGATAAATCGGTTTATAAAACACCATTATTAATACAGTTAAAAAACAGATAGAAGATGAGTAAAAAAGTTGCTTTTTTACGAATACTCCGCCATTATAGAAACAGTTAGTATTTAGGAAGCGTTTTTTATTCAAATAGAAAATCAATAAGCTGATTTATCTATTTTTATCAAACAGTTTGATAAGGTGTACTATTTTTCATTGGAGGAACAGATGATTGAATTGATCAATGTAACTAAAAGCTATGAAGGCACGCAAGCGGTAAAGAATATTCATTTGACAATCGAACCAGGCGAGATCATCGGAATCGTGGGAAAAAGCGGTTCTGGTAAATCCACGTTACTTCGTTTGTTGAACTTAATGGAAGAACCTAGTAGTGGGGAAATCTTAATCGATAGTGTGGCCGTTCAAAAGTTGAACAAAAAAGAAAAAAGGCAGCAAAAACAAAAAATGGGGATGATTTTCCAAAACCATAATCTATTAGATAACTTGAAGGTCTATGAAAACGTAGAATTACCATTGAAGCTGCAAAAGAAAAAGAATCGTGAAAAAATCGATTATTTATTAAATTTTGTTGGGATGGCTCATAAAGCTGCTGTATATCCAGTAAAACTATCTGGCGGTGAAAAGCAACGAGTGTCGATTGCTCGGGCGTTGACACGTGACCCAGAAATTTTATTGTGTGATGAAGCCACCAGCTCACTAGATGAAGAAAATACGGAAAGTGTGATTCGTTTATTGCATAAAGTCCATGAAGAATTCCAGCCGACAATTTTCTTTGTTAGTCACGAATTAGAAACCGTGAAAAGCTTATGCCAACGAATTTTGGTCATGGAAAATGGCGAGTTGATTGGCGAATTAAGAAATCACCCACAACGTTATACGGAAGAAAACTTGACGTATTTTAAAAAAATAAAAAGGAGCTTAGCGCAATGATTCATTCACAAAGCATGATGGAGTATTGGCCAGCGCTACTGACCAGTCTCGAAGAAACGGGCATCATGATGGCTATTTCGATGGGCGTGTGTGTGGTTGGCGGATTGCCACTAGGTTTAGGGTTGTTTTTGACGAATCCTAAAGTTCGAGGTCATTATCCTTGGATTTATTGGACTTTGAATTTTTTAGTCACAGTGATCCGCTCTTTTCCATATCTATTATTTGTGATTGCGTTGATCCCAGTAACTCGCGCGGTATTAGGCAAAGCCTTTGGTCCTATACCAGCTTCTGTACCACTTAGTATCATTGCGATCACTATCTTTGCCCGGCTAGTTGAACAGGTCTTGCTGGATGTTTCTGACGAAACTTATGCATTGGCTAATTCATTAGGGACGAATCGCTTCCAATATATCTGGCATTTTTTACTAGTAGAAGCGAGAAGTGGTTTAGTCTTGGCGTATACGACGACGACTGTCAGTATGGTTTCCTATTCGACAGTCATGGGAGTCATTGGTGGTGGCGGAATTGGTGATTTTGCTGTTCGTGTCGGTTATCAACGCTATGAATATGGGGTCATGTATGTCGCCATTGTAATCATGATCGTCTTAGTCTTTATTTTACAAATGCTGGGAAACTTTGTTGCTCAGACACTGGATAAACGAAAATAGGAGGAAGAAGAATGAAGAAGTTTTATTTGATTGGTTTCGCAATGATTGCGATCTTAACTTTAGCAGCTTGTGAAGGTCATTCAGCGGATAAAGACAAAAAGGAAATCAAAGTGGCTGTTCAGTTAGAGTCATCAAAAGATATTTTGGAGATTGCCAAAAAAGAAGCGGAGAAACAGGGTTACACCATTGATATTATGGAAGTAAGTGACAATGTAGCTTATAATGATGCCGTTCAACATGATGAAGCAGATGCCAATTTTGCACAGCATGAACCGTTTATGGCAATGTTCAATCAAGAAAAAAAAGCAGATTTAGTCGCCGTTCAACCCATTTATTATTTTGCGGGGGGCTTTTATTCCAAAAACTATAAGAATGCTGATCAATTGCCCAAAAATGCTAAAGTCGGTATTCCAAGCGATCCAACAAATGAAGGTCGGGCATTAGCGATCTTAAATAAAAATGGTGTTATCAAATTAAAGGATAACATGGGGTTCAACGGTACAGTGGCGGATATCGTTGACAATCCTAAAAATCTTCAATTTGAACGAATCGATTTATTGAATCTAGTAAAAGCCTATGATGAAAAAGACATTGCGATGGTCTTTTGTTACCCTGCTTACTTAGAACCAGCGGGCTTATCGACCAAAGATGCGATCTTACTGGAAGATGAAGCTGCCAGCAAACATTACGCTTTGCAATTGGTAACGAGAGAAGGGGAAAAAGACAGCGAGAAAATCAACGTATTGAAAAAAGCAATGACGACGAAAGAAGTCGCTGAGTATATTAAGAAAAATTCGAAAGGCGCAAATATTCCAGCTTTTTAAAAGAACGAAGTAAGTGAGAAGGAATCAACAAAACGCCTGTTTTTAACAAACGAGTAAGGGTGGCATTCGACATCCTACTCGTTTTTTTGCTGTCATGAAAGACAAGAGTGAAGTGCTTGGATGAACCCGTTCAAAGATAGCAATAGACTAGATAATAGAAACAAGTGCCTGTTCCAGAAAAATCATCCGATATTTTCTGGAAGGGGCACTTGTCATGTTAGCGAATAAAAAGGGGAGTGCTTACTCATCGATGATGGCCAGATGCGATACTGTTGACTAGATTAAATTGCATTACATCAGTTAGTCATCTGTTTCATCTTGTTGATCTTTTCTTCTTCTGGAGTAACAATGATCGTTTTTTGATTTTCATAAATCACATAGCCTGGTTTTGCGCCATTCGGTTTGCGCAAATGCTTGACTTGAACCAAGTCCACGGGCACTTGGGCAGAATGACGGTATTTTGAGAAATAAGCAGCTAATTCAGCGGCTTCAGTTATCGTTTCATCAGATGGCTGGTCACTTTTGATAATGACATGAGAGCCAGGGATATTTTTGGCGTGGAGCCAATAGTCTGTTTTCTTCGCCGTTTTTAAGGAAAGTTGATCATTTTGAAGATTGTTTTTCCCTACCAAGATCAACGTACCATCAGTAGAAAGATATTGATCTGGCTGTGAAGGTTTCTTGCGTTTTTGTTTTTTCGAAGATTTCTTTTTTAAATAACCTTCTGCTGTCAATTCTTCTTTGATCACTTCGATATCCATAGGTCCAGCAATCTCTAATTGGGACAAGACAGATTCTAAATAATCGATCTCGTTTTTAGCTTCTTCGATCTGTTTACCAATCAACTTGACGGCATTTTTTAGTTTTTGGTAGCGATGGAAATATTTTTGGGCATTTTGATTGGGCGTTAATGCTGGATCAAGCTTGATTGTGATCGGCCGATCTTCTTCATAATAATTAGGCAATGTTACTTCATTTGCGCCCCGAGGTACTTGAGCCATAAAAGTAGTTAATAGTTCGCCATCTCGACGATAATCTTCGGCATTTTCCGAATCTTTTAAGGTCTGCTCCCGTTTTTTCAGTTTATTTCTGTTTCGCTTAAGCTCGTTTTCAATCTTGCGGATGAGCTCGCCACCTTGTTGTTTGGCACGGTCTTTTTCTGCTTTTTCTTGATAAAACGCATCTAATAACGCACTGAGAGTCGGGTACATCTTTTTTTGTTGCGTATTTGAGTCAAAGAAACGATAGTTGATCGGCGTAAAATATTCTTTCTCCGCTACTTCATAAAGGCTAGGGGAGAGTTGGGTGTCGATTGCTGTGAAGAATTCTTGCCATACCAACATTTTTTCATTGGGGCGTTCTGTTAAGCGAGCTACCAATTCTTGCGCAGTATCAAAACCGATTCCTTGAAATTGTTGTTGGATTCCTTTTGGTGTCAAGTCCATTTGAGAAAGCCGATGGAAGACTTTTTCTTTTTCCTGACTAAAGGGATTCAGCTGGTTTTGTTCAGGTGGAGCAATATAGTCTACACCAGGCAGAAGGGAACGATAAGTATTTTGTGAACTACCAATATGCTTGATCGCATCTAAGATTTTTCCTGATTCTTTATTCACTAAGATGATCGTGCTATGACGTCCCATGAGTTCCACAATTAAAATGATATTTTGGAGATCTCCTAGTTCGTCTCGTTTCGTGAAATGAAAGTGGATCACTCGGTCGTTTTCGATTTGTTCGATCGACTCCAAAATTGCCCCATCAAGATGCTTGCGTAACATCATCACAAAGTTCGGTGGTGTGTCTGGATTTTGATAGTCGATCTGAGTGATCTGGATTCGAGCATAACTAGGATGTGCAGATAAGAGCAAACGCTGATTTTTACCACGTGAGCGAATCACTAATACGACTTCATTTTCGTAAGGTTGGTGGATTTTAGAAATCCGACCAGATAATAGAGTCTCACGCAATTCATTGATCATTGCATGAGTAAAGACACCATCAAAGGACATGGTTTATTCCTCATTTCTTTTCATAAGTAGTTTCATTATAACGAAAAAAACGTAGAAAGACCAATTTACTAGGTAGTTATCAACTGATTTAATCATAAAAAGATACTGGATTGAAAAATAATCGATATTCTTTAAATGTATTTTTTTCTATCTACCTCAAACTTAGGTATAATAAAAGAAAACGAAAAAGAAGGTGATCGCTATGTGGAAAGAGATAAGTGAGACCATCAAAGTCAAATACCATCATTTTTTGGCTGATTTCGATACGCATCCACAACGCTATTTTATGCGTTTATTGTTCGTATTCCTTGTTTCACTGGTCATTACGATCACAATGTTTGTCTTTCCTAAAGATATTAGAGAAGCACAGGTGGAGAGCTTAGTCTATGCAGAAATCAATTCTCTTAAGCTTAAACCTTTGAATATCAATGAAGCATCGCAAACGATTGAAGAAAGTAAAGCTATTTCAGTTTTGTTCAGTGTGCCAAGTGGAGAAATGTATCAAGCATTAATGGACATTTTTCATGATCCAAAAAAAATGGCGGAATTGAATCGCCCTATTTATTTTTACCCATTGGTTTATCAGGTCAATGAATTAGAACAACGCTACGATTTAAAGCAAGAGCATTTGACGGTAATCTTTTTCCAAAATGGCAAAGAAACCAATCGCTTAGTCTATAACGCAAATCAGTTAAGTGATTTCCCTACGCAGCTGATTCCCGAATTAAATCGTTTGCCATTAGCGAATATCAAGAAATTAGAAGAAGAACTTGGGAAAGAAACGCAAACGACTTCGACAAATACTCAACTGGGAACAGATCTTAATGCTGGAAATAAGACGGAATAAAAAAACAGTTGACGAACATGCTAAATTCGATTAGACTTAGATTATTATTAAGGAAAGGGTGATCCACAATGAACTTATCAAACCAATTTTTAGCAGGAACAACTCAAGCTTGGCGTAACTGGCGTAGATAAGTTGTATTGATGGCGAACTTTGACCGTAGATACAACTTTTTAGAGTACAAATCTAAAATTTGTATCTATGCTGGACAAGAAATTTGACTACCGCATAGATTCGATCTATGCGGTTTTTTGTATGTAAGAAGACAATTACCGTTGGGGTGATTGTCTTTTTTTGTCAGTTCGTGTCAGAAACCAGACTTGAATAATGATGATTAAAGGAATGAGGGGGAAGAAAAATGAAAAATAAACGTTTGATCACAGTTGTTGCACTTATTATGCTTTACTTAGTAGGAACCTTTATTTATGAAAAAATAACGCCTGCTTCTACTGAATCGAAACCAAAAGAAACGGATCAAACTGTTTCCGTTGGGGTTTTGCAATATGTGAGCCATCCGGCATTAGATGAAATTTACCGTGGGATCAAAGACGGTCTCCAGCAATCAGGGCTTGAGGAAGGAAAAAATTTAACGATCTCCTTTCAAAACGGGCAAGCAGATCAAAGTAAATTAGCCACTATGAGTCAACAATTAGTACAAGCTGACCCAGATGTCCTAGTAGGGATCGCTACTCCGGCTGCTCAATCTTTAGCTAATGTAACGAATACGATCCCATTAGTCTTAGGTGCGGTCACAGATCCAGTTGGTGCCGGCTTAGTGAACTCTTTAAAAGAACCAGGTGGAAACATCACAGGCGTATCTGATCAGCCTCCTGTTGAAGCGCAAATCAAGTTAGGCGCTGAATTGTTGCCGAATGCGAAGAAAGTCGGGATTTTATACGCTTCTTCAGAAGATAATTCAAAATACCAAGTAAGCCAAGCAGAAAAAGCGATTCAAAAAGCAGGTTTGACTTCAGTAAAATATGCTGTACCTTCTACGAATGAAATCGCCCAAACTGTCCAAGTGATGAGTCAACAAGTGGATTTCATTTATGTTCCTTTAGACAATACAATTGCTAATGCTATGCAGACAGTGGTAAAAGAAGCCGATAAAGCGAAGATCCCAGTGATCCCTTCAGTTGATTCAATGGTCGAACAAGGTGGCTTGGCAACTATTGGGATCAATCAATATGATTTAGGTGTTCAAAGTGGGAAAATGGCGGCGATGCTTGCACTAGGAAAAGAAAAACCAGCAACGACACCTGTTTACGTCTTTGATAAAGGCGATGTCATCATCAATGAAAAACAGGCGGAAAAATTAGGGATCACGATTCCTGATTCTATAAAGCAAGAAGCTAAAAATGTTTCAGAAGAACCGAAAGACGAGGGGGATGAACAATGATCGTATCAGCAATTTCACAAGGGATGTTATGGGCAATCTTAGGATTAGGAATCTTTATGACTTATCGGATTTTGGATTTTCCTGATATGACGACTGAAGGATCATTTCCATTAGGTGGAGCAGTTTGTGTGACAGCTATCACTCATGGGATCTCACCAGTTTTAGCAACACTGCTTGGCGTGGGTGCAGGCATGCTTGCCGGACTAGTTACGGGGCTGTTGTATACCAAAGGAAAGATCCCCGTGATCCTTGCCGGAATCTTAGTCATGTCTGGATTAAACTCGGTGATTTTATTCGTGATGCGCACACCAAATCTTTCTTTATTGAATCATTCGATTTTACAAGATACGTTCAATGGTCTTCATTTACCTGACTATTTTGATACCGTGTTACTTGGCTTGCTTGCATTAAGTCTCTTGATTGGTGTCTTACTGTTCTTTTTCAATACCGATTTAGGTCAAGGGTATATCGCGACAGGAGACAACGAAACGATGGCTCGTTCCTTAGGGATCAAAACAGATCGAATGAAAATCTTAGGATTGACTCTTTCAAATGGTGTTATTGCTTTATCAGGTGCATTGATTGCACAAAATGATGGGTATGCCGATGTCAATAAAGGAATTGGTGTCATCGTGATCGGGCTAGCTTCTATCATTATTGGAGAAGTGATTTTCCACGAATTAACGTTAGCAGAACGCTTGATTGCCATTGTCGTGGGAAGCATCATCTATCAATTATTGATCCTGATCGTCATTAAACTTGGGTTTGACACAACATATCTCAAACTCTTCTCCGCTATTATTTTAGCCATTTGTTTGATGATTCCTCAGTTAAAACAAGCATTGAAACTTAAAACCGGTTTTGAGAAGGAGGTTTGACCATGACAGCGATCATTACAATTAAAAATGGAAAAAAAGTCGTTAGCAATGGCATGAATGAAGAAAAAGTATTATTAGATGGAATTGATTTGACAATCAATAAAGGCGATTTTATTACGGTCCTTGGTGGAAATGGTGCGGGAAAAAGTACGCTGTTCAACACGATCGCAGGAACATTACAATTAAGTCAAGGGTCGATCGCTTTTAAAGAGCGGAATATCACGAAAGAAACAGAAGAAAAACGGGCTTCTTTTCTTTCTCGGGTGTTCCAAGATCCTAAGATGGGCACAGCTCCAAGGATGACAGTAGCAGAGAACTTGCTTTTGGCTCAAAAAAGAGGAAAGAAAAGACCCCTTCGTCTCCGTAACCTAAAGAACCAAAGAGAAAAATTTTATCAATTGTGTCAAGAAGTTGGAAATGGGTTGGAGCAGCATCTAGATACGCCAGCTGGTGAATTATCAGGAGGACAACGCCAAGCATTGAGTTTGTTGATGGCGACAATTGAAGCGCCTGAGTTGCTGCTATTAGATGAACATACAGCAGCACTCGATCCTAAAACTGCCAAATCATTGATGCAATTAACCAATCGCAGGATTACTGAACAACACTTGACGTGCTTGATGATCACCCACCGGATGGAAGATGCCTTGAATTATGGGAATCGTCTGATCGTTTTACAAAAAGGACGGATCGTGAAAGATTTGTCTAAAGAAGAAAAAGAGCAATTGTCACTAGCGGATCTATTACAATTTTTTGAAGAAGTGTTAGATTAGTTTTTGATTACTGACTGCTTTTCCTTTTACTTATGCCTAGTATGCCTATAGTAGATTGATTTGTTTTAAATGAATGAGAAAGAGGCCCCGCTTGTTTGACAATCATGTTGACAAGTTTCTCATACCTCCTTTAAACTTAGAAAGACTCGTCAATCATAGACATAAGAAAAAGCACAAGAAACAGAACTAAACAATCGACCATCTGATGTCTCGTGTCATGTTTACGAGGATTGGATGGTTGTTTTATTTTATAAGGAGGAAAAAGATGATCTCTGGTAAAACAAAACTCACAGGCTTTTTTGCAAAGCCTGCTTCTCATAGTCTTTCACCGTTGATGCACAATCTGGCATTTTCACATTGGGGTATTGATGCCGTTTATCTAGCTTTTGAGGTAGATCAAACGAACCTAAGACAAGCCGTTGAGAGTATCCGCACATTAGATATGTTGGGCGTAAATGTTTCAATGCCGAATAAAACGGCTGTCTTGGCATACCTTGATCAGTTAAGCCCTGAAGCGGAATTGATCGGAGCGGTCAACACGATCGTTCACCAGGAGCAACGTTTGATTGGCTACAATACAGATGGTATGGGATTTGTACGTTCCGTCAACGAAACGGGGCATCCAATCAAAAATCAAAAAATCGTTGTTCTGGGAGCAGGTGGTGCAGCAAAAGCAATTGTCGTACAAATGGCACTAGAAGGCGCACAAGAAATCACGATCTACAAACGTTTGAATGCCACTTTTTTACCACTAAAAGAGTATTTTGCGAAAGTCTCTGAGAAAACAGGTTGTCCCATCCGATTACATGATTATGCGGACGAAAGTCAACTGGCATTAGATTTGAGTCAGGCGAATCTATTGATCAACGCAACTGATATCGGAATGGGAAGCAAGAAAGACCAATTACCGATTGCTGATGTAAAGTTGTTGCATTCGCAATTAGCCGTCTTTGACTTGATCTACTCCCCTAGTGAGACACGTTTGATCCAAGAAGCCAAAAAAATGGGAATCAAAGCCTATAATGGTTTAGGTATGTTGATTCATCAAGGAGCAATTGCTTTTGAACTGTGGACACATCGAGAAATGCCAGTCCAGAACATACGAGAACGATTAGAACAAGAAGTGTGATGCGCTTTACGTGTAATGGCTTGTCTCATTTCGTTATTTTTTATTAAATTGTGCTTCAAATAGCTGTTTTTATCAAGAAGATAGCGTATCCTTTATTTACTTGTACAGATAGCAGGGAGGAAACAAAATGAGTCGGATGGATCGTTATAAGAACATCCATAAAAAAGCAAAACCACTAAAAAAAGAATCAACCGGTTTTTTTAGACGTGAACGTCAAAAGGACAAAGCGTTGAATAATCCAAGAGATGAAGCTACTCGGATCTATCAACCTGATCAGGAATCTTCTTATTCTTCCAGAGAAGGACAAGCTAATGACTATCAAACCCCTTATTCCTATGCAAAAGCAGGAAACAAAAAAGGATTTAATCAAACGAAGAAAAGCTTTTTTAAGAGGAAGAAAGAGCCAAAAGAAGTTCGTCCAAAAAAGAAACGTTCGTGGGGGAAAATCATTCTAGGCATTATTCTATTTTTATTCTTATTTTCAGTCATTTCCTTTTTTGTCGGGAAATCCATGGCAGAACATGATACCAGTTTGCCGAGTGTTACAACGGAATCATTTGATGGTGTACAGTCTTCGAGTGGCGCACATAATATTCTGATATTAGGTAGTGACACTAGAGGTGAGGATGCTGGTCGTGCAGATACGATCATGGTGTTACAGTTAGATGGACCTGCTCATAAACCAAAATTGATCTCATTTATGCGTGATAGTTTTGTAACAATTCCAGGAGTTGGTCAAAATAAGATCAATGCAGCTTATGCTTATGGCGGTGCTGATCTGGTCCGTCAAACCATCAAAGAAAATTTTGGACTTGATTGCCAGTATTACGCAAAAGTCGATTTTAAATCGTTTGAAAAAGTGGTCGATGCATTGTTTATGAATGGTATCAAGATCGATGCAGAGAAAGATTTGAATCTGGATGGTGTCGATATCAAAAAAGGTGTCCAAAAAATGGATGGTCATACACTTTTACAGTATGCACGTTTTAGAAAAGACGAAGAAGGCGATTTTGGTCGAGTAAGACGGCAACAACAAGTCATGAATACGATTTTTAGTCAGCTAAAAAATCCCCTAAACTTGATTCGTGCCCCTTACGCTGCCGGAAAAGCCATTGGTTATACCTCAACGGATGTTTCATCATTCTTTATTATCAAAAATCTCTTGTCGATTGCTCGAGGTGTCGGTGGTGTGGATCGTTTAAGCGTGCCTGTTGAAGGTTCATGGAACTTCGGAAACAGTAGTTATGCCGGAAGTATTTTGGTGATCGACAATGACGCCAATCGTGCAGCAATCAGTGATTTTTTAAGTAAATAAATGGAAGAAAAGAAATAGGAAGTTACTCTCTGTAATCATCTATTTCACTTCGTTTAGGTAAAAGCCCTCCATTTTTAATAGGTGGACGATGCAACACTTGGGATTTTCACCAATTGTAAAAGCTAAGTTCATAAAACGACTGTTAGACAAGGGTCTTCAGTCGTTTTTTTCTTTTGAAAAAATAGTTTTTGGGTTGTCATATGCGAATGTTTGTTCCATAATAAAGAAGTCTGTTCTAAGACTGAGAATCATGGAGGGGATAAAATGAAAACTGTTATACTGGCTGAAAAACCTTCCCAAGCAAAAGCTTATGCTGAAACATTTAAGAAACGAATACGTCACGAAGGGTATTATGAGATCGTTGATCCGTTGTTTAGTGGGGAAGTAACGATTACTTATGGATTCGGTCACTTAGTGGACATGGTCCCTCCTGGTGCATATGAAGAACGCTGGAGTAAATGGTCCTTGGCTAACTTACCAATTTTCCCAGAAACCTTCCGCTATGAAGTGCCGAAAGAAAAACAAGCACAATTTTCAATCGTCAAAAAGGAATTACAATCAGCAGATACGATCATTATCGCCACAGACGGAGACCGTGAAGGAGAAGCCATTGCTTGGTCGATTATCATTCAAGCACAAGCCTTCTCCAAAAGCAAAAAGTATCAGCGTTTGTGGATCAATTCGCTGGAAAAAGAGGCGATTTATGAAGGCTTTAAAAACCTTCGTCCAGGCGAGAGCTATTTTCCTAAATATAAAGAAGCGAAAGCTAGACAGAATGCGGATTGGTTGATCGGGATGAACGGGAGCCCCTTATACAGTCTCTTACTGCAACAAAAAGGGATCGATGGCAGCTTTTCTTTAGGACGTGTCCAAACGCCAACCTTATATATGATCTATCAGTTACAAGAAACGATTAAAAACTTCAAAAAAGAACCATACTATGAAATAGAAGCGACGATCAGTTGTGATGATGGTCGGTTTACAGGGAAAATCGATCCCAAGCAGAATTTTAAAACCCTCGAAGCACTACATCAAGCAATTGAAAAATCAGGCGCGCATCTAGGGAAGCAATCAGGACAGATCTTGTCGGTGATTAAAAAAGAAAAACAACTAAGTAGTCCACGTTTATTTTCTTTATCTAGCCTCCAGACAAAAATGAACCAATTGATGAAGGTGAGTGCCAAAGCGACATTAGATGCTGCCCAAGGGCTCTACGAAAAGAAATTTTTAAGCTATCCTCGGACAGATTCTACTTACATTACTGAAAATGAACATCACTACTTGGTGAAAAACCTAGTACGTTATAAAGATTTTTTAGGGATCAGCAGCGTAGAGACTCCTGAAACATGGTCGAAAAAAAGATATGTTGATGCGACAAAAGTCCAAGAACACCATGCAATTATTCCAACAAAAACGATACCTTCCAAGGAACGTTTTGCGCAATTATCACGTCTGCAACAAGCCATCTATTTACAAGTAGCGAAAACGACTATGGCAATGTTTGCCGAAAATTATGTATATGAAGAAACAACGATTTATACTGGTGTCCAAGAACTTCGCTTAAAAAGTACAGGGAAAATCCCAATCAAAAAAGGGTGGCAAATGATCTTGGCAACCAAAAGCAAACAGAAAGAAGTCCAAGTATTACCAGATGTGGTAAAAGGTCAGGTGGTCGGCGTTGATCTGAAAAGTATTCAAAAAGAAACACAACCACCAAAACCATACAATGAGGGAACACTGATCACTGCGATGAAAACGGCAGGGAAAACATTGGATGATGAAGAAGCACAAGAAATCTTAAAAGAAGTTGAGGGAATCGGAACAGAAGCGACTCGGGCCAATATTATTGAAAATCTAAAGCAACGTCACTATATCGAGGTCACTAAAAATGAAATCACTGTTACGGCTAAAGGAATCACTCTTTGTAAAGCGGTCGCTCAAGAACCTTTGTTGACTAGTGCGGAAATGACTGCTCAGTGGGAAGGATACCTCAAAAAGATCGGTAACAATGAGGGCACACCCGAAGTCTTTTTAGCAAATATCAAAAAATTCATCCTTCATTTACTCGAATCCGTGCCAAAACAACTGACTTCAGTCGATTTATCTGAAGAAATCACTGGAACGCGCCAAATCAAAGCGCTGGAGAAGAAAAATGATCAACTAGGCAGATGTCCAAAGTGTAAACAAGGGATCGTCATGTTGTATCCAAAAGTAGCAACTTGTACCAATGCTTCTTGTGATTTTAAACTTTGGCCAACGATTGCAAAGAAGAAGCTGACGAAAACGATGATGCGGGAATTATTGTCTAAAGGTAAGACTAGTAAAGTAGTTAAAGGGTTGACTGGCAAAAAAGGGAAGTTTGATGCGGTACTAGAACTAAAAGCAGATTATTCGATCGGTTTTTCTTTTCCGTGGATGGAAAAATCAGGAGAAAAAAATAAAGAAGAAAAATAATTATTCCGAAAAGTGTTGGTTTATTTATCCAAAAATAACATACGATTTATAAATAAGGAGTTTAAACGTTTGAAAAAAGTTCATTCATTGTTAAATTATTTGATGGGAACGATCACGATCGTTGCTGTTTATCAAGCATTATTGAAATATCCAGAATATGGTACGAAATTATTGTCTATCACGAAAGACCCTACGGCTTACTCACCTACACTGCTACTATCAACACTAACAGCTGGAGCGAAAAGTGCCACATACTTTTTACACAAAACAAGTAGTCTATTGAAACGAAAGAAACAACGTAAGCAATTACTGATGGTCATCGCAGCACTAGTAATCATTTACTTTCTACCCGTATTGACACAATTATGGCATCAGTATTTTGGTTGATTACCGGAAATAAACCACATTCACAGCTATAATAGAGCTTGATGATTCACTTTTAAATTTCTTTATCATAAAAGTATCATGATAAATTAGTAAAATATATAACTAAAGATCTTAGAACACATTTGTGTTTTAAGATCTTTTTTTATTGGAAATGCTAGGTTAAGTCCGTTTATTATCAAGGAATTAAGCTCACTTACTTATAACAATAGTGAATATGTCGGTTATTGATTTGTTAGTGATTATAAGATTTGAACATTAGATGTTTAAGAATGAAAATTGTCGTTTTAGACAAGTTAACAGCTAAAGCTCGAAGAAGTGGGTACGACAATTCAAAAATATTAGAGAATAACAAGTTATTTCTTGTGGTGCTTTTTATTTCTATTTATGGAAATTAATGGATTATTTCTCACTAATAATAATTATAAAATAAAAGCGCATTAAAAAATCTTTTGTTTCGACAAAATCTTATATGCCAGATATTTAATAAGGTTAAGAACTAAACAAATGATTATTTTTTTATGCAAAAAATAACATAAATAGGAAGGTGCAATCATTATGCCGGAAACAAATAATCAAATCGAGGGTTCAACGTTAACGAATGATCAGGAGCTGTATGAACATCTGAATTTTTCTGAAGAAGAAATCGAAACAGATCAACAACAAAAAATAGGTGAACGTATTGATGTGAATGATCATATATTGTTGGATGGTATGATTTCAAACCATCAAAATGAGTTCTCTAAATTGCCCGATGATATAAAAATACCAAGCGAAAAAATACGTAATATTCATGATGATAATCCAATGAATAAACTACTATGCTTACACAAAGGCAAACTCTATTATATTGAAAATTTGGACCCACAAAAAGGAGAAAAAAAAGCTTATGTAATTGCTGAGGAAGTATGGTATGGAGATAAACGATTGTTCCAAGCGAGCATTCAGCATAACATCAACCAAACCTTAATTAATTTTACTAAGATGACAAAAAATAAGAAAAATGGTACTCGCACGTTACTTGCTAGTCCAAGTTTAGTGTACAATATTATCAAGAATAATGAAATTTTCGAAAATGCAAAAGAAACTCAGGGGATAGCTCGTACAGTAGCACAACCAGATCCAACATATATTGGTGAGCGTCTTAAGATAGGGACCCCTGAATATGGCACTAGGGATCCGGAAATGAAAGTTCAATTAATGTTGCATGAAGATAAGCTCTATCAAATTGACCGCCAAAATAAACAGTCAAAACTACTCGCAGATAACGTAAAATTTCAAGATGGAACAATCTATAAGAGAAATGAGCAAGGGCTAAGAATGGTGCTATTCAGACCTAATACTCTTAAAGAGTCTCACAATATAGGTTTGATAAAATCATTTTTTACTAAAGAAAAAAGAGAAAAAACTCAAACGAAGTATGTAAGAGCTGATACCCTAGAGAACATCAATCAGCGATTACAATATTTTAAAAATATGGAGAAGAAGGAACAGATAGAAAGTAAACCTTGGCCTGAGGTGGATGTTGATAGCATATCATCGTTAAAGAAGTTAACAATAGTAAAAGATCCAAACCTTCACAACGATAAAGACCTAATCTATTATGATTACGACAAAAGTGCTCTTTATAAGTTAGAGATTAACGATCGTGGGAAAGTCCAAAAAGCTTATTTGCTTACTAATAAACACCTTGATAAACAACTTCATAAAAGCGAACTTGCATTAAACGATATCAATAAAAGTATAAAATTGAATTTATTTCCTGTACCAAAGTTGTTTTCCGGATTGGTGTGGACACAAAAAGGGGAAATAGAAAAGAAAGTGGCGCATTTTATTGAATTCCAAAAAATGATTACTCATGAAAATAGAAACAAAGATGTATATACACTTTTGTTGAAAGATACCAATTTGTATTTAGTTGATCATAGATCAAAGGTGGCTATGAATGTTGCCGCTAATGTCAATTTTGAAGATGGTAAGATCAAATCAGATAATAAAATACTCTTATCCAACTTATCGCATAATGAAAATATGAAATGGCCAATATCTTCATACAAAGCTTCTAAAATTTTTGAAATAGCAAAAATAAACCAATCGAGGAACATCGTTCAAACAAGAAACTCTTTAGAAGGTTTAACAATGCACGCACAAAACTTCACTAAAACTGAAAAAAATGTTCAAAACCAAACTCAATCCCTTACTAAAAATAGTCCAAAAAAGACACGTATGGCTCCGACTCTTTCCGACAGACCTGTGGGAACGTCTAGATAAAATGATTATAGTATTCGGATTTATTGCATTATAAAGAAGAACGAGAGTTTCTTATTAAAAATGCATTAAATAAAGTATATTTTTAGATAGGAAGGTGTAATCACTATGGATAATATAAATATTCGAAGTGAAGACCCCACGTCAACAGGTGAGAATCAACTGTATAACCGGCTAAATTTTTCTGAGGAGCAAATCAAAGAAGACCAACAACAAGCAACGCATGAATGGATTAAGGGAAACGATCATATATTTTTGGATGATCTTATTTCAAAACATAAAAATGTTTTCTCCGAATTACCCAATAATATAAAAATACCAAGCGAAAAAATCTATGGGATTCATCATCGTGAGCCAGGGGATAAACTATTATACTTACACCAAGGCAAACTCTATTACATAGAAAATTTGAACCAATTTAAAGAAAAAGGAAAAGCTTATGTAATTGCTGAGGATGTAAGTTATCGAAAAAACCGCTTGTTCCAAGCAAACAAAAAGTTTAATATCTACCAAAATTTAGTTACTAATGCAAAGATGACAAAAAATAAGACAAATGGTGCTCACACGATGTTTGTTCATCCGGATTTAGTGTGTAGTATCATCAGAAATAATGAAATTTTCCAAGAAGCAAAAAATAGCAAAGGGGTAGATCGTAGAATAGCGCAACCAGATCAAACTTACATTGGTAAAGGACTTAAGATCGGGATCCCGAAGTATACATCAAGTAATCCCAAAATGACTGTTCAATTAATGTTGTATAAAGGCAGTCTTTATCAAATTGACCCTAAAAATAAACAGTCAAAATTTCTCGCAGATAAAGTAGAACGTCGAGGTGTTCATTTTTTCAAGAGAAATGAGCAAGGTCTGAGAGTGGAGCTATTTCAAGGTTATGTTGAAAAGGCTCAAAAAAATAATATTTTAAAAAAATATTTTAAGAATAAAAAAAGAAATAAAACTGAAACAATCCATATGGAATCGCATACTCTAGGGAAGATTAATCAGAATTTGCAAGATTTTGAAACTATGGGAAAGAAAGACCAGATAGCAGGTCAACCATGGTTGGAGGTGAATCCTGAAGACTTTTCATCGTTAAAAATACCAGAGAGTCCGACTCCTCAGAATGATAAAGACCTAATCTATTACGATCGAAATAAAAGAGCTCTTTATAAATTAGAAACCAACGTTCATGGGAAAGTTAAAAAAGCTCACTTGCTTATTAATAAACACATCTATGATCTGCAAGATGCAAAGCGTCTTGCATTGAAGGATTCTGGAAAAGATTTAAAATTAGATTTATTCGCTAAAGCAGAGTTGTCACACGGAATGATGTGGGCGCCAAAAGGGGTAATAGAAGAGAAAGTGGCGTATTTTGTTGAAGCCCAGAAAACTTTTACTCATGAAAACAGACATACGGATAAACATACACTTTTGATGAAAGATGCCACTTTGTATTTAGTTAATCATAGACTAAAGGAGGCTATAATCGTTGCTGATAATGTGTATTATGAAAATGAAAAGCTCAAATCAGGAAGTCAAGTACTCGTATACAGCTTACCATTTAATGAAAACATGAAATGGAGAATCCCGCCCTATGTCGCCTCTGAGATCAGGGAAATAGCGGAGATAATCCAAGCGAAGAACATTACTCGGTCTAATACTATAGTTGCTTTGCAAGAGCACGCAAAAAAAGAAATCAAAAACCACGCTCATGGTGTACAAGAGCAGGACATGCCAACTCGTTCATGCGTTTCAATCGGAGCAAGACCTGGAACATCTAGGTAATTATTGAAATTTATTGAAGGATTATTTCTTGCAGATATTAAACAAATGATCTTTTTAGAAAAACAATAAATAGAAAGGTGTGCTCTCTATGATAGAAAATAACATGAGCAAAGAGGAACTATATAATCATCTGAATTTTTCTAAGGACCAAATCGCAGAAGACCAAAACAAAGAGCCTTATAAAAATATTGTGGTGAACGAGCATGTATTTTTGGTTGATATAATTTCAACCTATAGAAATAAGTTTTCCCAATTGCCCAATAAGGTAAAATTACCAAGCAAAACAATAGATAATATTCACCAAGGTGATCCAATAGATAAACTATTATGTTTATACCAAGGGAAACTTTATTTCATAGAAAATTTGGACCCACAAAAAGGAGAAAAAAAAGCTTATGTAATTGCTGAAGATGTAGAGTATATAAATGGTGAATTGACGCAAGGAAGTAAAGAAAAGAATAGCTACCAAAATTTAATTGGACCTGTAGAAATGGAGAATAATCCCTCAAAGGACGCTCAATCGTTATTTGTTCATTCACGCGTAGTATACGATATTATCAAAAAGGATAACGAATACAAAAAAGCAAAAAAAGCCGAGAGAACAGCACGTACAATAACAGAACCAGATGAAACTTACATTGGTAAAAATCTCAAGATAGGAATCCCGCAGCGTACGTCATCCGATCTTAGTGTAAATGTTCAATTAATGGTACATAAAGGCAAACTTTATCAATTGGACACTGAGAGCAGCAAGTCGAAACTCCTCGCAGATAACATAGAAGAGAAAGAAGGGATATATTATAAAAGAAATAGTCAAGGGTTGAGAGTTGATCTGTTCTCGCCTTCCAATGTGACAACGGTTGATACAAATAATTTCATTCAAAGACGTTGGACTCGGGAGGGTAAAAATAGAGATAGAACGGCAACGATGTACGTAGATTCGCTTACTTTAGAAGAGATTAATCAGCGGCTAAATGGGTTTAAAATGATGGAAGATAGACAACAGATAAAGAGTAAACCATGGATTAAGGTTGATGTTAGAGCATTTTCATCATTATCAATACCAAAAAATCAAAGTCACAATAAACAGAAAGATCTATTTTATTATAAAGAAGGGACCATGAGGGATAAACTATATAAATTAGAGATTGAATCTCAAGATGGTAAGAATGTGAAAATCAAAAATGCTTATTTGCTTGCTGATAAGGATCTCTATAATTCACCAAATGCAAAACATATTGCAGTCCAAGACTGGGATACAAATGTAAAAATAAATTTATTCCTTAAATCAAAGATGTCAAACGGATTTATATGGATAGATAAAGGAGAAGTTGAAAAGAACATCAATTATTTGAATGAGGCCAAGAAACATTTTCCTAAAAAGCGTTCTCCTAGAGATTTACATAAACCCCGAGAGCATGAAAACAGAAATGTAAATTCGTGTACACTTTTGTTGAATAAGAACAATTTATATTTAGTTAGTCATAAAGGAAAAAAAGCTATCCTGATTACTGATAATGCACATTTTCAAGACGGCAAGCTCAAATTAGGGGATAAAGTAATTGCAGACAAATTACCAAAGACGTCTAATAAAGATGCCATGATATGGAGTCTCTCTGCTGAGAATGCCACGAAATTCTTAGACATAGCGAATATAAACAACTTCGTTCAAGGTAGAAATTTGATTGATTTGACAACACACGCAAAAGCATCACACGAACTTAGTAGCAATACTCAAAGCAACACTGTTGGACACACTCAAAAGCGTCCTGCACCGCAACCTCCTCAAAAAGGTAGTAATGAAGCCCCAACTAGATAAAATGATTGTAGCATTCGGATTTATTGAATAAGAAGAACGAGTGATTTTTATTTGCTTTACTAGTTATGTGGTAGCCTTAAAGTGGGGAACATTAGTACAAAAAATTTTATTTCCATGATTATTTAATTTTTGCTATTTTTATGCTGAGCTATTTACTAGAAAATAGAATATTCTAACCGTGTTTAAGGACATCAAAGGCAGTAGTAGCTACTATCTTTGATGTTTTTTTATTAGTTTTTGGATAGAATGATTCAACGAATGATCGTTCAAAAATATGTGATTACGTCTTGTATGTAGGTGAATAGACTATCTTCAGATAACAAAATTAGAATCACTGACCTTTTTGTTTTGTCATTTTGAAATAAAAGTTTTATTTTAGCTGAAGTGTAGATATAGAATGGAAAGCGGATAAAAGCTGTTTGTTTCAGTAATTACTTGAAAAAGGCAAAGAAAACTAGTACGACTGTAAATAAACGAACTTTTATACAAGGCCATAAAAGGAGAGGGAATATGACGATGAGGAAAAGCGACAAATTATCACCAGAGGAACGATATTTATCTCTGGCATTTTCTGCTGATCAAATCCAAGAACATAAACATTTAACACAGGAGAATGGGTTAAGGTTTCATCAGCAATTTGATCAGAGAGACGAGAACGACTTTCATGAACAACTACACATGAAACTGCCCAAAAAATCGAAAAATACCGAGAAAAATCAGTTATTATATTATGATCATAAAGAGGAGAAGCTTTATAAGATCATTTCAAGCCAGGAAATTGTTAATAAAAAAAAGTCCTACTTAAATTGTCATGGAAAATTGATTACGAGTAACGTTAAATTTAGTGACGGTTCAACAAAACTAGTCATAGACAATAAACAACAGAATCAAGAAACAACCTTAATTAAATTTGGTCTGGACGAACTGTTTAATAGAAAAAAATCACGGTTTATATGGGTGACAACAGAAAAAGAAAATGAACTAATAAATATAGTTGGTTCTTTAAACGATAAAGACCAGGAACATCACCAAAATGATGGAGAGGTACAACATACTGATCACTCAAAACGTAAACTTCAGGAATGGCTGAGTAAAAATGAACCGGTAGTATATTATCCATTAGATGCTAAAAACAAGAGCGGTTATGACAAAGACGAGCCATTACTATATTTTGGGAACAATAACCTATATAAGGTTGACCATGAAAAGGGGCGGGCGACCTTAATTGCTGAAGGAGTGCAGGAAATTAATCGAAGTTTTGTATGGAACGATGTGGCACTTCTGAAAAATTTACCGAAAGAATGTGGGGAAAATCAAGCCGTAAGAGTCGATGAAAAATGTTTAGAATCGATTCGAAAAGTAGTTGATATAGTTAAAAGAAAACAAATTTTGGAAAACAAACCAGAAAACAATCTTACACAGGGCTCTTTAGCTGCTAAAGCTACTAAAGCTACTAAAGCAAGAAATGCACAAACATCTCCTAGTTTGACTTTGACATCACTAAATTATACTAATATAGACAGATAAAAAACTAATGTTCCTCAATTATAGTATCTCTTTAAAAATTAAGTTGAATTGTTGCACAATAATGATGCAAATGGATTCTTAAAATAGCATGAATGATTGCTATAAATCATAGTCTTATTTAACAGTCTATAACCCCATATAATCGTTCTTACACTTTAAAGGTATATTAATCAACTGATAAAACACTACTTTCTAGGATACATCTATCAATCATTGCTCTAACAAAATATGGATAGATAAATTCACATCAAAATCTATTTTTGGTGTGAATGATTTCTAGATAGCTTTAATTCTAAATGGTTTATGCATGCGTATATATATAACTGATTAGTTGAACAAGAAAAGAATCGTTTTTATACTATCTGGTAAAAAGAAATAGAATAAATAGCAAGAAGAGAGGGTTTGTGGCTTTTTAAAGGAAGGAAATAAAAATTTTATATTTTAGTTTACATAATATATATTATACAAAGTAGATTCAAAGTGAATTAAACCCCTATCAAACCGAAATCAAACTAAAAAGATAAAAAAATGACTCTTTCGAACCATTGCAAAATTTTAAAATTATTTTGTATTATAAAATATCAATTAAATCGTGTTTGACAAGATTTAAATACGATTTAATTTTTTATCTGCCTATATAGTATGATTTGCAAAAGTCCATATCCATAATTTACAAAATTAGAAACAAAAACTCCACAATATTCACATGTGACATTCTCTACAATAAAACAATCATAATCTGGACAACACTTTTTTGATCTTTCCACAAAGAGATACATTTTTCCATACTACAATCACAATCTTTACATTTCAATTTCATACAAGTCACTCCTTACTAAAGATCATATCAACAGCGTTCTTATAATTCTCGATCATTTGTTTGTGTTGTTTTGTCATACGTTTACGTCCGTTAGCAATCAAACCAGCGACATAACAACCTGAATCATTCCAACACTCGTCTAAGACCGCTAATGATACCGATACTTGTTTTTCTACCCACTTTTTAGTTCTATAAAGCGACATTAGGAATTTCAATGAGAGATTTCTTTGATTTTGAACTGTACAATGAAGAATTATTAAACAAAATCCATCTGACAACTTTAATTTAGAGAATAAATCTAATTTGACAGTTTTACCGAAGAAATAATAAAAAGAGTAAAATAAAAAATAAAGAAAGAGCAACTAGACATACAGATTAGTCGCTCTTTCTTTATTTTTTATTGTTTATGTATGAATTCTATCTTTCTACGAAAGAACCTTCTGATTTTTCTTTGGAAGGGTTTTTATTGATTGCTTTATTTTGTTCGTTTTCGGAAAGTTTCTTGACTTTCCTCATAGCTCTGATTTCGTCAAATTTTTTTGATTGATTTTGTAATTTTTTAATGTTGTCGTCATGATCAGGTTGTATTGGAGCAGGTCCATTTATCCAAACACGTTGCGTTTCATTGAATAGAGAAAAAAATTTTACCCATGCTTTATTTTCTTTAGACAATTCTTCTTTTGGGCTTGAGTTATCTTGGGCAGACAGTCCGGCTAGTGCTATTTTAAGAGCGTCATTATATCGAAATTTTTTTTGAGAGGATAATATTTCTGAAACATCTGATCCTGCTTCTTTAATAAAGTTTTCGTAAATTTCTTGTCGATCTCTAAGGTACAGGCCTTTAAAGTCATTTTTGTTTAAATTTTTGTTAACTTCGTTCATTTCTTCAAGCAACATTATTAAACGTTGACTGTGTGGGTCATCTCCAAGCGATTCTATCTTGTTTAAGAAATCTAAGTATGTTTTTTTACTTCTAGAAAAAATATTTCTTGATACTATTGGACGATTCCCACCATTTTGTTGCAAAACTTGATTTATACGATCTTCGATATCTTGTTCGTTAACAGGATTTGTAGTTTGTGATTCTTGTTCGCTAACAGGATTTGTAGGTTGTAATTCTTTCATTTTTTTCTTCCTTTATTTTTATTTGTAATTATAAATAAGAAAAACCAATAATGGTGTTTCTTGTTTTCCCCTGAATTAGAAAAATTAACATAAAATTAAATCCCTGCCGATCTAAATGAAACAAAAAATGTATCGTATTTCTGATATAGCATTTCTCTATTATACACTGTAGGGATCAGTGCACCACTATTATACAAGTAGCGAGTCACTAAAAATTGATTACATTGTATACATTATGCCAAGTAGATCCTTAACATAATAAAAATTCACTCTGTTGTTCGTCCACGTTCTGTCTTTTTTGAGAATCATTTTCATCTATAATTTTTTCATACTCGTGTTTTCCAGAAATATGCCTATCGCAGCTCTATGTAATATCCCCTCATATAAAATCAAATATACATGATCAACGTGATACAGATCCGGCCTACGCCCTGCAAGTGCGTTTAGTTGATTCATACGGCGCTGATGACGTTTAAATTTAAATCATCTCCTTAAATTTTTACATTATTTTTTCAATTGTTTATCTCATCAACCGACCATGCAGGTTACCTATTGATATTATAAGAAGTCTGTGAAACGGGAGAAGCTATATTGGTGTCAGATCCAGTAGTTTTATCAATATTGTGTCTTGTCTCGGGCGTGACATTTGTAATAATGCCTGCTCGTCCATTCAAATGATACAGAGATTTATTTATCATAACGGACTGAGAATTCCCACTGCTCAAGATATTGTCAGTCTCTACCCCATTTGCTGAATTTTGTACACTCTTTCTTTCCGCTGATTTGCGGATAAGTTCATTTAAAAAAGACTTGTAATGGCTGTTAGTTTGCGGATTAGGTTGTGTTTTTTCAGAGTATCTCTCTGTGGTGCCCCATCCCGTATTTTCATCCATGTCTAACTTATTCTTTTTAAGGGACTCCCCTATATTATTTATCGGTTTCTGTTTAACTCTTCCTTCAGGCAAGCCTACTAGCTCTGCATCTATCATCTTCGATTGATCTTTGTCTAAAGTATTTTTCTGCCCATCAGATACGCTTCTTAACTCCTGAGAATTCTGCTTTTCCATATACTATCTCCTTTCATTTATTTAGTAATTTTACCAGTCATCTTTTATTCTTTTTAAGCTGATCACGCTCTAAATCAATCACCTCCTTCATTTTTTTGTTGTTTCAAATGCATTTCCCGAAAACTTTACCTAATATGCTACCATTTTATTACAATTCACTTTCTACTAGAGAATTATTTTTTCTAAAACAAAAATAAAAAGGACAACGAGCAAAACACTCATTCTCCTTTTTTTCATTCAATTATCTCACGGTGTTTAATACGTTTCTTAAATCATTGACAGACTGTTTAAACATTTCTTCTTCTGGTGTAATTGATAATTCAATGACTTCTCTTCTATATATTATGCTAAGTAGTTTCTTTTTTTCTTATTTATGTATGAAGTCTATCTTTCAGCTCTAGGTGGCAAAACAGGTGGTCTATCCATATTAGGGGTAGAACGCGGCGATGGAACAGGTGGTTTTGAGCCTCCCATAGTGCTATCTTTTATTTGTTCAAATGCCCGAGATGGACTAGTGGGCTGTCTATCCATATTAGGGGTAGAACGCGGCAATGGAGCAGGTGGTTTTGGGACTCCCATAGCGCTATCTTTTATTTGTTCAAACGCCCGAGGTGGTAAAGTTGGAGCTGGCTTCATATTTCGAAGTACACTACTTCGAAACGGCGAAGGTGGAACTGGTGAAGGTGGAGCTGGCTCCATATCCTGATGTAGTGAAGCAGGTACTCCTTGTTTAGACTGTGCATTTTTCTTTTTTATTGTTGGATCTTCTGTATAGATATTTTCTCTTGGCATTAAATTTCTTCCTTTCCTCTTTATGTCTTAAATTATAAACAAACTATATATTATCCAACTCACCTCTTTTCATCTTCAATCTAATTTTTAAGAAGCTCTCACCTATTACCTATAGTACTTATTACCTCATTTACTTGATTTTTCACCCTTTTCATAATCTGTGCGTTCTTTTCTCCCATAGTTCCTCCTAATTGCATTTCAGGCCTCTCTCTACCCTGTCTGGATGTTACTTCCCGGGAATGCTCAGCAGATTGTCCTTTAGCCATAGGTAAATAGGTCACTCATGGAATTCTGACTGCGAAAATGCTCATTTTTTACTATCTCGGACGTGATATTTTTAAAAATTCCTGCTTGTCCATTCATTTTATTTGTGGCTACATTTTTACTTCTATCTATTATTTTATTGAATTTCTGAGCTGGCTTCTTACTTCGAAGCGATAAAGGTGGAGCTGGATCCATATCCTGATGTAGCGAAGCAGGTGCTCCTTGTGTTGGAAGCAGATGTTCATAAGAATGTGACGATGTTGTTGATGGCTTTATAAGCTCACTCAAAAAAGCTTTAAACTGCTCTGGAGTTTTGTACACAGGCTGAACTCTTTTTCCTGGAGTTACTGAAATCTGGTTGACATCCGCTTTAGGCAAACCTACTAATTTTACATACATCATCTCCGATTGATCTTTTTGTTGTCTATCAGATACGGTTTGCTCTGTATGTATAGAGTGAATATCTTGTTGAACTGCAGATTCTTCTAATCCGCTTTTTGACTCCTGAGTATTCTGCTTTTCCATATACTATCTCCTTTCGTTTATTTAGTAATTTTACCAGTCGTCTTTTATTCTTTTTAAGCTGATCACGCTTTTAATCAATTACCTCCTTCATTTTTTTCTTGTTGTTTCAATTGAATTTCCAAAAAAATTTACCTAATATTCTACCATTTTATTACAATTCACTTTCTACTAGAGAATTATTTTTTCTAAAACAAAAATAAAAAGGACAACGAGCAGCAAAACGCTCATTCTCCTTTTTATTTTTTATTTAATTATATCACAGTGTTTAATACGTTTCTTTTTTCTTATTTATGTATGAAGTCTATCTTCCAACTCTAGGTGGCAAAGATGGTGGTCTATCCATATTAGGGGTTGAATGCGGCAATGGAGCAGGTGATTTTGAGCCTCCCTTTATTTGTTCAAATGCCCGAGGTGGACTAGTAGGCGTTCTATTCATATTATGAGTAGAACCTGGTAATATAGTAATTTCTTCTTTAGATTTTCCTCTTATTTGTTCAAAATTCCGAAGAGTTCCTTGTTTAAGTTGTTTATCTAACTCTTGCAATTGTTGTATATAACCCTCCTTGTTTGACGATGCTTCTTTAGTATGTTTTTCTATAGTTTTTATAAATTTTTTTATATCTCGGTATTCTTTTCGTTTAGAAAGATTAAATCTATCCATACCTTTTAGTGGCTCAACCCTCACTCTCATGGTACTATAAAAATTTTCTTTAGCACTTGCCCCAGCAATTTTTGAACGTAATTCAATTTCTTTTTTTATCAACTCAGCATTATCTTTAGGCATTATAGTACTTATCTCCTTTTTCTAGAATAAAATAATCATAAGTAAAGAAAGAATATTTATTGCATCTAATTTAAAAAAATAATCTTATTCTGTTTTAAATCAATCACCTCCTTCATTTTTTTCTTGTTGTTTCAAATGCATTTCCCAAAAACGTTACCTAATATGCTACCATTTTATTACAATTCACTTTCTCCTAGAGAACTATTTTTTCTAAAACAAAAATAAAAAGGAGAATGAGCATTTTGCTCGTTCTCCTTTTTATTTTCATTCAATTATCTCACGGTGTTTAATACGTTTCTTAATTCATTGACAGATTGTTTAAACATTTGTTCTTCTTCTGGTGTAATTGATAATTCAATAACTTCTCTTACACCCTTTTCATCAACGATGGATGGAACACCTGTAAAGATATCTTTCACTCCATATTGACCAGATAAATAAGCAGAAACTGGTAATACAGCTTGTTCATTGTTTAATACAGCCTTGACAATTCGTGCTGTACTCATACCGATTCCATAATAAGTCGCTTTTTTTCGATCGATGATTTCATAGGCAGCATTTTTAACTTTATCAGCAATGATATCTAAGTCTTTTTCTTCGATTCGATGATCTTTTTCGACAAATTCCATGATTGGTTTTCCGCCAACTGTTGTATGGGACCAAGCTGCTACTTCAGAATCGCCGTGTTCACCTAAAATATAGCCGTGAACGCTACGAGGATCGACAGAAAGTTTCAAGGCAATTTCTTTTCTAAAACGAGTTGTATCTAATGTTGTTCCTGTTCCGATTACTCGAGAAGAAGGTAACCCTGATTCTTTCCACGCAATGCAAGTCAAAATATCTACTGGATTAGAAGCAACAACTAATATTCCGTTGAATCCTGCTCCCATGATTTGTCGAACAATATCCTTCATGATTCCAGCATTTGTTTTCACTAAATCTAAACGAGTTTGTCCTGGTTTTTGGTTGATACCTGCTGTGATTACTACTAGATCGGCATCGCTGCATTCGCTATAATCACCTGACCAAACAGCAACATTCTCTTCACCCCATGCCATACCATCTAAAAGGTCTAAAGCTTCCCCTTCCGCTTTTTCTTGGTTGACATCGATCAAGACTAATTCATTCGCAATTCCTTGATTGATCATGGCATAAGCAATACTTGTTCCCACAAAGCCTGTTCCAACGATCACTACTTTTCTACTGGTTTTTCTCATGTTGATACACGCTCCTTTTCATCTCATATGTTATTTTCATGAAAATTATAGTTCTGATAGAAACATTTTTCAATATAATGATATTTATAGTTACTATAATATTTTTTTATAGTTATAACAAAAAAACAGATTATTAGTAAACTAACAATCTGTTCAAAGTAAACTAAGATCTATTTCATTCGTTTATATTGGCTTTGCTTAGAAGCACCTTTTGAAGATCCGCTTTTATTTGCAGGCTTATCGGACATTTTTTTACTTAATAACAACATCAAAATAACAAATAGAACGGCTCCACCTAAGAACAAATACATATAATCTGATAAATAAGTCGTAAATAGACTTATGAAATCGGTTTGTCCAAGCACACTCGAATTGATTAACTGTAACCCAAAATTTTCCATATATTACCTCCTAATGTTTAGCTGAGAAAAAATTATTCTCATAAATAAAGCATAATACAAAGAAGGTAAGCGCAGGCACCATTTTTTTCTAAAATCGGAAAAATAGTTTTTGGATAAAAAAAGACAGCGTAAAAGCTGTCTTTTTCATAGAGTCACTAGCAACTGACAAATCTATTTTTTAGTATCTTTTTTAGATGTCAATTCTTCAAATTTTTCTTTTACTTCTTCCGCTAATTTTTCCACTTCTTTTTCAAAAGCATTCGGTTTCTTTGGTTCTTCCTCTTCAACCGAATTAGAACCAGATAAAGCGACATCTTTGGCTTCGCCAGAGTTTGTGCCAGATAACGATTCTTGTTTGTTTTCTGTTTCACCAGAATTTGTCCCTGCTAATGCTACTTCATCATCGGTTTTAGGCGCCATCGAACCTCTTAAACGTTTGCCTTTTTCGCCGTTATAATTTGTCATGAGAATTCCTCCTTACAGTTATTTATTTTATAGTACATAAGAACAAAATAACTGTCAAAACATGAGGTGTCCTCCCCATCATATTTTAATGGTTTTGTTTTTTTGTTTCTCATCAATCTTTGCTTAATCCTTCAGAATGATCATAAACAGCGAATGGTTTATTTGTTTGCTTGCGCTTCTTTTTCCTGGATCTCTTTGATCCCTGTTTCTAAAATGTTCATTTGTAGAAGTGTTTCTTCGTCTTTCACTACTTTTTCGGCTCCGTTTATGAGTGTTTCATAGACGCCCTCATAGACCCGACTATAGTCCCCTACTTCAGAAATCACTTTTTCCTCATGGTAGTTTCCATTTTGGTCCATATAGGTAAGTGTGCCGTAGTGTTCTGGTAAATCAATACCAAAATCTTGATGGTCTGGGAAATAAAATAGTTTAAGATGCTCTTCTTGGCGATCTTTTGTCTGTTTTACAAACATCCCTTTCTTCCCATAAACCACAAAGCTTGGGCGTTCCTTAATACGAAAATAGCTTGATTTGACAGAGATTTTCATTGTTCCATAATAAAAATCTAAATCGAAATAATCATTCATTCGTCCCATTCCTAATAATTGGCGCACATCATAGTGGATGTCATCTGGTTCGCCAAAGTAAGAAATTACTTGATCTACTGTGTGACAAGCATGACCATAGAGATAACTATTGACTGTTGAAAATTCCGTTGCCGATTCAGGAACTTCAGGTCTGAAATAATCATAATGCATCTCAATTTCTAAAATATCGCCTAATTTTCCACTTTCCAACACTTTTTGTACGGTCAAGAAATCAGAATCAAAACGACGATTTTGATAACACTGGATAAATAAATCTTTTTGTTTCGCTAGCTCAAATAACTCTTTTGCTTCTTCGGAAGTTTCAGCAAACGGTTTTTCAACCAGGACATTTTTTCCATGCTCTAAGGCTAATTTAGCATATTCATAATGAAATTGGCTCGGAGTCGTAATGACAACTAGTTGGATTTCTGGATCGTTCCATAGATCTTCCAATTGATTGGTGTAATGGATATCCTCAAATGTTTCCCAAGTGGGTTCTGAACGTGAAAAGATCGTTTTGATTTTGATCTTATCTTTTAGTTTTCGTGAAAAAGGTAAATGATAGCGGTTGGTACTTTTTCCATTTCCTAGATAGGCAATTGTTAACATACGTTTTCCTCCAATTTTTGTTTTTAACTACTATCAGTATAAATGACTGGTCCCTTTAAAAGTTAATTTGAGCGCAGTTAGAAAAAAATGTTCAAGAAAGTGATCTTTTTAAGTGAATAATCGACAGGTATGTTTAACCTACACAAAAAATAGTAGTCAAAAAGAGGGATATTCAGTAAGATGGATGAGGAAGGTGAGCATATGTTAATCGAAGACCAATTGATACGACAAGAAGCATTTACAACAACAGAAAAAAGAATTGCTGATTATCTCAAAGCAAACAGAGAAACAGCTGTTTATATGACGATCGAGGAATTGGCAAAAGCGACGTATACTTCGCATTCAGCCATAATTCGCTTATGTAAAAAATTGAGTTTTTCTGGTTTTAGAGAATTTCGTTTTGAATTCGGTCGTGAAGTCCATCAGATGAAAGCCCAGTTCAATCAAATCATTGATCCAAACTTTCCTTTTACTGATAAAGATGATAGTCAATCGATCGCTAAAAAAATGGCCGATTTGTCGATCCAATCTATCAAAAAAGCACAGCTTCAATTGGAGAAACAGTCAATTGATGCGATTGCCACAGCATTGAATCAAGCGAATCGCATGTTTATTTTTGCCAAAGGGGATTCTCAAATCACAGCACGCAAATTTCAAAATAAACTAATCAAGATCAATAAATTTTTGATATTAGCTGAAGAGTATAGTGATTCTTCTTGGAATGCAGCTAATTTAACGGAAAAGGATTGTGCCATCTTTCTAACTTATAGTGGAAGGATTCACCATTATGAAAAAATTATGATGCATTTAAACCATGTGGGTGCTAAAACTGTATTGATCACTGGAAATGAACATTCAGAAATGGCAAAACAAGCAACGATGAAACTCATCGTTACGCAAGATGAATTAGATTTTGCTAAAGTGGCAACATTTTCCTCACAAATTGCCTTCGACTATGTTTTAAACACTCTTTATTCCGTGATGTATGCACAAAACTATCAAGAAAACATCCAGAATCTCAAACAAAAACAAGACTTGATCCAAAAAGGTTTGTTGAAGGAATATCGCCATTAGAAAACAGTTGTTTATTACCGTATGTCAAAGCCAATAGAGCGCGCTTCATTCTTTTTGTCATGATAAAACTTGAAACTAAAAATCTACAGACCGAGTACTGCAAAGATTGAGGTACTCGGTCTGTAGATTATTTTTGTTCTTTTTGCTGGATACATTGTGCAATCAAAGCACCTAGCAAGTGATAGCCTAACCTCGAAGGATGTAACCCATCGTCTTGCAAGTAAAGTGTTGGGTCCTCAAAAGATTTTTCATAATGATAAAAATCAATAAAACTTACTTTGTTCTCATCTGCTACTTCTTTTGCGATCTGAGTATACTCTACTAAGATCTCAGGAATTGTTTGGGTTTTGATCTTTTCATCAACGTAACTAGGCCCTATCAAAATCACTTGGCTATGTTTAAAAAAGTTGATCAATTGTTCCAAGTTTTTTCGATAGGTTTCTTGGTTATCTCTTTGATTGATTGCATCATTAACGCCAACATTAAGAACGACGTAGTCAGCTGTACGTTCATCTTGGGGAAGTTGAGACAATCGTTCAAGGCTGCTTGTCGTTGAATCGCCTCTTTTTCCTAAGTTAATGATCTTAAAATCAGCTTGTCCTAAAGCATTTAAGGTCGTTGATAACGCATGGTCCAATGCATGGACGACCTCCCCCTGGTACAATCCAGCAGCAATGCTATCACCAAATAGTATAATTTTCTTCATCTGTGTCATCCCTTTTCTTTTCTTACAATAAAAATTCTATCACGGAGAATCAAAAAGGAAAAATCGTTGCTCTCAACTATAAGAACTTTCTATCGAAGGTTTTTATTTGGTTATCGATGATGACACAAAGAAGTATCGAAGTGTTTTTCTGAATACGGACACTACTTACCAGTTAAAAAGAAACGGCTAACAAATGAATCGAGTGGATTCAAGATTCACTTCGTTCGGTTTTCAAACCTCTTTGCAGCCATTTTACCTTGTAACGATAATCTTGCAACAACTCATCAGTAGTCCAGTCATTCGCAATGTAATCCGTCAATGAATTGATCACAAGATCCATGACGAAATATAAAAAGCTAATTGCTTCTTCTTCCGAAGTAATGTGAAAACCATTTGCCTTCAGTAACTTAAACCATTCCTTTAATCTTCCTGATTCAGCAGAAGGCTTGGTTCTTTGGTGATTGGTAAAATCATCACTTCTCGTTAAAAAGCGGATGGCCTGCCAATAACTACTTTTTTGTTCCAGTTCACTACACCACGCAAGGTAATTTTCAATTCCTTGAAAAAAGTCTTGCTTGTTTTGACTGATATATTTCAAAATATCTCGATGGATTTGAATCGAATAATACTGGATCGTGTAGGTATAGGCATCTTCCAAGTCTTCGAAGTACTTATAAAAGGCCCCTCTTGACATAGCCATATCTTCGACAATATCTGCAACTTTTACTTGGCTAATATGTCGAGCTGAAAAATTTTCAAGTAAAATTTCAATAAGCCGTTGTTTCTTCTCATTCGGCAGATTAAGAAATGTCGATTTAGGCATCCCATCCCTCCGTTTCTTCGATCAAATCACCATCTTTCATTCGGTAGACACGATCGCTCCATTTGATCATCCGAGCATCATGTGTAACCATGACTGTTGCTTTTTGTTTTTCATGTGCTTCTTTGACAAGTAACTTGACTACTTCAAAGGCATGATCTGTATCTAAGCTAGCGGTAGGCTCATCTGCTAAGATCAAACTAGGGTCATTGAACAACGCGCGAGCAATCGCTACACGTTGTCTTTCTCCACCAGATAAATCTCGAGGATAGCTTTCTTTTAGATCATAAATATCTAATGATTTCAATAAGTCATCAATCACTGTTTCGTTTTGTTTCTGATGGCTGACTCGATCAACTAAATAAAATTGTTCTTTGACCTTTAAAAATGGAATCAAATTAGAACTTTGTAAAATAAACCCAATTTCTTTAAAACGTAAATCGGCTCTTTTTTTCTCAGATAAATCGGAAAAAGACTGACCATTAATGGCGATTTCTCCAGAAGTAGGTGTTTGTAGCCCACCGGAAATGGTTAAGAAAGTACTCTTTCCAGAACCAGAGGGACCGATGATGCTGACAAATTCTCCCTGTTTGACATTAAAATTAATTCCTTTTAGTGCAGTCACTTCGGTATGTCCACTACCAAAAGTCTTGACGATATTTTTCATCGTTAAAATATTCTTCATTTTTTACCCTCCTATGGCGGTGATTGGGTCCACTTTTGTGATCGTGCGTATTGAGAAGACGCCGCCTACAACTGCTACAACGAGTAAGACCCCACTATATAGCAACCATTGTGTCCAAAAAATAGCGAATGGCATCGCACTTGGTAAAAACAAGCTAGTTAGATAAGCAGCTAGAACTGCTAAGGCGACACCAATGACTCCAATAACAAATGACTGTGCAATCAACGATTTAGCAATAAATGAATTGCGAATCCCTTGAGCTTTCATTACGCCAAAGATCGCCGTTTTTTGTAAAGTGATGACATACATAAAAATGCCAACTACTGCTGCTACGACAAGAAACAAGAAGTAAACCATTGCATTTAGTGTCATATTTTGTGCAGAATAACCTGGAAGACTTTCAATAAAATCAGGAATCGTCAGTTTTTGTAAATCTTTTGATGCGCCATCTTTATCAATTACAGCTGATTGTTTGGTCACGATCGCATTGATCGGCTTTTTGTCATCTGAAGCAAACGGTTGGGCTCCATATTTTAATTGTGTCCAAGTTTCTAGATCTGTATAGATGACTGGTGAGACCGTATAATAAGTGGCAGGAAAAATTCCAACGATCGTAAATGCTTGGTCATCGCTACCGATTTTGATTTGATCTCCCAACTTATATTGATCTTGTGCCAGATTTTGGGAGATAATTATTTCATTTTTCTTATCAAACATCCGACCATCTGTGATTTTAGGTAATAAAAAGGCATCGTTAGTCGTACCAAAGACTGTCACATTTTCTTTGTTTTTGCCCTTGATTGCTCCACTGAACAAGCCAATTGGGGCTTTATCTTTTGCATCTACTTGATTAAGATCGCCTCTTGTCAATTGAGATGCTGCAAAGACTTGATTAGCATCTTCGGACAAAACGATTTCTTGAGCACCCCAATCATCAATCGCTTTTTTAAATTCTTCTGCTAATCCACTTGCTAGACCTGATAGCATGAAAACGACATAAGCAATCAAGAACATGATACCGATAATGAGTCCGTATCGTAGTTTTGCGTATTTCATTTCTTTCATTGCTAAAAACATTACTTTCCCTCCTACATTTTCCTTTTTCGATAGTGACATTTTGTCACTGTAGAAAAGTATAGCGCAACAGTGACAAAATGTCACTCAACAAAACTCATGAAACAATTCGCTAATACTACAAGATCATTGTCTTTCCGTTTATTGGTTACAGTTTTTCTTATAGTTGGCGATGTTACTATATATGAATCATGAGCAAATAAACGTTGGTATAAATAGATATCAGTAAAAGGAAATAGAAGAAAAACGAAAAATAAGCTACAATAATAAAATAGAACACCAGTTTGAACAAAAAGGAGGTTCTTTTATGGATCAAAAAACACGAAAACACATTCAAGAAAAGTTAAAACAACGCATCGCACAGCTTCCTCCTATTTTCCAAGAATTTTTAAAAGAAAATCAAAAAAAGCTTTCATTAAGCAGTCGTTATGAATATGCAAAAGATTTTCATTTATTCACGGATTATCTTCACGAAGCTTTAGATCAAGAGATCACGGATGAAGTTATTCTTCGTCTTGAAAAACAAGACTATTTAAATTTTTTAGATAAAGTCTATCAGCATACTCGTTCGTTTCAGACCACAGCTGATCAACAAACAAACCAGTTATTTAAAAATAGCTATTATGGTCTTTCGCGAAAACAATATTCGTTAAATCATTTTCTACGGTTTTTGTATCAAAAAGGGTTATTGACTGAAGAAATATCTCTATTAGGAAAAACGCTCCCTGAAACTACTGCTGCAGCGCCTCGATTCATAGACGCTTCTTTGTTTCAAGACTTTGAGCATCTGTTTATTCCTATGAATGGCTTTAACTCTTCACGAGAAGCACGCTTTGAAATAAGGAACCGACCAAGAAATTTAGCGATTGCAGCTATTCTTTTATATTGCGGGTTAAAGATCCATGAAGTCGTTGAATTAAAAAGAAAAGATATTGACTTAAATAAACAAATCATTCATCTTAGCCGTAAAAAAAATCGTCTTAATCAGTTGCCAATTCCCAATGAAGCACTGCCATTCATTAAAAACTATTTAGCAATAACTGATACTGGGACAGGACCTGATTCTTTTGCTTTTCGTTCATCTCATGACCAGCAAATCTCTCCACGGACGATTCGCCAAATACTAAGTAAAATCACTGTATATAAAAATATTTCGCCAGAATTATGTCGTAAAACTTACGGGTACTACGTTTCCCTTTATTTTGATGATCTGGATATCGTCAATTTCCTTTATGGTAATCGTTATATCAATGAACATTCATTTGAAGAAGTCCATCAAAAGATGTTAGAGTTCTCTTACAAGGAAATAACAAGTATCAAAAAATGAAATAACGAAATATAATTCATTTTTTCACAAAGAAAGCTGTTTTTTATTTAGGGTTTGTGCTAAGATTATAGCTGAATTTGCAAAGTAAATGATTTAATTCACAAGTTTTTCTTACTTTGCTTACCAACTTGTTTATTAAATGAAATCGGAGTGTGACTTATGGAAACAATCGCTTATTCCCCACTAAATCTTTTTTCTAATTTTCAAGAAGCAGCGAATGCTACACCAGATGTACCAATCATCTTTGACCAACCCTTAGCAGCTTTTCCGGAACTTGGTTTTAAAAGCACTTACAAAGATACTTGTCAACTCGTTTTGACTCGTGCCTATCAATTAGCTCATTTGGGTGTCGGACTTGGTGATAAGGTCATGATCTACAAAAGTTCAGCTTTTGATACTTATTTATTAGCTGTAGCAACAGCTTATCTTGGGGCGGTACCAGCAATGATCTCTTATCACTTCCCTACCCCCACTTTAGAAGTCTTTGTCGACCGTTTAGAAGATCCATTTATCCTTTTTGATGATGAAACGGCTGAACGAGTGGCTGGCATTTCAAATGGATCAAAAGAAAAACAAATTGCTGTTTCTAAACTATTGACTCAACCAGCAGAACCAGTGGCACAAAATCAATTGGGGAACGATGAAATTTCTTATATGACCCATACTTCAGGAACCACAGGTATTCCTAAATTGATTTGTCATTCTGCTCATTCAATGGGCTGGCGCACCAAATGGCAAAAAACTGTCTTTACTAAGATCGCAGAGAAAAAACTTGTGGCTTTCCATATCTCTCCTGTTCATTCTCGCTTCAATATTGGTATTTCTTCGTTAATGGCGATGGGCTTTCCAATGATGCCGTTAGCGGATGCTCAAGGGGAAAACGTTGTGGCCATGTTAAAAGAAAATCCACCGATTGCACTTGAAACACATCCAAACAACTTTGTTCAGTGGAGCTTTACAGCGAAAGAATATCCAGAAGCTTTTGCTGGTATTCGTTATTACCATTCCACTTTTGATGCGATCAACAACTCTACTATGGAAACATTCTTACGGACTTCTCCTAATCAAGAAGCTGTTTTCTTACAAGTTTATGGCCAAAGCGAATGCGGACCGATGATTTTAAAAGCTCATACATTAGAGAGTTTAAAAACGAGTAATGCGAGAGACATGGGTGTGGGACTTGGCGACTTAACCAAAGCGCGGATCGCAGATGAAAATGGGAACGTCTTACCTGCTAATACAGATGGACACATCCATTTATTATCAAAAGGTCGTGCATTAACTTATTATAAAGAAGATGCTCGTTTCCAAGAAAATGTTTATGGTGCTTGGTGGGACAGTGGTGATTACGGCAGCATGGATGAACAGGGGCATTTGTTCTTAAAGGATCGTCAAGTGGATTTGATCGATACAATCAATAGCAATTTAGCGATCGAAGATTTCTTGTTAGACTCATTAGAATTTCTATCGGAAGTGGTCATCGTTCGTGATAAAAACAATGCACCACAACCATTGATCGCTCTTGCTCCTAATCACGAAATGGATTGGGATCGTTGGTGGAAACAAGTGCATGAGTTACCTCGATTGAATACGCCGATTATCAGAGATTATGAAGATATCCCACGGACTGCGACAATGAAAGTCCGTCGACTACAAATTGAAAAAGAACTAAAAGCATAATAAACAGAACACTGACGTTATCCCCTTACCTAGCAGGTATAACGTCAGTGTTCTCTTTTGTTTAACCATTTTTCAGTTGTTAAAATTGTAGGAATGACAAAAAAAGATTCAATTTATTGATAATAATATCTAATGAAGTTGTTCTTTTGAGTATGCATAGCTTATGTTTTCTTCTAGCTGTTAAGTTGCCAACAATACAGTGTACTTGTTTCATTCAGATGATAGATAAATTTTGGTGATCTAAAGAATACGCAAAATTGGATGACATAAAAATATGCCAATTGGCTGTTTTCTTTTCTAACAACTTTCGTTATACTCTTTTCGTGGAGGGAAAACAATGAGAAAAATACTTACAATTGGTGGTTCTGACCCTTTTGCCGGTGGAGGAATTCAATCCGATTTGAAAACTTTTGAGAATTTTCAACTTTTTGGAATGAGCGCGCTCACCTGTGTAGGCATGTTAGACGAAAACAACGCATTCCTCTTAGAAAATCTACCTGCTAAGTGGTTGGAACAGCAACTTGCTTCGATCCAGAAGATGACAGACTTAGCGGGTATCAAAATTGGCTTATTGCATTCTCTTGAAGCAATCATGATCGTCCGAGATTTTTTAAAAAAGCACCCTCAAATCCCAACCGTTCTTGATCCGGTTTTAGCTTTTAAAGAAACTACTTCATTAGCGAATCAACAGTATATTGAGTGCTTAGTGAAAGAACTCTTCCCCCTTGTTGATCTTGTCACGCCCAATCTTAAAGAAGCGGCTCTCCTTTCTGGAAAGAAAAAAATTTCAAGCATCAATGAAGTGATAGAGACAACCAAATTTATTCATACTTTAGGAAGCAAAGCGGTCGTTGTTAAAGGTGGCTCTGGGATCCATGGCGATGAAGCAATCGATGTTTTGTATAGTCATGACGGACTAACCACTTTTACAATGGAAAAATTAACACGATCAACGGTGAATGGCGCAGGATGTACCTTTTCTTCTGCTATTACAGCGAATCTCGTCCATGGCTATACGCTCCCACAAGCCATTCAACGAAGTAAAAATTACGTTTATCAATGTATTTTAAACGGTGTTGAAATGAATGATCAAACGGGCAGTGTCTGGTCTGGCGGTAACATCAAAGGAGGGATTTAATCGTTGAATACGAAACGAATAACAATATATGCCATGCTGATCGCTTTAACAGTAGCATTATCTTTAACAATTTTAGTTCCAATACCAGCAACTAACGGCTTTGTCACGCTCTGCGAAGCTGGCATCTACACCACTGCTTTATTATTTGGTCCATTTGGTGGGTTCGTTGTCGGTGCCTCAAGTGGTTTATTCATCGATTTACTGTCAGGTTATCCGCAATGGGCCCTTTTTTCATTATTGATCCATGGTTTGCAAGGATTGGTCAGTGGCTATTTTGCCGAAAAAACAAGCAAAGGTCGATTTGTCGGTCTTTTTATCGGTAGTTGTCTGATGATTAGTGGCTATTTTTTAGCAGGTTGGTTTTTATATGATTGGCCTGCGGGGGTAGCTTCTATTCCTGGAAATATTTTTCAAAATATTATAGGGGTTGGATTGGCTTTACCACTCACTCAAGCTCTAAAACGAACGAGAGTACAAAAAGAAAGTAAGTAATGAAAGGAAGAATAAAATGAGCATCACAGAAGAATCTTTAAAACAAGAATTAACCAAAATGGTCAACGAGGTATTAGCAGAAGCAAATTTAAAATCTGGCGATTTATTTGTATTAGGATGTAGTACCAGTGAAGTGGTCGGTGGACAAATTGGTAAAAACTCAAGTGCTTCAGTTGGACAGTGGATTATCCAAACGATTAGAGAAATATTGCAACCTTTAGGAGTCGCTTTAGCTGTTCAAGGATGTGAACACATTAATCGAGCCCTTGTCGTCGAACGCTCCGTAGCAGAGCAAAAACAATTTGAAATTGTTTCTGTTGTACCAGCCTTACACGCTGGTGGCGCTTGTTCAGTAGCAGCGTTTGACCAATTCGATGATCCAGTAGAAGTGGAACATGTGGTAGCGCAAGCTGGGATCGATATCGGTGATACTTCCATCGGTATGCATGTCAAACACGTTCAAGTACCTGTTCGACCAAGCAGTCAAACATTAGGAGCCGCGCATGTTACAGCTCTGCGTTCACGTCCTAAATACATTGGTGGTCCGCGAGCTGAGTATGAAGTGATTTAAAAGAATCAATTAACTGATAACCTACCTAATATTTATGTAAATGTTATTCTTTATTATAAAATATTCACTTATTATCTAATTTCTATAAAGGTACAGTCACCCAACTTCATACAGTATGTCAAAAAAGTTTGCCTTGGACTTCATTAGAAAGCTCAAGACAAACTTTTTTTAGTTTCTTTTTTTACTGTTTACAAATAATTTCGCTTCATAAGAATCAAGCTTACCCACTCGTTTAAATACACGTTCTTCTTGATTCGTGAGAAGTAATTCCCAAGGAACATCAACTTCATTCGGTAATGAATATTCCGCTACTTCACTCGTAAGATTGACCATAATCAGATAGTTTTTATCGGTAAATGATCGTTCATAAACATAGAGTTGGTCGTGTTCAGCGAGATATTCTTTGAATGAACCATAGATCAATCCTTGATTTTCACGACGGATGCGGATCATTTGTTTGTAGAAAGATAAGATCGACGAAGGATCGTTTTCTTGTTCTTCTACGTTAAGTGTATGATAGTTGGGATTTACCATCAGCCAAGGTTCGTTTGTTGAGAATCCGGCATATTTTTCTGATCCCCACTGCATAGGTGTTCGGCTATTGTCTCTTGTTGTATCAGCAACGATATCTATAGCTTCCTCAGGAGATTTTCCTTCTTCTAGCAATTGGTTATAAAGACGTCTTGAATCGACGGCATCGATTTGTTCGATGGCAGTAAACGGCATATTCGTCATACCGATTTCTTGTCCTTGATAAATAAATGGCGTTCCTTGCAGGAAAAAGTACATCATTGCGACTGCTTTTGCTGATTTTTGCCAATAATGTTCAGGATCACCAAAAACAGAAACTGAACGAGGTGTATCATGATTTTCCATATAAAGTGCATTCCAACCCTTACCGTCTAAAGCGGTTTGCCAGGCACTTAACGCTCTTTTTAAATTGATAACATCAAGTTTTCCTTCTTTTTCGTGCTTCCAAATCGAGATATGGTCAAATTCAAAGATCATGTCAAAATAACCATCAGCGCCGACCCATTCTGGACCTTCTTCAGCCGACACCCCGCTAGCTTCGCCAACAGTCATAATGTCATAGTCATCAAAAACATCTTTTAATTCATTTAAATGTTCGTCGATCCCGGAAACATTTTGAAAAGGAGAAAAGGGGTTTTCAGTTGCTTTAACAGAATATTCATCTTTTTTCACATGGGAAATCGCATCTAAACGAAACCCATCGATCCCTTTATCTAACCACCAGCGAATCATAGAAAAAAGTTCATTTTTTAACTTGTCGCTTTCCCAATTTAAATCAGGTTGCTCTTTAGCAAAGACATGCAGATAATATTGTTTCGTCTGTTCATCATATGCCCAAGCTGAGCCACCAAAAATCGATTGCCAGTCATTCGGAGCGTTTTCAGGTGTTCCATCTACCCAGATATAGTAATCTCGGTAAGGATTATCCAGTGATTTCTTTGATTCAATAAACCATTCGTGTTGATCAGAGGTATGATTGATCACAAGATCCATAATGATTTTGATCCCTTGTTGATGTGCTTCTGCCAGTAATTGATCAAATTCGGCCATTGTTCCAAATTTTTCTAAAATATTTTGGTAGTCACTAATATCGTAACCGTTATCAATAAAAGGCGAAGAATAAACTGGATTGATCCAAATAAAATCAATCCCTAATTGTTTTAAATAAGAAAGCTTTTCACGAATCCCATTGAGATCCCCAATGCCGTCTCCATTACTATCCATAAAACTGGCAGGATAAATCTGGTATCCGACCGCTTCTTTCCACCAAGCTTTTGTTTGAGTCATTGTCTTCTTCCCTTCTCTTTTTCTCTATTATAAAACAATGCCACTATTTTTTGTTGATGTTACCGATAACATCGTTTTCTCTTTAACAGTTTCCTTTTTTGTTTCGTTATCTGGTTTGCAGAATGTGAGGATTTAACAGTCGATTAACGATCAAAAAGAGTCTGATAGATAAACTAAATGGTGTTTAACCATACGCTACAATGCGTTCATAACCTCTTCCCGTTGTTCCAGCAGTCGCTCTAACAAAAAAACAAGCCGAAAATCCAAAAATAGGAACTATTTTCGAATTCTTCGGCTTGTTCTCAGAGCTAGGAACTTCTGTCACAATCTCTCTTAGTCGATGAATGGACTTATACGTGACTCCAGCTATTTTCAGCTATTTACAAATAGCGAGCAATCAATTGGATCAATTGCTGTGGTAACTCGTTGATGTCTGTCATATCAATGAAACGATTTTCCCCATATATCTCTTTGATTTCTTTTTGATCCTGTCCAATCGCAGCAGCCACAAAGATGACGCCTTGACGGTCATATTCAGACAGAACACTTTGGATGTCTTCCCTTGCCTTCTTCCCAGTATAGTCTGGTAAAGCTTTAGGCTGGCCATCGCTAATCGAGATCAGCAATTTAGTCGTGGCAACTTCTTGGCTTAGTTTGTTAGCAATTAGTCTCAAACTGGCACCATCACGATTGTTTTGTCGTGGTTTCATCGTCACTAACTTCTCATCTAACCATTGGAAATCATCACTAAATTCTTTATATGAAAAAATTGAGGTCTTTTCTCTCGTTGAGACATCTGCTGTATCTCCATAAATCATTAAAGGAATATTTACACGTTTAGCAAATTCTGCGATGGCGATCGCTGCTTTTTTTGCTGCTTCGATTCGTTCATCTCGAATCATTGAACCAGATTCATCAATCCTTAAAGCCACTGCCAATGAAGGTTGTTCGTGGGGTGGATTTTTCTTATCGAAATAACCTAGGTCATTATAGGCCACACGACTCGCATTGAACCGTTGACCTTCATATTTTCCTTTTTGATAAGTCGTTGATTCATCATTTTCCAACAAATCTAAAATTTGACGGCTTAATGTTTCAACGATCGGTAAAACTTGTTGTCTGATTTGTTCTGCTTCTTGTGCTTTGAGTTCAAATTTTGGTCGATGAACGATCAGTCCTTCTTTTTCGTGCATCGTCTCCTTCATTATTTGTCGTGCTTCTTTCGTTAACTCACGTTTGATTTCTTTGTCGTAAGCCTCCATATCAGAGGCAGACATTTTTTCTGAATTATCTTCTGCTTGTTGCTCCTGTTGCCCCTGACCTGAAACTTCTTGACTTCGTTCTTGTTCAAATGAGAAAGACTCTGCCTTTTTTTCCTCTTCAATCTCAGCATTCTCCACTGGTGGAGTTTCTTCTTCGATCTCAGGCGACTCATTCTCCATTAAAGACAACGTTTCTTCTGCTAGTTGATCGATATTACGTTCATCAGCTTCTTCATCGTTAAGGATTCTGCCTCGATTTCTTGAAGCTTCTTCTGAAAGACGTCCCCACTTTATTTGCCGTAATAATTCACGAAGTTCTTCAAGAAGCCCACTTTGTTCTAATGCTTGGGTTAATATCTCCAATTCTTCTGGAACAGTGGTCAATTTATAGAGAATTTTAGGATAAATCGATTGGAAAAGATCTTGCCCTTGTTTCCAAGTATTTGCCCAATAAAAGTAAGAACGCATACCAGCCACTCCCTTGATGGCATTCGCTTTGGCAGTATCATCTAATAAACGAATGATCTCCGCTAATTTCAAGAGCAGTTCAGGTTGTTGAATCTTTGTCTTACCTAAGGCTCGCTCAGCCATCACTTCAAGTGAAGGTAAATCCATCTTCTCAGCATGTTGCATCCGATCTCTCAAAGATTCATTCAACGGACGATTACCTTGGTAGTTCCGATTTGTTGTGATGATGATGACGCAATCTGGATGACGGACGACGACACCCGTGGGTAAATTCAATAATCCATTTGGCTCAAGAGCGGAATTTAAAGCAACTAATACGGAAGCATCACGGATCACCGTTGGCTCTTGGATTTCTAACAAATACCCTTTTTCGATCGCTCGAACAATTTCAGAGGGATAATATTTATAGCGAACGTTACTATTTTCATTATGTTCCATCCGCTTGATGAAATCAGCCAGTTTGGATTTAGCCATTTCTGTACTAAGATTATAGTGATTTTTTATTAACCGTAAGACAGCCTCTAATGTCTCTGTTTGGTTGATTGCATCAATCAATTCTTGATCTTCATCTACGTCAGACTCAACAATAGGCAATAGCGCACCAAAGACATCTGATTTATCCATATCCGCAAAACAAGTTATTTTCGTATAAGGAAGTTGTAAATCAGCCGAAAGAGCTTTAGCCAGTTGCGTTTTTCCTGACCCAGCATCCCCTTCAAGCAAGATGTTACTGATCTTCATTTCAGGATCATTCCAGTTTTCAAAGATTTCAGCTGCGATTCTTTGTTCTTCTTGACTGGTTCGATGACTCGTTGGCTTTTGCCAAATCATTTGTTTTTCAACACTTGAAAATTGACGGTCTTTTGTCAGTGAGAAATCTTCCAATGTACCTCACTCCTTTTTTCCTTAATACCCTAAATCATCTAATAGACGTTTCAAAATTCGGAAACGTTCTCCGATCAATTCGCCATCTTTTTGTAACGTGTCATAATAGAGCATAATATCTTCATCGATCTTAGGATTTTTGGTATCCACTTCAACCGTCATTCGATTTCCTTGAAGTCCAATAATATCGACAACTGGATTTTCAGGATCATAAAATTTTTCATAGCGATACGCATCTTGAAAATACAAACTCCCTTGCGCAGCTAAAATTGCTAGATCTAAGATCCGAGTGATTGGTAGTTCTTCCGATTGGCGTGACCATTTTTCACCCGTATGGCGCCATACCTTGCCTGAAATATCAACTTTTCCACGATCATTCCATTGTGCTAACCCTAAAGATAGTCCTTTAGCATCCGTATGCAAAGCATTTCTACCATCAACTTGATCATAGTCTTCAACGACAATAACAGGTTTGTGTTTTAAATTTGTTGGGATTTCCATCTAAATCCATCCTTTCTCTTTTAGTAAATTACTAACCTAGTGATTTACTCATTTACTAAACTTTTAAGGATTATACGCCTTATATAGAAAAAATGCAAAAAAAGCATCGTATCCCAATGAATGAGAGACGATGCTTGCATTGAATTGAATAATCTAAATTATTGCGCAGAGATGGCAAGCCCGATTGCTTTTTCTCCTAAGTGACTACCAATCACTGGACCAAAATGACCAATCTCAATGTCAGCATGCGGGTATTGCTTTTGTAATTTTTCTTTTTCTTGTATGGCAACTTCCAAATTATTTGCATGAATCACATAAAGTTTAACAGGTGGTGCAATTTCCTCATTTCGCATGCCGATGACTTTTTCGGCACGAGCGAAAGCTTTTTTACTTGAACGGATTTTTTCAAATAAAACGATTTTTCCTTCTGAAAAAGTCAAAATCGGTTTGATTTTAAGCAATCCACCTATCAATGCAGCCCCATTGGTCAAGCGTCCACCGCGTACTAAGTTGTTCAAGTCATCCACGATGAGATAAGCATACGTATTATCTCGGATACGATCGATATGTGCGATAATTTCTTCGAGAGATTGACCTTTTTGATTTAAATCTAGAGCAGCTTCTACCATGTGACCCATTGGCATACTCGTGATCTTAGAATCATAAGGAACGATTTTTACACCATCAATGTCGTTTTTCATAGCATGTAATGTGTTGACAAAGCCGGAGATCCCAGAGGATAAATGGATACTTAAGATGGTATCGTATCCTTTTCTTTTCAGTTCTTCGTAAAGCGCCAGTACTTCTCCAACTGCAGGTTGTGAAGTGGTCGGGAAGTCTTTGCTTTTATTTAGAAGCCCATAGTATTCGTCAGCTTCTATGTCTATTCCTTCATTGTAGATTTTCCCATCCAAAATGACAGGGATCGGAATAACGAACAAATCAGGATGATTTTGGATTCGTTCAGGCAAATAAGCCGTACTGTCAGTAACTACTGCAAGTTTCATTTATTTAATTTCCTCATTTCAAAGAATTTTACCAGTCTATTTAACTATATCATAAGAAAGATGACATTTGAACCTCTCACTCAAAAAGTGAGAGAAACAATCACGTCCCTCTCACTTTCTGTAGCTTTAAAAAATTATCATGAACTGGATGTTGTTCCTAATTTTTGGTTGAGTGATGCCGATGCTGGAAGTTTTTAAGTAATTGGAGCCCATTTCTGCCAAATTGAGCAAAGAGAAATGTCAGCCCACCTATTCCACCAAGGCCAACACAATAAACAACAGCATGGGCTTTCGACGTCATCGTCAATTGGAGGTTCAATAGGATAAATACAATCGAACAAAGAACCAGCATCAACAAGGTTGAACGGAATGTTTTAAGAAAGAAAAATCTGATTTTAGCTAGAGGTGCGATTCGATACTCTTTACACATATAGAAATAACCTCTGATAAACACGATCGCAAAAGCCATTGTGTTTGAAAAACTCATACCATAACCGCCAAATAGTGCTAATCCGATCACTTGAAAGACAATTTTCAAAATAATCGCTTCAACGGTCAGCCGAATCGCAATCATATGATGGCTAAGTGATTGTAACATCGTCGAAAGAATCGTGAACAATGAAAAGAATAATGAAGCGAGTAAGGCAAATTGGAAATAGCCGACACTATCAGGATCATATCCAAAAAATAAGGTATACAATGGACCCGCCAATAATGACATCCCCGCAAGAGAAGGAAGTAAAATCAAGACAGCAATTGAAAAACTATCTCCTACTGTCTTTTCAATTTGCAAACGATCTTTTTTTCTCAAAGTACTTAAAATCGGCAAACTACTGATTGCGACTGTACCAACCATAGAAATCAAGATCAATGTCAACTTGTTGGGATTAACTGACGCTCGACTAAATAAAAATTCCAATTGTTGATTCGTGATTTCAGGTCTGAAAAAATGCAACAACGGCTTCATCGTCACTTGGTCAATCATTTGCACGATGGTAATAACAGATCCCACAAAGATGAAAGGTAAAGTTTCACGAATGATCGATACCGACTCTGCCCGATTTTCATGCTTGAAATAGCGACTAGAGATCAAGAAATCTTTTAATTTGAAATAATCATTTTTTATTCCAACGAAATACATATGGATAATTGCTGCTAACCCACCAAAGAAGGATGCCACTGTACTGATCAGAACAGCTTCTAAAATCGTTCCATCGGTCAAGACGCGTAAGTAAAACGTTCCTGCTAAAATGACCAGGACACGAACCGCTTGTTCAATGATTAGTGAGGTCCCATAAGGTCTCAGATTGTTTTTCCCTTGAAAATAACCTCTCATTGCACTAAGAACTGGAATGGCGATCAATGACGGACACAAACTACGAATTGCTAAGATCCCATTATTTACATTTGCAATTGGGCTGATTCCTGCAAGCATCGGGGCAAAAAGATACATCAGCACAGCAGAAATGATTCCAATGACAAACATGATATTGATGGTACTGCGAAAAATCGTTCGACAGCCCTGTTCATCATTTTCTTTCGTTGCTACAGCGACTTTTTTAGCAATCGCATTAGGAAACCCAACTGTTCCCAGCATCAGGAACAAGCCATAAGGTAAATAACCTACATTGTATAAAGTGGTCGCTAACATTCCTTCTTGATTGTTCCCCATCATACTTAGCCATGGGATCAAGTAAACAACACCTAATACCTTACAAAGCAAATTAGCAAAGGTTAACCAAAATGTTCCTTGCATCAATTTTTTATTCATTAAATTTTCCTCAACTATCTATATTTAAATCAATACCTTTCCCATTATAGCAAAAATTCAAAGAAGGACAAATCATCCTTAAAATTTTAATAAAAAAGGCAAAAAAAAAAAAGCCATTCTCTAAAACTAAGAGAAGGCAAAATTTTGGAACTGTTTAAAACATCGACAGCAAAAATACCGAAGCAAGTCCAGTTACTACTGATAATGCCATAGAATGAGTTTTATACGCCACGCCAACTACGAGAACCATAGCTAAGATTTTGATATTCCAAGCAATGGCTAAATGTTCATGGGTAATAAAGACATCCTTGAATGCTAAAGCTGCGAATAGCGCAACAGGCACATATTTCATCCATTCACTAAACCATGAAGGGACTTTCCGATGGGTAAAATAGAGCATCGGGAATAGTCGTGGCACATAAGCCACCACGAATAAACTAAGTACTAAAAGAATAAGATACGTCTTAGTCATGATGTTGACTCTCCTGTTCTGGGAAGTTGAATAGTGGTTCATTGACATGTTTGCCACGGTTTTTTAATCGTTTTAATTTTTTTGCCTTCTCTTTTTTGAAAGCTTTCTCTAAAGCAAACCCTGCAAAAGAGGCGATCACCGTCGCAGCAATTAAACCTAATGTATTTTGGAACATGACCATGAAAGTAACGCCTAATACACCAGAAAACAATCCTGTAAAAATGAGCAGCTTATTTTTCATTTGCATGACAAACATGAAGATAAACATCGCAGTCAGTGCAAAGTGAACGAGATCAGCATCTACATGGATAACAGAACCAAACATGTTTCCAATCATGTTACTACCTGTCCAAGAAGCCATCGAAAACCAATTTACATATAAAGCTTTACGCTTATTCCATGTAGGATCAGTTGAATATTTAAGATAATTAACCGCATAATTTTCATCATTTAACGATTGTGAAAATACCGCCAAGAATAGTCTCTTTTCTTTCTTCATAAAACCTGAAAGACTCGACCCTAACAATGTGTAACGTAATTCCAAGAAAAATACCATCAAAAGTGTCGTTGCAAAAGATGCTTGAGTTGTTAGCATCGAAGCAACTAAAAATTGCGCTCCACCAGAAAATACTAATATGGACAACAGACCGGTTAAGATTGGATCAAAACCCACTTTTTGCAATAAGACACCACAAGCTAACCCAACTGGTATATAACTTAAGCAAAGTGGCATTACTGCGTGCAAAGCCTGAAGCCATGGCGCACTTTTCTTTTTATTCATCAAAATGTCTCCTTCAATTACAACAAATAAACAGCGGACTCATTGTAACATAAAAAAACGAAATTGTAGCCGTTTTATCTAAAAACAATATTATATTTTTCTCATTTTAAGCTTGAATATTGAAATTTCAAATCATAAACAAGTTATTTTTATGCAACATAAAAGCATTGTTTTGCTGAAGAATCAGCATGGTCATCTTCGATAATCAGGGTCATATTTATCAGTTTCAATATAAATATAAACTTTTTTATCATTTAAAGACTGACGAATCGTTTCTTCAATGTTATTGATGATTGCATACGATTCATTCTCTGGGTGTTCAAAGATATCGATTTTAGCAGCTACCAATACCTCAGTTGGGCTCAGATGAACGGTCTTTACATCGATCAAACGAGAGACTTCCGGACGCTCAAAGGCTTGCTTGATTTTAATCAAGTCACTCGTTGTCACACTTTCACCAACAATCAAACTATAAAATTCTTTTGCTAAGAAAATGGCAGCTCCCATCAACAATAATCCGATCAATAGGCCGCTAATCGCATCAAACGCCGCAATTCCTGTTACCATCGTCAAGACTGTTCCTAATAAAGCAAGAATGAGTCCGATCACAGCACAAAAATCTTCAGTAAAGATGATCAAAATTTCACTGTGACGACTTTCTCTCAAAAATTTCATCAATGATAACTTTTCGGTATTCAACTCATGGATTTCTTTCATAGCGATACGTAATGACGTTCCTTCAATGGCTAATCCAAAAATTAAAATAATGATAACGATCAATGAGTTATCAACTTCATGCGCAGGATGGGTCAATTTTTCAAAAGCTTCCATGACTCCCAAAGCTCCCCCACCAAAAAAGAGCATGGTTGCCACAATTGTGCTAAAAAAATATTTTGCTCTTCCTTCGCCAAATTGGTGTAATTCGCTTTGCCCTCTATTCGCTCGTTTATCCCCAAAAAGCAAAAGGATTTGATTGCTGCAATCGACGATACTATGAATACTTTCATTCAGCATTGCCGCACTTCCACTAATGGCATAACCGACAAATTTACTGATTGCAACTAAAATATTCGCACCTAATGCAGCAATCACAGAGAACATCCCGCTCTTTTTAAAATTTTCCATCTTATTTCCTTCTTTCTTTTCTTCTCAACAGTTTCTCAGTTAACTATCTCTCGGAAGAACCGTGTGATCTATTGCCTGCAGACGGAACAAAAAACATGCGACAATCTCTCTAAGGATTGCCACACGTTTATATCCTGTCTAAGCCTTTCGAACCATCAAAGGAACCAAAAATTCGTAATTGATAAAGAAATCAATCACTGATCGATGGTACTCCCCAGAAGAAACTTCAAGCATTGTTTGGTTTTTCTGATTTTTGGAAATGATCATGGATTGTCCTTTATCTAATAGAACTTGGTATTTTTCTTCTCCAATTTTTTCAAAATCATATTGAGGATTTTTCATCGCTACGATAAAGATGTCATCTAGTACCTGGTCAGTCAATTCAAATTGACTTTGAAGATTCAGATGTAACGGTTGGGTGTTATCTAGTAAGGTTTGCTTGACTAAGAAACCTAAGTGACGTGCATGAGCTAATATTTGGTTGAACTTATGGTTGAAAATAGTCAGTTGACCAGCAGAGAATACCCGTTCAACAGACCAATAACGAATCAAAGATAACACACGGTCATCCTGAACCGTGATTTCCATCGTTTCTGGTGAAACTTCCAATAAGTTGAGTGATTCCACTTGGTATCGTTGATCAATCGTCGGAAGAACAAAAGAAAATACTAATTGATTGGACTCATTCAAACGATAGTTGATCGAAAAATGTCGTGTTTCCCAAGTATCATAAGTGGTATTAGAGAATTTCAAACCAATATCATTTAAAGGTTTTAGCAACTCATAAGTAAAGTATTCGATCAAACTTGTCTTACCAATCGGGGAAATAGGTTCTGCTTTTAAGATATAGCGTTCAAAAGCATCTAATAATTGTGAAAAGTCCGATTCAAGTAGATATTTCCGTAAGCGTAAATCCGCTAATTCTGCCTCTGCTGTTTCAATCAAAAGAACAATGTCTTGATGGTCTTTTTCCTTTGTTTCTAAATAGACTTGATTTTCCCTCACTTCATGTGGATGACTGGATTCAATTGCCTCTAATTGTTCAGAAGTGACCTGTTCATTTTCATCAAGCAAATCATCTTCAGAAGCAGAGTGATTGCTGGAGTTTTCAGGATCTGTTTCTATTGCTTCTTCCGCCACAGTCGTTTCTGCTAACGATTGTGCTTCCAGCTCTTCATTTTTTTCTAACTCTTCATGCTCATTCATTCCTCTACCCCTCCCTCTTGCATCGATACTTCTGGGTTTTCATGTGGATCAACATTACCTAAGTAATTCATTAGGAAATGATGGATGGTTTGACTGAACCCTTCTATCCCACCGAAGTAGCGATTGATTTGTCGTTGTTCTTTTTCAACGATCGCTGCACGTAATTGATTCGCTTTTGCTTCGTTAAGTAAAGCAGCTTTTTGATTTTGGATTTTTTCAGGTGCTTCAAGATAAGGCATCCAGCCTAATTTTTCATTCGATAATGCTTGTTTTTGTTTTTTTAGTTCTTGGATTTCTTCATCAATTTTTTTACGATTTAAGAATCCTTTAGTGTCATCCAGATCAGAGATTTGGCGATCCACTTCTTTTAATTCTTCATCCAGACGATCGATCTCGGCTTTTGCAGTGATGACTTTAGCATCAAGTTCGTTAATTTGTTGACTGTAGTCATCCGGTTCTTGGTTTGCATAGGTGCCCCACTCTTCGTCAATTTGGGGCAAAACGAAAATTTCCGGTAGACTAGCATCGATGCCAATTGTTGGCCTTTCGTGATAATACGTACCGATCTTGTAATAACTCATCGTAGGAGAAATCTTTTCGACTAGCTCCATAAATGGAAATTCTTGAATAAAGCGATCATGAATTTTCCGCATTAATAGCTGATCGATTTCATGGTTTTCATTCGAACTTTTTTTCAATTCCTCATTTAAATGACCATTATACAGTTGATAGATTTCTGGAATGTTTTCTTCACGAACAGCTCTTTCAAATGCTTGTAAATCCTCTAACAGTTGAGATAGATTCGTGCTAGCTTTTTCTTTGATATCAAAAAAAGTAGTGTCATCTTCTTGCTGAATGATGATTTCTTCGTTATTTTCTTGTGGTGTTTCTTTCATTTTGATTACCTCCTCACAGTTATCCACTTTCTTGGACAGAAGCACAATAGGTTGAGTTTACTTACTATTGAATTGATAATTTAATAGTACCATTTTATAGAAAAAAATGTTACAAAGGGCTTCCTCCTCTATGTATCTTTTAATCAATATTCATTGATTATCCACCGTTTTGATAAGGTCTGATTATTGTACTTTCACTATTGAATAATCTTACGTATCGAGAGTAAAACAAAAGAGTGGAAAGAGGATTGAAGCGACCTCCAAAAGTTAGATTCTAACTTTTGGGGGTTACTACAGATCCCCCCACTCTTTTTCACTCAGTAATTTTTTTATTTTTGAGGCAGATCTCTGGTTGTGAAGTGAATGCGCTGATTTTCATCACGAGATAATAGTGTTTCTTCATTCAAATAAGTAAACTTCATCTCTTCTAAATCAGTATTTTCGAGCATTTTTTCATAACCGGTAAAAATCGAACGGATATATTGTTTATATGCGTTTTTCTTTTTCTGTCTTTTTTTCATGTGACACCTTCCTTATCAAAACTATCATACCAATGAATTTAAGATGAAACAAGCCAGATTTGAGATTTTATCTGTTGTTTTAATCCGGTATTAGTTACTAGTTGACGAAAATCAAAAAAAATGAAAAAATGCTTTAGTACTTAAGGAGGGAATCTCGTGAAAAAAATCGGTTTTGATTCAGAGAAATATATCGAAGAACAATCAGCATATATCCTTGAACGAGTGAATCACTATGACAAATTATATTTAGAATTTGGAGGCAAATTGGTCGATGATAAGCATGCCAAACGTGTTTTGCCTGGCTTTGAAGAAGATGCAAAAATCAAATTGTTACAAAAATTAAAAGACCAAGCAGAAATCTTGATTTGCGTCTACGCTGGAGACATTGAACGTAATAAAATTCGTGGGGATTATGGTATCACTTATGACATGGATATTTTACGCTTGATCGACGAAATGCGTGGCTACGGATTATCTATCAATAGTGTCGTCATTACTCGTTACAATGGTCAGCCAGCTACGAATGTCTTCGTCAATAAATTAGAAAGACGTAATATCAAAGTCTACAAACATTCAGAAATTGAAGATTATCCAATTAATGTTGAAAAAATCGTTTCTGAAAACGGCTTTGGCAAAAATGAATATATTGCGACCAGTAAGCCAATCGTTGTTGTTACTGCTCCTGGACCTGGTAGTGGCAAATTAGCAACATGTTTGAATCAGCTTTATCATGAAAGCCAAAAAGGACAATCAGCAGGTTATTCAAAATTTGAGACCTTCCCTGTTTGGAATGTCCCATTGAAACATCCACTAAACATTGCCTATGAAGCTGCCACTGTGGATTTAAAAGATGTCAATATGATCGATTCCTTCCATTATGATGCCTATGGCAAGGTTGCTGTAAACTATAATCGAGATGTTGAAACCTTTCCAGTAATCAAACGGATCATTGAAAAAATCACTGGTAAAGAATCAATCTATCAATCCCCTACCGATATGGGTGTGAATCGTGTGGGATTCGGAATCGTTGATGATGAAGTTGTGCAAGAAGCTTCTCGACAAGAAATCATCCGCCGCTATTTCCAAACAGAGTGTGATTTCAAAAAAGGATTGATCGATGAGGAAGCAGTAAATCGAATTAAATTGATCATGGAAGAAGTAGGTCTTCAACCTGAAGACCGTCAAGTGGTATTGCCTGCTCACGAGTATGCAAAAACTGTTCAAAATGACAGCAACGATCCTTCTGCGGTGATCGCGATCCAATTACCTGATGAAGTGATCATTACAGGACGCACCAGTTCTTTAATGAATGCTTCTGCTGCCGTCATTTTAAATGCGATCAAACATTTGGCACATATCTCAGATAATATTCCATTGTTGTCGCCACTTGTTCTAGAACGGATTCAAGGGATGAAGTCTTCCGCACTGCATTCTTCCGTTGATACATTGAGCCTAAATGAAGTACTGATTGCTCTTTCGATCAGTGCGGTAACCAACCCTATCGCTCAAGTAGCTTATGACAAACTTGCTGAATTAGATGGTGCTCAAGCTCACTCGACAGTCATCGTCAATAAAAATGATGAACAAACGTTGAAACAATTAGGTATTGATATCACAAGTGCTCCCTTCTATCCATCGGAAAATTTATTTTATCAATAAGCATTGTTTCTTTATAAACAAATAGCTGAATAAACTCTTAAAAGATTTTATTTAAATTGCACCTGAAAAAGTGCAACTGATAATCTTTTAAGAGTTTTATTTTGTTGTATCCGTTTCAATTGAAATGTATGCGCTTCAGTCTAAAAAAGCGATGATAATCTTAGCAAAAAATTAGTATTTTAACGATAAAACGTGTAAAATTAAACGGAATTTTGATTAGGAGTGATAGTTTGAGTCAGATTTTAGGAATTATTGGATTACTTTTTATTTTTAGCCTTGCTTTTTTGATTAGTACCAACAAGAAAGCCATCAAAGTAAAACCTTTACTATTGATGATCGTGTTGCAATTTATTTTTGGTTTTATTTTGTTACGAACGACTTTTGGTACAGCAGTCGTTTCCATGTTAGCGAAAGTATTCGATCATTTACTGGCGTTTGCAGGTGAAGGAGTTAATTTCGTTTTTGCTGGGGTAGCCAATAAAGGCAGTGCGCCGTTTTTCTTAAATGTTTTGATGCCGATTGTTTTTATTTCTGCAATCATCGGGATTTTGCGTTATATCAAGATCTTGCCATTATTCATGAAGGCAGTTGGATTGGGTTTAAGTAAAATCAATGGTATGGGGAAATTAGAATCTTACAACGGTGTTGCTTCAGCAATACTAGGTCAATCTGAAGTTTTTATTTCAATAAAAAAAGAATTGCCTTTCTTATCTGAAAAACGTTTATTTACCATGAGCGTTTCTGCCATGTCGACTGTTTCGATGTCGATCGTGGGTTCTTATATGGCGTTGATCGATTCTAAATATGTAATTACTGCGCTGGTATTGAACTTATTCGGTGGGTATATCTTGGCCTCCATCGTTAACCCCTATGAATTAGAAGAAAAAGAAGATGAGTTGATCATTGAAGAAAACAAAGAACAAACTTTCTTCCAAATGCTTGGAGAATATATTCTTGACGGCTTTCATGTAGCGATTACAGTCGCTGCTATGTTGATTGGATTCGTTGCTCTTATTGCTATGATCAATGCCATTTTTAGTGGAATCTTTGGGATCTCTTTCCAAGAAATTCTTGGTTACATCTTTGCTCCACTTGCATTTATCAGCGGGATTCCTTGGAAAGAAGCTGTGGATGCGGGTAGTATCATGGCGACGAAACTTGTGACAAATGAATTTGTTGCGATGACAGAACTAGCTACTGGGAACCTGCATTTTACTGAACGTACAACAGCTATTTTATCTGTCTTTTTAGTATCTTTTGCTAACTTCTCTTCCATTGGAATCATTTCGGGTGCTATGAAAGGTCTAAATGAAGAAAAAGGAAACTTAGTTGCGAAACATGGATTAAAAATCTTATTGACTGCCACATTAGTCAGCTTTTTAAGTGCGATCGTCACTGGTTTACTAGTCTAAATGATTAAATTTAATTGAACTGTATATTTAAAACACTCTCTTTGCTCTTTAGAAGATTTTCTAAAGACTCAAGAGAGTGTTTTTTATAAGACAAAATTTATTGTCGTACAACTGGAATATCTATGCGAAAAGAACAATTGCTAAAAGAAACTTTCTCGTGTATCGTTTAATAAAGGAAATAAAGATTTGAAGGAGATCCATGATGAACAAATGTTATGTATTTATTGGTCCTTCTGGTTCAGGAAAAACTTCCATTGCTAATGTTCTTTTTGAACCAAAAGAAAAAATTGTCACTTCAACGACTCGTCCTCCTCGAAAAGGTGAAACCGATCAAAAAGATTACTATTTTCTCTCTGAAGACAAATTTGAACAGTTGATCACTGAACAGGCATTTGTGGAATGGGATGAATATGCGGGACATAAATATGGTTCAACTAAGAGGGAGATTGCTCAAAAGTTGAAAAATGGTGATTGTTATACAATTTTAACAGCTGCTGGTTTTTGGGCACTCTATCATGCATTTGGGGAACAGATCCAACCAGTATTTGTGACTATCGCTAAAAACAAATTGAAGCAGCGCTTAGAACAACGTGGAGATGCTCCGGATCAAATCAAAAAAAGGCTCGCTCTTTTTGAGCAAGACACGAAGGAATTAGATGAGTTAAAAAAACTACCAAACCTCATTGTTTTAGCAAATAATGAAGGGTTAGAATCCACCAAAAACCAATTTAAGCGACAAATAAAAACGCTCAAAGAATGATCTTATTTTGATAAACAGGATTGATTAGCAAAAAAATCTCTCACTAGCTTCAAAACATAAACTAGTGAGGGGAATCAAACCAATTTTTGTCGTTCTGTATGTCCAATACCACAAATCAGCGAATGTAGTTCCTCTACTTTAGAATACATGCGTAACCAATTAGTCGGCTGGTCTAATAATAAACTGAGCAGTTCTAAATGATGGACCAATGTCCATTTTTTCAATACACCTAAGCCAGGAAATTTTTTTTGTTGTTTCAAAGAAAGCAGGGCTAATATACCCGTTGTAATCAACAGTTGATCTTGGTTCCTCAATACCCACTGTTGCATTTTTTCAACAGCTTCAAAAAACTTTAGTGCTTGATCCTTAGCTGAATCGTTCGTATCAGAAATAAAATGTTTTACTCTGAGATTACCATATGCATCAACATAGGTCAGATGAAGTACCAATGCCCGACTAGGAAAGCCTTTATCAAAATAGCGACTTCCTTCAATCGTAAAATCTGAAAAGCCATGATTCCCCTCTTCTTTAAAAAACAAATAGTCGTCGCTAAAAAAATCATCTATTTTTTCGCTATAATCTTCTACGTGTTTTCTTGGTTTAAAGGCTTCTTTTATGATGATTTTGTTTTCTGGTAACCAGATATGGAACCGATTATGGTCTGGTAACAAAAAATGAGTATCCATTTTTGAAAGTTCTTTCCATATTTTTGGATCACGAGGCTGATGTTGTCCATCGAAAATGATCAATTTAGGTGGTTGCTCCATGATCTGTTGGTAATTATCGGATGTGATGATCATTGCATGTTGAATGGAACTATTTTCTTTTTCTTCCCATAAATGTAAATGTTCATCAAAAAGTTTGAACTGACCCACTTGGGGATTATCGATGATGATCAGCGGGTGATTTGCTTTTTGGAATAGTTCGACAATGTTTTTAAAGGTAGCTGAATCACGAACTGGTTCGATGATAGGAACAACCTTTTTAGATAATAGATTTTGTTGAATCATTTCTTTTAATGCTAAAAGATCAAACTGTTTCCCTCTCAAATAAGGATAGTACATACTTATTCACTCCAATGGCTCTGTTGGCAAGCGTCTAACTTGCTGCTTTTGTCGCAGATTCTCATAGTCTTGCTGTAAAACCCTGATTTCTGCTTGTAAATCTTGGATCGCTTGATTTTCTGTTTCTTCAATAAAGCGTTCATAGTAACGCTCTTTGGCAAATGGATCTTGAGAATCTGAACGTTTTTTTAATTCTTTATACAACTGATCAGTTGGAAAATATTTGACGCCTCGTTCCATCTGTTTGGCTTTTCTTACTTCTCTAAATAATGAAGCCATAAAACGGTTGAGCAGCGCCTCTTCCGCCACTGCTAACGGTTGCTTCATTGCTTTTTTAGCAATAATGAATGTACCAGAAGCTGGCATCTCTTCTGCTATCCCGTAAGGTCGATAAACTAAAACACCGATACCAGTGGGGATTTCAGCTTTGACTTCATCAAAAAGTGTTTGAGGTAATACAAAATAATTGTAATTCCCGACAAACGATAATTTTGCAGTGGAACGAAAGTCCGCTTTTGATACTTTCAACTCATAGCAACGCCACTCTCTTGTACCATCAAACTTTGTAAGACAACTTAATGTATCTACGATACCATGGTCGTCAGGCATGGTCACCTCTTCTACGACAATGCCCCCTTGTTCGATACAGTATTGATAAAGAGAAGTTTCCATCTCGATCGTTAAAGGAGTTTTCAATTCCTCCACCTCCGAACATATTTTCGCCTACCCATTCTACCTTAGATCCAACAAAAAATCTATCGTTAATTATTATTTGAATCGTTTACTTAAAAATATTTAGAATTAGTTTTTGTTCACTTTAATCCTGCGAAATGAATGGGACAAAACATCGTCACGAGGTAGCTGACAGCCAGAAAAAACAGTCGAGTCTAAATTTTTCTTAGTCCCAACTGCTTTTCTTTAACTGACGACTATTGATAACTTGGCGGTAAATAGAATTTTTGATGATTTTCAAAGATTTCGCCAATGTGAAAGAGCAAGTCTTCTCGTCCTCTGGCAGCCATGAATTGGATACCCAAAGGCAGACCTTCCTCACTAATATGTGTGGGTAAACTGATTGCTGGTTGTCCCGTCAAATTTGCCAGTTGGGTGTAAGGCGTGATCTTTAAACTTTCCTGAAACATTTCAGAAATAACTGCTAAACTTTCTTGTTCGTTGCACTCGTTGATTCCAGCCATTTTTGCCCGAATTTCATCGCTTTGAAGATCAGTGGAAATTTCTGGAGCAGTAAATGCTGTTGTCGGTGAAAGAAAAAGATCAACAGTTTGAAATAGTTCTTCCATTGTGATTGCTGCATGATCCCAAACATGAAGCGACTGGATATAGTTCGCTGCAGAAACCTTCTTGCCGTATTCTAGTAGTACCCAAGAAATCGGTTCAAGTTCATTTTGAGCAACCGACCGTCCTAACCCAGATTCAATCGAGTGAATCATACTAGCTGTTTCTGCTCCATTCATTTGATAATAAGACTGAATCAAGGCTCTTCCATCAAGAGGGTAATTGATTTCAATGATTTCATGGCCTTCTTGTGCTAAAAATGTCACCGCATTGGTCACTGCTTGTCGTGCTTCATCGCTGATTTTTGTGTGGATCGGTGATTCTGTGCAAACAGCGATTTTCAACCGTTTTTTTGGTAGATGCTCTTGCCATTCCGCTGGCGAAACTTGATAAGGCGCTCCTGAATGGATACTTCGCAGTCCTGCAAATAAAGCTTTGGTGTCTCTCATAGAAACGGTCAAACCAAAATCAATCGCTGCTCCTTGCCAACCTCGCCAAGCATGAGGACCAACTGGCATCGTTCCTCGTGAAGGTTTTAAGCCAATCAGACCACAAAAGGAAGCAGGTATGCGAATTGATCCTCCACCGTCACTAGCACCAGCGATCGGTAAAATGCCAGAAGCAACAACGGCTGCTGCCCCACCACTTGAACCACCTGGCGAATGCGCAAGATTCCAAGGATTTTTAGCTGGACCATAAAGTTGTGGGTCGGTGATATTCTTAAAACCAAACTCTGGTGCATTCGTCTGCCCCAGTGGGATAAGACCAATTTTTTCAACTTGCGAAACAAAATTTGAATTTCTAGATGAGCGATGAGTTTGAAAAAGCTTTGAGCCTGATGTAGCTAACCAACCTTGCTTTTCCTGTCCTAACATTTTCAACGGGAACGGTAAGCCGCTTAAAGGCTGTTCATTCTTTAGAATTGGTGCCTCATCTTTAATCGGTTGATCTGTTTCAAAAGTAACGAACGCATTTAATTCTGGATTTAATTTTGCTACTTTTTGGCTAACCTCTTTGACTAATTCCTTGTAACTGAACTGCTTCTTTTTTAGACCCTTCACGATCTCCATGCCATCTTTCAAGTAAATCCCTCCTTTTATTTGTCATACCTTTGTGCCATTTTCTCATATTTCTATTCAACAAACAAAAAGAATGATTACGCTTCATGTTAGAAACGGTGGTGCTATTATCAGTAATTATATACACCTATTGAATCCTAATAGCTAAGGAACTATTCATGGCAAACCAACGAATAGACTAAAAGCTAACCACCAGTTATTATTCTAAAACCACCGGATCGCATAAAAATAAGCCAAAGATTTCCAAAATATGAGAAACTATGTTTGGATTCTTTGGCTTATTTTTATTGTTGTCTTTTATTTTATCACTTAGAGAATCGTTAACGATTAGATCGTTTTTAGTTTCCCTCTAAATTCATCGATGGTTCGATACCCTTTTTCTGTCATGATCTGTTCGAGTTCTTTCGTGATGCGATCAAAAATTTTCGGTCCTTCTTTGTGAAGTTCGGTACCGATTTGTAGCATAGTTGCTCCACATAATAAATGTTCAAAAGCATCCTGTCCATTCCGAATGCCTCCAGTACCAATAATTTTGATCTCTGGTTTCAAGCGAGTATAAAAAGCACGGACGTTCGCTAAAGCGGTTGGTTTCACATATTCTCCACCAAGTCCACCGAAACCCTCTTTAGGTTTGATCACGACCGCTTCTTTTTGAGGATCGATATACAAACCATTGCCGATACTATTAATAGAATTTACATAAGTTAAAGGAAATTGATTCAAAATTTCAGCCATTTGATCAAAATGCGCCAAATCAAAATATGGGGGCAATTTGATTCCTAATGGTTTGGTGAAACGGGCAAAAACTTGTTGCAACAAATCTTCCGTCGCCTCAAAATCATAGGCTAACTGTGGTTTGCCAGGAACATTCGGACAAGAAAGATTCAATTCGGTGATTCCTTGAAAGTCACTCTTTTCAATCATTGTCAACATTTCCAAATTTTCTGCTGCACTCATGCCTGCAATAGAGAAAAATAGCGGTTGTGTCTGCTGTTTTTCATAGTTCAATGCATAATCTAAGTAATAATCAAATCCACGATTAGGTAATCCCATGGAATTAATACTTCCAAGAGGTACATCGAAATAACGAGGTTCTGGATTTCCAGCACGTTCATTCAGTGTACAACTCTTTGTGATAAAAGCGCCAGCATTGGATTGTTCCAATTCAACTAGTTCTGTCGTTGTCATGCAATGAACACCGGAGGCATTCATAAAAGGGTTAGCAAAAGTATGATTAAAAAAAGTCGTTTCTAAGGTCAAGTCATTCTCTCCTTTGATGAATCATTTTTTCTAGTTTATCATCAAGTCAAGCAAAAGCAAATAGGATCAAGACAATTAATCATCATTTTCAGTTGCTAAAACTTCTCCCGTTTGACTATTGAGTTTTACTTGAGTACTCTTATTCCCGTTTTTCACTTTCACTTCCCAGTAAGTGGTACCAAGTTCTTTACTAAGATCCCAATCAGTGGCTGTTCCCCCACCCACTTGTTTTTCAGCGATTTTCGCTGCTTCTTCAATACTTAGAAGTTTACTTGTGTCCAAAGCATCTTCTTGTTTCTTCTGTCCATTTTGTTCATCTTGATCTAAACGCTCAGGATTTTGTTTTTGGATTTCTTCGTTTGCTGCATTGATCTTCATTTCGTATTCATTTTGATCATCAACACCATCAATTTTATAGAAGAAACTTCCCCAACTACTATCTAATTCTAAACTGGTAATCGCTGCATTTGGATATTCTTTTTGAAACAACTCAATCACTTTTTGTGCAGATACTTTGATCTCTTTTGTTGCATTCGTCCCAGAATTCATTGTTTGATTTGATGCTTCGGTTGAAGAAGTTGTTTGTTGACCAGTACTTGTTGACGTAGTCGCTGGCGCTGGCGTTGATTCTGGCGTGGACTGATTCGATTGACAACCTGCTAATAATAGTAATGAGAATAGACCACAAAAAATAACATTAGTTTTCATAAAATTTATTTCCTTTCTTGAATAAAAATCACTTTAATTTAAGTATACACAAGTAAAGTTGTTCTGTCATTTTTGAACAAATCAATCATTAAATAGCAAAAAAAGACAAGACTAAAAAAGTAATCAGTCTTGTCTAAAAAATCAAAATAAGAAAAAAATTGTCTCCGCTTCTACGAACAAGCAAAACGTGTTTTAAGTAAAAACGCAGTGCTTCCTTTCAATTGCTAATATGTAACATGTTTATTGGCTGCTATTCTCAGTTTCAGAAATGTCAGGTATGATCCAGTAATTATCTTTATTATGACTATTGATATATGTACGAAATTTTTCTGATTGGTAGGCTTTCTTAATTGATTTTGCCCAATCCGTTTTTTCATTTTCTTTTGTCACAGCAGCTACGATTTGTAATTCAGGCACCATTTTTTCTAGCTCGATCAAATGAAGTTGTTCTCGAATTCCTGCATCTTCAACTGTGCTTCCAGGTATGACTTCAAAATCAAGGTCATCCAACACGTGTGGTAAAGTGTTCGTGTCCATCTCTTTGATATTTAACTGATAGGGGTTATTTGTGATTGCTTTTGCAGTCAAGTCGGTACTTTTCACTTGTTTATCCACTTGAATAAAACCAGCTTTAGCAAGAACTGCATAGGCTCGTGCTACATTACTCGGATCTTGGGGAATCCCAATTATCATTCCTTTTTTCACCTCTTCTTTACTTGTATATTTGGAGGAGTACAAATTACACGGAACAGAGGGTGTAGCAACTAAAGGAACTAAGTCAGTCCCATTCTCCTTATTGAAAACATTCATATAAGCGGAGTGTTGAGCAACGTTTACATCAATCTTTCCTTCACCTAAGGCAGTATTTGATTGGATAAATTGAGAAAATTCAATTCGTTTAATCGTATATCCTTCCGATTCTAATATAGGTGCAATCGCATCATCAAATAAATCGTTATACGGTCCTCCAGTTACCCCCATGACAATTTCATGTTTTTTCTGAGCGTGTGATGATTGATCTTTTGAATGACAACCACCCCCAATGAGAACCAATACGAACAGACAGACTATAGTCACTATTTTTTTCATGAAGTTTACTCCTTAATATTTAATTTTATGATAAAGATAATTTCCCAGAAATTGGATACTGTTTATTAAAACAATTAAGATAACTACCGTTACAACAATCATCCCACTATTAAATCGTTGATAGCCTTGGGAAATAGCTAAATCCCCGATTCCTCCTCCACCAACAGTTCCCGCCATAGAAGAGGCATTAATTAGTCCAATCATTGAATTAGTAATGGCTAATATAATCGCCGGTCGAGCTTCAGGTAGAATAAAGTAAAGAATGATTTCCAATCGGTTTGCCCCTAATGTTTTCGCACATTCGATAATTGTAGGAGGGATTTCTAGAATGGCTTGCTCGATTAAACGGCCCATAAAGGGAACAATATATAACGTTAAAGGGACAATAGCAGCAGTTGTTCCAATGGAAGTTCCAACAACTAAGCGAGTAAAAGGCAAAATAGCCACCAATAAAATGATAAATGGCACTGAACGCAAGATGTTGATAAGCGTCTGTAACACCTTGTACATAAGAGAATTAGCTAAAACACCTTGTTTTCTGGTCTCTGCTAATAGTATGCCTAAAGGAACTCCTAAGCCGATAGCGAACACCAAAGAAATACTGACCATATAAATCGATTCATAAGTTGCTTTGAGAATGATCTCTGATGAAAGTATTTCAAACATCAACGGTCACCTTCTCATAACTAATTAGTTGGTCAATAAATTCATTATCAGGAATTTTATTTGTTAGAAAATACATCGCAAAAAAACGTTCTCCGCTAATATGTATGGTTTTGATATCATAGACCGTCCCCTCCATTTTACTTTCTTGAAAACGAGCATAATTTGTGGCATTCATCAGGAAGTAAAGGACATAATTAAAGGAAATCGATTCTTTTTTTGGATACTTAGGATAAATCATATCGGCTAAAAATTCACGAACTAAATTGCTTTGAGGGCTTAAAAACATTTTTTTGGTTGTTGCCTGTTCAATAACTTTTCCTGAATCAATGACAGCCACTTCATCACAAATTTCTTTTATCGCCTCCATTTCATGGGTGACCAAAATGATGGTGGTTCCTAGTTCCTCATTCACTTTTTTTAACAAATTTAAAATACTTTTTTTAGCGGTTGGATCAAGAGCGCTAGTAATTTCGTCGCATAATAAAAGCGAAGGTTCCGTTACTAACGCTCTAGCAATCCCCACTCGTTGTTTCTGCCCACCAGATAAATGGGAGGGATATGTACTTTTTTTCTCTATCATCGATACATAACGTAAAACGTTTTCAATTCTTTTGTCGTATTCCTGCTTATTGACTTTGCTAAATCTCAGAGCAAGTCGAATGTTATCAGCGACAGTTTTTGACTGCAATAAGGCATAATGTTGAAATATTGTGCTGCTTTTCACATCTTGTGATAGAGATACCTTACCTGTTGTTGGTTGATCTAATCCGTTTATTAAACGAATCATTGTACTTTTTCCTGCACCACTTCGTCCAATGACACCAAAGATTTTACCTTTTGGTATAAATAAATTGAGATCATTTAGGATCATGGTACCTCCAAAAGACTTTGAAACATGTTCAAATGAAATCAAGCTCTCATTCCTTTCCGGCGCATTCATATAAAAACTTTAACTATGTGGGAATTAATAGAAAGACGATAAAAATCCTTAATAATTAAGTCTTTTTATGTAGTAGATGCGCACATCTATATTTTAATTTCTTCTTTTCGAATTAAATATAGCATGGAAAAATAGCCATGTCGAGACTAATATGTGATTTTAATCACATGAGCATTGATAAAAAGCTAGAAGCAGAATGTTCCTTTCTTACACTTGATGAAAACAGTGATCAAGCAATGAACTACCTCAAAAAATAATCAAATGCAGTGGCGACAAAAAAATAAAGCTAAAAACATCAACAGAACAGCTCTGTATCTATGTTTTTAGCTTTGTATGTATTCAATTGGCGGGAATGTGTAGGAATCGAACCTACCCAAGAAGCTCTTAACTCCTCATACTGGTTTTGAAGACCAGAGGGAACACCAGAACCCATCCACTCCCCTAATAAAAACATTCTAACATTTTTCGTTTGTTCAATCAATATCAAATGCTAGAATGTTTGTAGTTATAAAAGACTTGACTAGCTTTAATATCTGTTAGTTGTTCTCTTTTTATTTTACTAGGATACGTTGCGGTAAACGTTTCATAAACCAAGCAACGAGTAAACAAGAAAGCATCTTATCCACAATATTTCCTGCAACAGTTGCCCAATAAGTTGCAGTGATCATTTCTTTACCGGAAGCCTTGAAAGCAAAAATGAGGATGTCCGTTCCTGAACCGGTAAAACCACCAAATAAAGCTAAACGGATCGGCGCACCGATCATTGGACAAACAACGGCTAATAGTCCCCCTGCTATTAGCGCTTTTTTGTAAGAAAATCCATTCTTCGCTAGTAAAGAACAGATAATTGCTACAACAATATTTACGAATACAAAAGGAACAGCCAACGGTCCACTGATGATCCCCATTAATAAATTAGTGGCAATCCCAGTCATTACCCCATAACTCATACCAAAATTGGTTGAAATATAAATCGTTCCCATCGTATCTAAAAATAATAAGGGGATTTTCATTAGTGAAACAGCCTCACCTAAAACAACATTTAAAACAACGGCCATTGCACATAAAGTCAATATTTTCATTTTATTATTCATCGTTTACTTTTCCTTCTAAAAATAGTTTTAATTTCTGATATAAATCGCCTTGTGATTCTTCTGTATACCAAGTTGGAACTTCAAAATAAGGATTAACAATCCCATGATTCTTACATAATTCAAAATACTCTTCCATAAGTACGCCTCGCTGTGCTGAGATGGAACAATTAGGACTTTCATTGATCCCGATGATTCCCAAATAGCGATAATCATTCGCTTGATACTCTTTGATTTGTTGAATGACTGGTTGCAACATACTTTGACATTTTTGACGATAGCCTGGTATAGCAACATATTCTTGATAAGTCATTGGTGGTCTCTCTTTTCCTAAGGTCAAAAATTCAGGACAAGGCAATTGTAGCAACGCAACGCCTTGATTTAATAAAGAAATGGCCAAAGGAAAAGCACCACGAGCCCGTTCCCATCCAGGTATCACCGCATGTTGATTCAAGATGCAGTGTGAAACAACCACAAATTCTCTCTTTAATTTCATGTTATTTCCTCACAAAAAATCTTTTCTAAACTGACGAACACCTGATGAAGTTCTTCTTCAAAAATCGTGCGCATATCTAAATAGTTTCGCTCATTTTTTACCCGACTAATCACTGGAACAATTCCTTTTCTTAGTCTTCGTTGCAGCTCTTCCGCATGCCATCGCTTACTTTTTACTGTTACTGCATAGGTAGGTAATAAGCTTTCTGGATACGTTCCACCACCAACCGTACTATAATCTTTTTCGATAGCGACTTCGAGTTGCTCGATTTTTTTTAACTTTTCAGCTAATATTTGGGCTCGATTCAAACAATTTTCGATCTTATCCGATAGCATTTGCAAAGTAGGCAAGGATCGAATGGCTTCTTCTTCATCAAGATAAAGTTCTAAAGTTGCTTCTAGTGCACTTAGAGTCATTTTATCGACTCTTAATGCACGCAGTAGCTGATTTTCTTTCATCCTCTGAATATACGTTTTTTTACCTACGATAATTCCGGCTTGTGGTCCGCCTAATAATTTATCTCCACTAAAGGAGACCACATCACACCCTTGCTCGATTACTTCTCGAACAGTCGGTTCATACGGTAAGCCAAAGCGTCGCATGTCAATGAGTAGACCGCTACCCAGATCATTGATTAACGGGACTTGATGTTTTTGTGCTAAGAGAGCTAACTCTGATAAGTGAGGAGTTTCTGTAAATCCAATGATTCGATAATTACTGGTATGGACTTTTAAAATCGCTCCAGTTTCAGAAGTCAAAGCCTGTTGGTAATCTCTAATATGCGTTTTATTGGTTGTCCCTACTTCTCTAATTTTCCCACCTGTTGCGGTAATTACCTCTGGGATACGAAAGGACCCTCCTATTTCAACAAGTTCCCCTCGAGAAACCAATACTTCTTTATCAGTAGCCAAAGTATCAAGAATTAACATAACAGCTGCTGCGTTATTATTCACCACTAAGACGTCTTCTGCTCCAGTAAGTTTTTTTAGAATATGCGTTAAATGATTGTATCTGGTACCTCTCTTGCCACTAGTTAAATCCATTTCTAAATTTGAATAGGAAAAACTTATTGTCTTTAATTGTTCCTCAATTTTCTTACTAAGTAAGGAACGTCCTAGATTTGTATGCAGAATCGTACCTGTCCCATTAATTACTTTTTGTAACGAATATGTTCGTTGTTTCACTTTTTCAATCACTCGAATACAGAGTTCTTCAATCGCTGGAGGTAACACTTCTTCTTTTAAAACAGTTTTTCTAGTTTGTTCTAAAACACTTTGTACCTGTTGTTTGACTACTCCGTAAGAATACTTCTTTTCTAATATTTGCAATTCAGGAGTTTTTAATAAACGATCCACTGAAGGCAAATCTGCTAATCGTCGTTGTATTTCTCTAGCCATCGTTTACCTGCTTTCTATCGTTTTGCAATTATTCTCAACGCCTTTATGGTTTTTTCTATTTCTTCTTCTGTTGTAAAACGGGATAAAGATATCCGAACTGTTCCAGTATTTTTAGTTCCTAAATATTGATGTATTAGCGGTGAACAATGGTAGCCTGAACGTGTGGCAATGCCAAACTCTTCCCACAGAATGTCACTGATTAAAGCTGATTCTGCAGATCTGATATTTAACGAAAAAACATCTATATGCTCTTTCGTAAAATCTCCATAAAACGTTAATTCTGAAATCTTCGTCGCTTCTTGGTAGAAGTAGTTTCCCAATGATGGTGTCTCTTGGGACATTAGCCAACCTACACTGGCTGCTAATCCAGCAATTCCTGGCACATTTGCTGTCCCAGCCTCCAACATTGCTGGCAATTCATCCGGCTGCTCCTTAGAAAAGGAATTCATACCATCACCACCAGTTATTATCGGTGTAAGTTTCAGTTTTTTGTGAATACAGATGCCCCCAGTTCCTTGTGGTCCATGTAACGCTTTGTGTCCAGTGAAACAAGCCGCTGCGACCTTCCCATCACTTAAGTCAATTGGTAGATGACCAGCTGTTTGAGAAATATCTAAGATTAAATACAGCTGATGTTTGTGGCAAAAACGTTTTATCCATTCAATATCTAAAAGATTCCCTGTCACATTACTTGCATGATTGCAGACCACTACTTTGGTTTTTGCGTTTAATTTTTCAGTAAATTCTTCATAATTCAACTGTCCAGTGATCGGATGACTACTGATAATGTCGTAGGAAACGCCTAGTTTTTCTAATTGATAGAGTGGTCGCAGCACGGAATTGTGTTCCCAACTTGTGGTCAATACATGATCACCAGCTTGAATGAACCCTTTTAATACTGCATTAAGAGCAATAGTCACGCTTCCAGAAAAAATAATTTCATATAAATCCCCGGTATGAAAAAAACTTTTTAGTGTATCTCTTGCCATTTCTATTAATTGATAAGCACGAATGGAATAGCTATGAGCGCCACGAGCTGGGTTGCCATACCTCTCACTTTCAAGCACATCCAGCATTGTTTGTTTCATACAAACCGGCTTTTGGACTGTCGTAGCTGCATTATCTAAATAAATAGTCATACTAGTCTCCTTCTTGTTTCCCTAAAATCCGATAATTTTCTACTCGTTTCGTGATGCCTAGTTTATCGATTGATTCTAGAATAAGCATGGAAGCTTTTCGGCTCGAGTTTGTCATATCACGAAAATCAGCCAGTGTCATTTTCTTGTTTTTCTTGATATAAGTCCGGATTTGTTGAATAGCTTGTTGGTAAATCTTTCCTGACAGAACATATTCGTGGGTTAAAAAAACAGCGCTGGTGGCATCTAAAGCTTCCAATACTTCTTCAGCATTTTTGTCTAAAAGGGCTAACTCTTCTTTTTTTATCGGCATATAACCACTGTTTTTTAGGTAACGTTCAATTTTTTGTTTGGCGACTTGTTGATAGCTATTAAATTGTACTTGAAAATCATAAACAGATAATCGTTTCTGTTGTTCTTTGATTACGTTGAATTTTTTTAATAATTGAATCAAGACGAAAACTTCTTTTTCGGTCAAGCCATTTCGTATTTTAGAACGAAATTCTTCTAAAGGCATACCATCCCGTAGACGATATTTTTTGTGATACTCTTCTAAGATCTTTTGTGCTTTTCCTGCTAATTGTTGGTATCTTTCATAAAGTAAAAAACCACAAGAGGTAAAGAAGATTTGACTTTTATCCTGTAGTTCTTCTAATGAATGGCTTAGTTGATCAAGGGTGACACCCAGATAGGCCAACAATTCTTTTTCTACTGTAAATGGCTGTTTCTTATTTAACATAAAATCAATTATCATACTGTTTAGATTGCCATTTTCTTTTGCTTTTAAGCTTTCTAAAACCGCCTGCTTGAATCGGCGATGTTTTTTGGGAACGGCGTTTAAGACTTCGCCTCCAGCAATCGTATGCATGGGTGAATAAGAGCGTAGAATAAAACGATCTTTTTCTTTTACAGAAACTTTTTCTTCTAATCTTAACTGCAAAAAGCCTTCTTCGTTTGGTCCAATCCAATCTAATCCTAATGGAACAGTACGAGCCATTACTTCTTTTGTTCCGATCAACACTCTTACCCGATCCCATAGACTAATTCCCCCATCCGTCCCTGCCAAACAAGATACCTTAACATCCAGCATCCAGCTTTCCTCTAAAGAATCCGCGGTTGATAAAACATCCCCTCGCATGACTTCTTCACGGGTAATGTTTGCTAAATTGATAGCAGTTCGTTGTCCAGCATATGCTTTTTGAACGTTATTTTCATGTACCTGCAGATTTCTTATCCGAACTTTTCGCTTATTTGGGTAGAGATAGCAGTTTTCTCCAACGGTTAGTTCCCCTTCCAGCAAAGTGCCTGTAACTACTGTACCGAAGCCTTTTACACTGAAAACCCGATCGATATTTAACCTTGGTGTTCCACTACTTACTTGTTCTGATGTTTGCTCCGTGTAGGCTTCGATTTTTTTTAGTAATTGTTTGATCCCTTTTCCGCTAATGGCATCGGTTTCAATTATTTCCGTTTTTTCTAAAGGCGTGTGAAGTAATTGATCACGTATATCTTCGATGACTAGTTCTTTCAATTCAGCATCAATCGTATCAATTTTTGTTAATACAATTAAAAAATGGTGGATTCCTAATAAATTCAAAATATCAATATGCTCTTTTGTTTGAGGCATGATTCCTTCACTAGCATCAATGACTAATAAAATAAGATTAAGACCAGGTAGTCCAGCAACCATATTTTTAATAAATTTTTCATGGCCAGGAACATCTACGAAACCCACACGTTGTTGATTTGGTAAATTTAAGTAAGCAAATCCTAGATTAATCGACATGCCCCTTTTTTTTTCTTCTTTTGTTGTGTCAGTATCTATTCCAGTCAGCGCTTTGATCAATGTTGTTTTTCCATGATCAATATGCCCAGCTGTTCCAATTACAATATTTGCCATTTCTTTTACCCCTTATAATAAGTAATACGTTACATCCAATCCAACTTGAAGCGCTTTATAAAAACCTTCTGATGACACATTATTTTTAGCTAAAATATGACGTATCTGATTTTCAGCTTCTAGCGGAAATTTTAAAGAAAAACCACAGCTAAGATATATTTTTTCGGGTGTAGGAATGATTCTTACAGATAGTTTAGCTGATTGGCACATCAGCTCAGCTCTCATTGCTTCACGTGTCGAATGAAATAATACCACTCCATATGACTTCATTGTTTACTCCTTAAGGTTTGATGATTTTTTTAGATTGTCGCATCATTTCAACAATATGATACATATTGGTCACTTCACCGACTTTACATTTTTCACTGAGATTATGATAGTTAAGACAGGCTCCACAAGCATAAATTTCTACCCCATTTTCCGCAAGAATCTGTAAATCCTCCAAGGAATCCGAGTTGTCGCTTACTAAATGGACCCCACCATTGTAGAAAATGATTTTTTCGGGCAAATCAGGTTGTTCGGTTAAAGAATAAATAAACATTTTTAATAATTGTTTCCCTAATTCTTTCGACCCTTGCCCCATCGTATTCGTGTCGACAACAACTATATAATTGTCTTCAATATCATTCTCTCTTGTAAGTTCTTGTTCATAAATAGAAGCTACCTCTCCTTTTTTCTTGGAGATACGTACAGTAAACGATTGTGCATCATTTTGCTCTACTTGATAATCATAACCTAGTTGTCCCGCCATTTTTTTTAGGTTTTGTGCAGCAATCTCATTATCGACAGTTGTTTCTACTGTATCGTTTTCTTCCAAAGCTTTCTTTGTTTCAATCACTGGAAGGGGACATACTTTTCCCAATGCGTTAATTTTAACCATTTTGATTCTCCTTTCCATGTGTAGTTAATCATGGGATCAGTTTGTTAGACTAATCGAACAATTTTTTTCTTAATAAACCATGATTTCTGCTGTCTTTTTTTTCGTAACAACGCCAAAATCTTTGGCTAAGATATTGGCTGATTTCAGCTCTTCTTCTAATTTTTTTGCTTCTTTAGCCGGGATACTTACCAATAATCCTCCAGATGTCTGTGGATCATATAGCAACTCTTCGATCCCTAAGTCATCGACATAAAAGGCCATCTTTTTTTCCATAAAATTTCGGTTTCGTTGTCCTCCAGCAGTAAAAAGAAAGGCTTTTGCTCCTTCATAAGCTTCTTCAAAATATGGCAGTTTTTCTGAATAGATTTCAGCTGAAAAATTGTCATGTAACATTTCATGAAGATGTCCTGCTAACCCAAATCCTGTTACGTCGGTACAACTAGTGATTGGATATTTTCTGATGATAGCCATCGCATATTTATTTAAGGTTTCCATACTTTTTGTTGCTTTGGCAAACCCTTCTTTGGTTATTGCCCCGGCGCTATAACCAATGGTGATAATGCTTACACCTAGAGGTTTTGTTAAGATTAAGTGATCTCCTTCTTGACAAGTATTATTTTTGTAAATATTGTTTGGATGAATTGTGCCAGTTACAGAAAGTCCATATTTGACTGAACGGTCATGGATTGAGTGCCCACCTGCTAAGATTCCACCTGCTTCTTGAACTTTTTCAGCTCCACCTCTTAAAATCTCTTTTAAAACCTGTAGTTCTTTTTCTTCAGGAAAAGCAACAATATTTAAGGCAGATAATACATCCCCTCCCATCGCATAAACATCACTCATCGCATTGGCAGCAGCAATTTTGCCAAATAAATAAGGATCTGTCACCATAGTAGGAAAAAAGTCTAACGTTTGAATAACTGCTAATTCATCGGTCAATTTAATAACGGCTGCGTCATCTGTTGCATCAAAGCCCACTAACAATTTTTCATCTTGGGATTTAGGGAGGTCTGCTAAAATATTCCCTAGATTTCCAGGACCAATCTTAGCATTACATCCACCACAAATAATTAATTGTTCGATTTCTTTTTTCATTGGCATCCACTTCCTTTTCATATAGTGTAATAATTGATGACTTTTCCTCTACTGCTTACTGCTTCATTTTCTATAGTTACACCAACAATCAGAAAATAGCGGGCAAATCATTAAAATAACTATGCTAGTTTGGTGTACTAAAAATGAAGAAGTGGCTGTACAGTTCTTTCCACTCCTTCACATTTTGCTACTAGATTAAGCTTTTCTATTTTTTAGAAAACATTCCTTTTCGCATATATGTAATTCCTGAGTAAATAATTACAGCAATGATTACCCAAGTCAGCATATTCAAATCTAAGCTTGTGACGAATTTAACAGCAATAATTACCCCAATCACTCCACCAATCGTAATTGCCAAACTAACTTTACGCGCATAATCACCAGATTTAATAAAGTTACCTGAAGCAACGGGCATCAATCCTGCACAAGAAGCCATCATAATGGGAAAAGCAACAAGTGGACTTAACCCCAACATGTATACTAATGCCATACATGGTGCATATAAACCTACGCCAATCGTCATTAATGCACCTAAGAGGAAATTACCGATGACGCCGATGATTAGCTTAAGACCTGTTAAAGCAGTCGCTTCATTTCCAGAGCCTAAGAGATCTAGCATTCCAGCTTGTTTTAGCCCCATTAAAATTGCTGTCACAATCAAAGCAAGTCCCATAAAAAACTGCACCTTTTTTTCAGGTAGCTTACTGACTGTTTTTGAACCCACAAACGAACCCACAATTGCTGCTGCAACTAATGAAAACAGAGTAATTGGTGATACTTTAACAACCGTAATGAAAATAAAAGCTTCAATGATTACCGGAATAGAGTGTGCCACATTGAGCGTTCCTGGTAATTGTCGATCGTTATCTAATTGCTTGGTAAATTCTAGTAACATGGTTGTTGGCGCAAAACTACCAATCCCTAATGTATCTAAAAAATCGGTAATTAACCCAATTGTTCCAGAAATAAGATAATTTCCTCCACCCCAATTTCCTTTATTTGCAAGTAAGTCGAGAACAAAAAAGAATAAGAAATAGAGTAATAAAACGCTTAATAAACCCAACAGTAGTTGTACCATGATACCTCCTTAATAGTAAGCAGAGTTTTACTAACCCATCATTTTTTATGTAACCATCTGTTAATGGCTAGGACTAGAGAATTCAATTCACATTTTGGATGGTTATACCGTGTATTTTAATCAAGTAAAAATCCATTTTTTAATGAGTCTTTAGGATCGACAAGGAATTGATTAAATCCTGTAATATAAGCAGATCCCGTCACTTTGGGAATAATCGCTTGATAATTTCCTACACGTGTTTCCTTTGTAATTTCTCCCTTAAACATCGTTCCTAAAATACTTTCATAGACAAAACTTTCACCAATTTTCAACTCATTTTTTGCATACAAAGTTGCTAATTTAGCACTCGTTCCCGTTCCGCAAGGTGAACGATCAACTTGTCCATCCCCGAATACCACGACGTTTTGATAAGTAGCTTCAGGACTTTTAGCAGGACCATAAAATTCGACTAAGTCAACGGTTTTAATATGTTTTAATCGGGGATGTTGGATCTCGATATTTTGATTAATCGCTTCGCGGATTTTTAGACCTGCTTCAGTAAATCTTGACGCATTCTTCGCCTCAATTGTTAAACCAACTTCTTCGGCTTTTAATATGGCAAAAAAACTTCCGCCAAAAGAAATATCCACATGAACTGTCCCAATATCAGGCACACTCACTGCCACATTTTCTTTATATAGAAAGGATTCCACGTTTTCAAAAGAGACTGATTCCGCAGAGTAATCTTCATCCAGAAGAACCTCTCCGCAAACAATCCCCGCAGGTGTATCTTGCGTTACTTTAACCACACGGGTGCCTTCTCCTACATCTACCCAGCCCAATTCTACAGCTGCTGTCATTGCCGCAATGGTGTTGTGACCGCACATATTTAAATAGCCACCAGAATCCATGAAAATAATCCCGTAGTCTGCCTCGTCATGAACCGGTTCACAAATAAAAGCCCCGAACATATTTTTATGCCCTCGTGGTTCATGCATTAGCATTTTACGTAAATCATCTGCTTGTGTTTCCAGGTATATTTTTTTATCCGCCATCGTTTTTCCATGAAATTTAGGAATGCCTCCTACAATTAACCGAGCGGCTTCACCAGCTGTATGGGTATCTACTACTGATATCATTTTTGATACTTTCATACTAACCTCCACGTTACTTCAATTTTTGATTATCTTTACGCATCTTTAGTTTTATAAAAGCGAGCGCTTTAACTGCATCATAGAAAGTGATCGTATTTTCTCCAACCACTTCCGTTTCAATCCCTGCTTGTGATTTATTAAAATCCAGCACATATTTTGTATAATCATTTTCTACGACAAACTTGGCTTGTTTCCCAATAAATTTGAGCCCAATAACACTGATGCCACGACAACCTATTTCTTCTAGGGTATTGGCAAAATCGATGTCTGAATTTCCCCAACCATCTGTTGATAAAACAACGCCATCTGTAGCCATCGCTTCTAGCCAAGTAGCTGTTCGTTGTCCGACTAGATGCTTCATTTCATTGCTTTGAGGCGTGCCAATAATAATAACACCTTGGAAATCAATGTCAGGATCTTTGCTTAAAACATCCAGTAAAGGATCTTTAAAAAGGTGCATCGAAGTTTCTTTAGTTGATGGTCCTATTCCCATAAAAATCCCCTTTTCTAACAATTAGACCATTGAACGAATGGCACCATCACGATACTCATTGGCAGATAAAAAGATGGGCATATTATTCATATCGATAATCGAATGACCACCCTTAAACCCACTAGGTTCATCTGGAAATAATAACATATCGTACATCGCACCTTGGCCAGCTACCTGCTTGACCAACGTCACTTTTGGCTTTCCCGGATTTCTTTTTTCTTCATAGATATGTGTTTCCGTTGCTTCCTTACCATCTAGCAACTTTAATTGTTCTCGGATTTCCTGCAGATAATTGTCAACTATCCGAAATAATTTTAAACATAACTCACGATCGAAAGGTGTTCCTTTCTTGACAAGTAAGTCAATCAAAATAATGTAATCCTCTGCGTTAGGTGTGCCCGGTCGATTTAAAAATAAATGATCACGCAATACACCATCAGAAGAACCAAACTCATGGAGCTGTTCACCCTCATCGATTGTGCCGGTCATTATGACCGACACTCCCGTTAATGTATGGGTGATACCCGTCCCCAAAACGCCTAATACTTTAGCAGAAATTGGTAAAATATCCATGATAGTATTTGTGTTGAGGTCTAACTGATGGGGTTCTAACAATCGGATTGTCAAGGATTTGACATCCTCACACAGACAATCAAATTCAGTTTTTATCTGTAGTTGATTGTGATCAAGCTTAAATTGATTTCCTATGGAAACTTTTTCCATATGGAAAACTTTCATTTTTAATGTTTCTCCTTGCATGCTGATCCCTCTTTACACATGAGCGATATATTCATAAGGTAATGGCACAATTTTCCCTGGTGTTTCAATTGAAACTAGGCTTTCTAAAGTATCTTTTAAAATACCCGTTTGCATGTCAATATTATGTGGTTCTCCGGCATTAGCGCCCATCGGCACACGTGGTGCTACGGCTCTAGGTGAACCATTTTGCCGTACTACTGGTGGTAATGCGGCGATTAAAATAGTAGGAATCCCTGCTTCCTCAATTGCTCTCTGCACGATCACGGCAGTTCTATGACAGGTCCCTCAACCAGCAGTTAAAACAACTGCGTCAACTTCTTCTTCTACGAGTTTTTGTGCGATTTCTGGTCCCGTCTGTTCATTAAAGGCATCTTGGTCACCGCCGCCTCCCATAAAGCCATAATGTACAGGGGCAGCTTCTTTAATAAAGCCGTCTTTTACTAATTCATGTAATCGGTCAATCGGAAACATTGCATTGACATCCCGATTAACGTCTGCGTTGTCATATCCACCATGTGAGACCATTAAATCCTCACTTGGTACTCCATCTGGAATCTCACGATACGTTGTGTCTCCTGCCAAATTAAAACGTGTATCACTATTTAAGTGGACACCAGCTGCCGTTGCTAAAGCAATCCGCATCTCTTTCAGCTCTTTTTTAACGGGCGTAAAGACGGATTTGGGTGTGATTGGTACAAAAATTTCTGACTGTAATCCTTCGAATACTGTTAAACTCATTTACTCATTTTCCTCTCTCATTTTTATTTTCTTCTGTTGATTTTTTAAACGTCGACGTTCATGTTCTGTGATTGCTTCCACGTAATGAGTATTGGCTGCTTCTTCCAAAACCTCTGGATAACTCATCAAAAATCCAACTTCTTGTCCTATTTTTAAATCGTACTCTGAAATAATCATGCGCCGCGGAATTTTTAATTGACCTAGTCGTCCTTTGATATCAATAGTTACGCTCGCATCTCGAACTTCAACAAGTATCCCTTCAAACATTTGTTCAGTAGAGACATACTTTAATTTTTCGATTCTATCCATTTTGCACCTTATTTTATTCTTTTTCATAAATTTCTTGACGTTTTTTACTTTTCGGCAAAGATTGCTCATTTTCTTCCAGGTCTATTTTTCTTCCTGTTGTTTTTTCGATAATCTCAATGTTGTTTTGTTTGACATTCGGATTCCATTTACGTTCAGCTGGTTTAATTGTTCCTCCACCCATTAACGTTTTTAACATAGCTAAATCACGAATGGCGTCTTCTCTACACAAGGTATTATTTGATAAAATTTCATTTTCAATCCCTTGTTTTGATTTATTATTATCAACCATTGCGCCCATTTCAGAATTACCAACAACTAAGGCTCCTTGAACAGCACTATAAGAGTCGCCAACCACTTTGATTCCACGTTTTCCAATTTCTTCCATGTGAGAAGCGAAATCAATATGATTATTTCCGAAACCTTCAGTGGTTACAATGGCACCATCAATGTCCATGGCTTCGACAGTCATTCCTAAACGTTTTGAAACATAATATTTTTCAGTATTCGCTTGTGGAGAGCCGACGAACATAACACCGACTAAATCAATTTCTTCATCTGCCATTGCTTCTTTAACAAGCGGTTCCCGCCAATAATGGCGTGAAGTTTCTTTCGAAGCCGGTCCAATACAAGTCAACGCATGGATTCCTCCATCTAATACTTCTGTTGGTGCCAATAGGATTGGCAAATTGCCAAGGTCAACATTTGGTTTTGCGCCAAATGTTCCAACTGGCTCGATGGGCATAATCAAATTATCATGCATCGCACCTTGCCCCATTATTTCTTTGATGATCAAAACTTTCTTATTGCCAATTCGACGTTTCTGTATAATTTCTTCTGAATGTATCACCAATGATTCATCCGCTTTTTTGAGGGCTTCACGAATTTCTTGAGTGATGTAATCAGAAGCTTTGTGAGCGGCTAGCGGACCCGGACGTTCCATATTCGCGTGTTCTTTGATTGTCACTTGGGTTTTAATAAAGATTTCTCCTTTATCTGGTGCTCCAGGTCGTCCCCACATAATGTTACGATCTAATTCTCCTTCAGAAGAACCAAATTCACCGATTTGAACTCCATTAGCATCCGTCCCTGTAACAACCATGACGACACCATCCAGTACTCGGGTAATTCCATGCCCAAGATCACCTTCAACTTTTGCGGCAATTGGCTGAACGTCCATAATCGTTTCACTATATTCAGTGTATTTATCTGGTGTAATGATTTCTAAAGTCATATCTTCAACGAGCTGTTCCAGTTCAACTGCTTCAGCACAAATTTCTGTCATTTTTCGTAAAATTAAAGTTGTTCCTTCGATTTTTGTTTCTTCCCCAAAAATCACCTGATCAATTTTTAGATGATCATGTCGTACAGAACGAATCACTTTTTCTTTCACCTGATTTGAGTTTTCCAAAACCGGTGCTGGTATTACTGGCGTTACTTGCTCAGGGATCATTGATTCCGGTGCAGGATTTACCGTTTCGGTTAACTGAGTAGCCATCATTAAAGGAAGCTCTAAATCAATTCCTTTTCCTTCAGCAATATGAATTTTAATAGTCTGACCACTTGTTACAGAAGATGAAGCAGTTTGAATTGGCGTCGCAATTGTTTCAGAAGTCTCAACTTCTTTTTTTTCATTTAAATGAACTTCTTTCATTCCTTCAGATACACCTTCCAGTAATTCTTTTGTCAATGGAATCAACGCATCCGTTGTTTCTTTTAATGTTGTACCAAGTACTTGTTCAATTGTTAACACATCTTCAGAAAATTCAAGCAACCCTGATTCTTCTAGATCAAGAAAAATTGCGGGGTCCTCTAGACTTTCTGGCGTAATCACTGTGCCTGCTTCCGCACGACAACAGAGTACAGCTAGATCTTTTGCATGTTCTTGGGCAGTTTCAGCCGTAATAGACATTCGTTAAATCCTCCTAAAATTTAAATTTATTTCGTTGTAGGTAATTTACGATATAGTCTGTGCCCATCTGCCCGAAGTACATGATCTGTATGATGATAAACCGGAACTCCTAACCTAGGAGCTACACCAATAACGGTGTTCGTTCAATCAGAACAAGTTCCAGTCATCACAACTTCAGCACCTGCTTTTTTCAAAGCAAAGACTGTTTGTGCTTGTCCTGGACATATACCTGGCAAGGTACATCTATATCTTCCATTCACTTTTACCATTCGCTTACAGCGTTGTGTAGCAACAACTTCAGCACCCATGTTTTCAGCTATTTCAGTCATTCTTTCTTCTGAACCGCCGCATTCACAAAGTAATAGTCCTATTTTTCGATGTTCTTGAGGAAATGGCATAGCAACCAATACCCCTCCGCTGGTTTTCGTAATGGGGGTTTCTTCCGTGCCGCTATGACCAGTCATTGGTCCACCGATCACAATTTCTCCATGGGGCTCAATAAAACCTCCAACTTGATCAATTAATTGCTTGACAGGTGTTCCAATTGGGACATCTTTAAAGACTGTTTTCTTTTGTTTTACACGACCAGATACCGTAAGATCTTTATCAATAAATGGTTTTCGCTGTTCAATCGCTTCGACAATGCGTTTAATTGTTTCAACATTATCCACTACTGCTCCGATTTCGATTGGTAGTTGACCAGGGTCTAAAGTGATGTTCAACACTTCACGAATCACTACACGTTCATCGCCTGCAGGATAGATGTCAGGTAATTGGTAAACATCTATTGTCGGTTCATTGTTGGTAAACTTTAACAATTGTATGACTAACTCTCGATGTTTTCCTTTAACGGCAATGATTCCTTTGGGTGCTTTCGTAATGCTCATGCAATACTTTATTCCACGAATCAATTGTTTGATTTGACTTTTCATTTGCTTTACATTGTGAAGTAATAAAGCTTCACATTCTGCACCATTTGCGATAAAGATGCCTTCTGGTATTTCACAAGATAATTTTATATCTGTCGGAAACCCAGCTCCACCAGCTCCGACAATTCCGGCTTCTTTGATTGCTTGAATATAAGAGGATGTTTCTGGAATAGGAAGATAACTTGAAAAATTTTGCTTTTCATCAATCTTTAGCACAATCTGATCGTTGGTTACTTCTGATACAACGCCTGAAAAGCTAGAATGAATGTTTGCTCCTAATCCATCTGGTTTAGCAATTTTTTGTCCACGTTGCACATATTCGCCTATTTTTACCATACTCTTTGATGAAGCGCCTACATGTTGTTTTAATGGTATAAGAATTTTTTCCACTCTTTTCACCTCCCTCGTTTTACTTGAACTTGAGTAAACTAGCCACCCACAGCTCATGTTTATAATATCACAATATGGAGGTTTGATGAACGATTTATTTATAAACAATTGTTATTTATAGTTCTATAAATGCTTTTATAACAACGAAAATATATGTATTGTTTTTTATTTAAATATAGATAAAAAATAACAATATGTACTTAATGATTATATACATAGAGTGAGAACTGATGGAAAATCTTTTTTCACTTTATTAAACAACACATAAAGTCTATGCAATTTTGATTATCATAATTTTTTCATTTTCATTCATCAAAAAATACAGTTTAGCACGGTTGCTCTTTCAATATCTGTTCTATTCTATTGGCAAAATCAGCTCGATAATCATCTCCTTTTTAGCTAATAAAAAATAAAAAAAATATGTTAGAGAGCAATAGACATTTTCACAATAAAAAAGGGACTGGGACAAAAGTTGTCTCAGTCTCTTCTAGTATCTCTAAAAACGAATAAACGGTGTTCAAACATCAGCCCCTTGAAATAAGCCTGAATTTTTCAAAACATGAGAAGCTGTTTCAAAAAATTCTTTCTTATTGTCATCAGAGCTACCCGATGTTTTTACGACCTCTGATTCACGGCGTTCAAGAAGCAACTCCTCAATAATAAGGGAGGAGTTGCTTCTTTCAAAGCCTCTTTTCATGCGAATCTTAATTCATATTTTTTATTAGGTTTCTCCCCTTATGCACGATGCATTGGAAGATCATTATTACTTGGTTGAACAAGTAAGTATTGGATAACATCAATGTTACTTGATTCAAAAGATGCTGCACAAGCTTGAAGGTAAAGATCCCACATTCGATAGAAGGAATCGCCCATAGTTTCTGTTACCTTGTCTTGTACTTTATGGAAATTATTTGTCCAATGTTCTAAAGTAAGCTGATAGTCCCGGCGCAAACTTTCTAAATCAATTAACTGTAAATCATTATCCGTAATATCTGTTACGATTTCTGCTAATCCTGGAATGTATCCACCCGGGAAAATATATTTGTTGATCCAAGCATTAACTGCCCCACCTTGCTGACGAGTAATACCGTGAATCAACGCTGTTCCTTTAGGAGCTAGTAATTTTTGGATGACACCAAAATACTCTTTTAAGTTGTCTGCTCCCACATGTTCAAACATCCCGACACTTGTAATATGATCAAACGTTTCATCTTTTAGATCACGATAATCCATTAATAAGACCCGACATTTATCTTCCAGATGTTCTTCTTTGATCCGATTAGTAATATGGTTATATTGTTCTTCACTCAAGGTAATACCAGTTGCTTTTACATTGTATTCTTTGATAGCTGTAAACATCAAGGTTCCCCAACCACAACCGATATCTAATAACGTATCATTATCCTTGATAAAAAGTTTATCTAAGATGTGGTGGACTTTATTGATTTGGGCTTGTTCCAATGTATCTTCAGGTGTCTCAAAATAAGCACAAGAATAGGTTAATGTTGGATCTAGCCACATTTCATAAAAATCATTTCCTAGATCATAATGTGCATGAATATCTGCTTGATTTTGTTTTTTTGTGTGTTTTTGCTTTTTAGGAAGCCATTTTAAATAGTCGCTCCCTCTTAAAAAGCTGTTTGCTTGTTGGTAAGCATCGTTGATCAACGCTTGAATACTTCCCTCAATCTCAATACGATGATCCATGTAAGCTTCACCTAGAGCTAGAGAGGCGTTATTTGTGATTTCTTTCATTGGTATTTCTTCATGGATCTTAATTTTGATTTGGGGAGGATTGTCAGTATCTCCATAGCGTTTTGTCGTACCATCCCAGTAAGTAACTTCGACTGGAAGGGAGAAAGAACGTGAAAATAATTGATTATATACTGTTTTTTCTAACATGATTTTCCTCCTTAGAATTGCTACTATTTAACGTTAATACTAAAAATTAAAAGAATCAACTCAGAAGGGTATTTTTCAGAAAAAAATCTTTGTTACCTATCAAATTTTCATTATTTTCACATTTATTTTCTCATAATTAGTTGATGATCTTAGGCCTTGACTTCATCTTTAAAGCCAGTTTTAGCAAAAATCCATAGCAATAAAAGAACTGAAACAGTTGATTGAATACCTAACATCAAAACAAAATCAAAATAAAAGAATCCAACAATCGTGGCAATAATGGAGCCAACTCCAATCACATTCAACATTAAATTGGCACTTTCTTTGAATGTTTGGATGGAAGAAAAACGACTCTTTCTAGTTAGCCATAAAAAGAAAGAAGCACCAAATAAAATGAAGCTAGTCATTATAAATAAGATGATTCCTAAACTCATACTATAAGATAAAATAATCATTGGACGATTACTGGCGTAAAATTCCTGTTCTAAAAATGCTTGAAACTCTTGTGGCGTTCGGACTGATTCGGGATTGAAAGATGCTTGGTAATTCATTTGATAGGTTCTTATACGCCCCTGTTCTTTTTGCTGGATTGTCCAATGATTTTTTGCGAAATCAATAAAGGCGTTTTTTTCGTTTTTTTGTTCTTTCGTCAATCCTGACCCAATCAGTATTTCGTTATTCTGATAAATCGTTATTGGTGAGTGATTTATTTGCCCATTCTCCATGGGTAATTCTGAAAATTTATTTACTCCATCTTGATCAATTAGTTGGTGAACTGTCAAAAATTGCTCCATAGGGATTGCTTTTACCTGATTGGTATAATACATGGTAATCGGCATAACCATCAACGCGACCAAGAAAAGAAAGATCAGACTCAATTTAGGCCATGACAACTGTCTTCTACCAGCAAATAGACGTCTAGGACTATTTAAATGAGAAAAGTAATTCAAAGGAAATGTTTGCATCAAAACCTGCTCCTAACCTTTTGTGCCACCAGAAGTTAAACCAGTGACAAAGTTTTTTTGTAAAAAGAAGAACAATAAACAAATCGGTAATGCAATGAGGATCGCTCCTGCGGCAAATAATGAAACCCGTTGATTTGTCACATCAGAAATGAATGTTTGCAAACCAACTGCCACTGTTTGATTTTCTGGTGTGCGTAGTAAAAATTTAGCGAGCATGAAGTCTCCAAACGGTCCCATAAAGGCCCATAATGCTTGAACGGCAATCATTGGTTTAACTAACGGTAAAACGATTTGTAGAAAAATCCGGAAATGACCAGCTCCATCTAATTTAGCAGATTCATCTAAATCAAGTGGAACAGTATCAAAATAACCTTTCATTAGCCAAGTATTCATCGGAATTCCCCCACCAATATAGATCATTGTTAAGAACCAGTATCGATCTAAGGCGTTAAGTAGAAAAGCCATGACGTAAAAAGCAGTCAATGCAGCCATCGTTGGAACCATTTGAATCACTAGGAAAAACATCAAGCTTGATTTGCGCCCAATGAAACGGTAACGACTATAAGTGTAACCAGCCAATGTTACAACAGTCACTTGGATAACCATTGTTAAAATGGAAATAATCAAGGTATTTTTATACCAAGTACCATATAACGTTTCTGAGAATAGCCGTCTAAAATTTTCTAGTGTCCAGTCACTGGATAAATCCAGACTAAAAGCAGCGATATTACCTGATTTAAATGCTGTACTGGCTGTAATCAACAATGGATAGATAATGATGATCGACAAAAGAATCAAAAAAACATAGGTCAAGAATTGTGACAATCTTCGTTGGAATTTAGCACTTGAATTAAATTGTTTCATCGCTTAGTCCTCCATATTAAATGCATTAGTCTTTTTAAACACAAGTAAAGAAACACAAATGACAATTGCAGAAATAATTAGTGTAATGGCTGAAGCCATGGAGTATTGTGGCGAGGTTCCCGTCGTTAGTTTATAGATCCAAGAAATCAAGATGTCTGTTGAACCTGCGCCCCCTCCTACACTTCCAGGACCACCGTTGTTAAATAAATAAATCATCGAGAAATTGTTGAAATTACCAGTATACTGAGTAATAAACGTTGGCGCTGCTACTAGAAAAATAGCCGGTAACGTGATATTAGAGAAACGTTTCCAAGCATTTGCACCATCGATTTTTGCTGCTTCATATAAATCTTCAGAAATGGATTGTAAAATACCTGTTACCATGACATAGATATAAGGGAATCCTAACCACCCTTGAACCATAATGATCGCAACTTTCGTCCAAAATGGATCTGTTTTCCATGAAATCGCGCTAATGTCTACGAATGGCAGATGATTGATAAAAGGAATCACTTGGGTGTTGATCGCCCCCACACTATCATTGAAGATATTAGAGAAACTCATAATTGTTATAAATGCTGGTACCGCCCATGGTAAAAGGAAAATAATACCAAAAAATCGTCTAAATTTAATAAATTTTTGGTGAGCAATAACGGCTGTAAAAATACCTAATGTGATTTGAAGTGTCGTTGCACATAGTGTCCAAATAACAGTCCAAGAAAACACAGAGAAAAAGGTATTACGGTAAGAACTTAAGAAGAAGATACTAAAAAAGTTTTTTACTCCGATCCAATCAATCAAACTAGCAGGTGGGATATGTTTGAAATCATAGTTGGTAAATGCTGTAAATAATGTGACTAGAACTGGAAAAATAATCGTAAAAATCATCAAAAGATAGGCTGGAAGTGTAAGCAAATAAGGAAATCCCTCATCACCAATATTATGTATAACTTCCTTCATCGTTCGGTTGATTTTCTTACCTTCTTTGCGTAAAACTGCGACACGTTTGGCATCTAACAGATTCAGTCCATAGAAAATAAAAAAAATAACCGTAATGATTAGTTGCAGCGTTCCTTGAATCAAAATAAATAAGGAGTGATCCTCCATCGGAACCGTTCCCAGTGTGACTAAGCCAATCAAAGATTGGAAGCCACCAACTATCAGTTGTAGAATAAATGCTACGAAAATACCTAGAAATACGATTCCTTTGAACGCTTGACCATTAGCAAATTGCCCTAAGCCAGGTATGAGAGACATAAGTGTAATTTTTCTTACATTGATATTATTTTGTTCGTCTTGCATAACGATACCCCCAGTACTACTATTTTATTCTTTGCGCAAGGAAATGAATCAGTCGGCTATCCATAATAGCCATCTATAAGTAACTATTCATAGCAGTTATACATAGTAACTATAAATAGTAGCTATCCATGACAGTCATCAATAATTGCTATCAAAAACCATTTTCCATTCATTTGTAGTCCTCACTCAGTTGCTATAAAAAACTCTGCTCGTGGATGTTATTCACACGAATCAATGTGAAACAGTTAAAGAAAATACACCGTTCAACTGTTTCACCTATTGATCCATGACTTGTTTTATGATTTGGTTGACCAAATGAGATTTAGTGGTCTACTATCACCACATCTAGTAAAAATATCCATTTGATCGTGAATAGAGATCGCTTTGTTACTTTTAATATTTTTGCTCAATCGCTTCTTTTATGGTTTTCACTGCTTGGTTAGCAGATTCTTTTGGCGATTTAGAACCTGAAGCTGCATCAAACATTAAGTTTTCAGCACCAGTCCAAACTTCAGCCATTTCTGGAATATTTGGCATTGCTTGCGCAGTTTCATACTGATCAATCACCGCAGTTGTCAATTCATCATTTTTTGATTTAGCTGTTTCACGTGCTGCTTGATTGGCTGGAATCTCATTGACCATTTCAAAGAATTTTTCTTGATTTTTTGTGTTTGTCACATAGTCTAACCATTTTTGTGATAATTCTTTGTTTTTAGAATAGTTACTTGCTACCCAACCTTTTCCTCCACCAAACGGTTGATAAGATTCGCCGTTGTTCAATGTTGGAATTTTTGCTACCCCATAATTGATTTTGTTGTCTTTATAAGTTTGTGCTTGCCAAGGACCATCAATGATTGCTGCTGCTTTGTTAGACATGAATTGTTGGCTAACGAAATCGCCTGCACTCTTGATATCTTGCATCCCTTTTGGCCAAACATTTTGGAACCAGTTTGTAGCATAAGTGATTCCTTCGATTGATCCTGCATTGTTTAGACCAATATCTGATGGATTAGTTCCGTTGTCACCAAAAACGTACCCGCCATAGCCTGCTAGTAAACCATAAGAATAATAGAAATCAGTCCATTTTGCTAAGAATCCAGTATTTTTTCCTGCTTCTGATTCAAAGGCAAAGCGTTTGTCTTTGGCTAGATTTTCTAATTCTTTGAAAGTGGTTGGTGCTGCATCTACTAGATCCTTGTTGTAGTACAAGACTAATGTTTCGATCACCGCTGGTTCGCCGTAAATTTTTCCGTCATAGGTCACTTGTGCTTTATCTGTTTCATCATAGTCGGCTTCATTTCCTAATTTGACTTCCGCTAAATGGCCTTGTTGTCCTAACGCACCAATTCGATCATAGGCTGCCATCATCACATCTGGTCCTTTACCGGCAGGCCCATCCAAAGAAAGCGCTTCTAATTGATCGAACATATCTTTTTCAACTAGCTTGATTTTGACATCATTCTCTTTTTCAAAATCACCCTTGATCTCATTGATGTAATCTTTATAACCAGAATCTACCGATACAGTTAATGTTTTTTCATCATTTCCACCGCTAGCTGTATCAGCTTTTCCATTACCACAAGCTGCTAATCCACCTAAAATACCAAGTGACAATAAACCCAACCCTAATTTTTTAACATAGTTTTTCTTCACTTTTTGTTCCTCCACTTCCATAAATGTTGTTTGTATAAAGAGTATACTGTTATAAAACGACAACTTGCAAACGCTTTCTGCTTGTTACCGGTAACAAGTTATTCACACATCAAAATGAATCCGAATTGTTGAATTTCAGCTTTCCCATCATTTAATAATTCACTATTTTGGCTTAAGATAATTTCATTTTTCTGATCAACCAAATAACCTGTAGAAGATTGATTAAAAATAGCATGGATCTTTTGGCCGTTCAATTCACGAGAAAAATGAATCACGTCTTGACTATCATCAATTAGCTCCCAGCAAATCGTACCTGTGATTAAAATTTCAGATAATCGTTTCCGAAGATAAATCAATTCTTTAATAAAACCGTATAATTCCGTATCTTGTTGCTCTTTCTCCCAGATCATACATTTACGACAATCAGGATCATCTTCTCCAGTCAATCCGATTTCCGTTCCGTAATAAATACAAGGTGCGCCTTTTTGTAAAAACATGAAAGTAAGTACAGCTTTCATCAACTCTTTATTTCCATTACACAATGTTAGGATTCTCGCAGTATCGTGGGAATCTAATAAATTAAATGTTCCTTCGTTTACTTGATCTTGGTACAGCATCTGCTGATGGTTCATGCCACTTGCCATTTGTGAAGCAGTGATTTTTCGTTTAACAAAATAGTCTTTGATTGAGTCTGTAAACGCATAGTTCATTACAGCATGGAACTCATCTCCTTGTAACCAAGCTTGGGATGAATGCCAGATTTCGCCTAAAATATAAATATCTGGTTTGATTGCAGTGACTTTTTCATGGAACAATTTCCAGAAATGATGATCGACTTCATTAGCGACATCTAAACGCCACCCATCAATATCAAATTCTTTCACCCAATAAGCAGCAATATCTAGTAAGTACGATTGAACCTCAGGATTTGCTGTGTTGAGTTTAGGCATGAAAGGTGTAAAAGCAAACGTATCATAAGATAAATTTGCTGCTGTTTCGGGTAAATTCGTCATTTGATAGGCATCCACTGGAAAAGAATGAATATGGAACCAATCTTTATAAATTGATTTTTCGCCATTTTTGATCACATCTTGCCATTGGGGCGAGTCACTACCAATATGATTGAAAACAGCATCTAACATAATGCGGATACCCTTTTTATGCGCTTTTTCGATTAATTCTTTTAACAGACGTTCGTCACCAAAGGCTGGATCAACCTTCAAATAGTCGATCGTATCGTATTTATGATTAGACATAGCTTGGAAAATCGGGCAAAAATAAATACCATTGATTCCCAAATCGACTAAGTAATCGAGGTGATCAATCACACCCTGTAAATCACCACCAAAGAAATCATCTCGGTCAGGTGCTTTACTTCCCCATGGTAGCGTATGAGCTGGATCGTTAGTTGAGTCGCCATTCGCAAATCGTTCAGGAAATATTTGGTACCAAATCGTTTCTTTTGCCCATTGCGGCACTTTGAAACGATCAATTTCATGAAAATAGGGTATCCGGAAATAGTAATTTGCTTCTGCTAAGTTCGCTGGTTCATACGCAAAAATCCCTTGATCCCCGTAAAAACATTCTGTGCCATCAATTCCTACGATATGAAACCCATATTGTAACCTTCTAGTCGAGCTTGTTTGTTCCACTTCCCAGTAATCATGAACTAAAGTACTCAGACTTTTTTTCATTGGTATTTCTTCCAGATACCATTTTTGTGAATCAATCGTATAAGGATCGCCACTAATAAGATAAACTTTTTTTACATCGTCTTTACAGGTACGTAAACGAATTCTGAAAGTATCAGCTGTATATAAAAAAGCATATTCACTTTCCGGTCGATGATAAATTGCTGCAGTGTTCATGTATTTCCTCCTTCATATTTAAGATTACGTGTTCACTATAAAAGAGTGAACAACAAAAGACAACGCTTTCATTTATGTTATCGGTAACAGAATTCTGTTTCCCATGATTATCTCATCAAAAGGAGAAGTTAGGTCAATGGCGACATTAGCTGAATTATCGGTATTGTAGAAAGCGTAATTTTATACTCGCTACTTGCTGATTCATATAAAAAAAGTTCAACAAAAAGAAAGAATCCAAAAGAGAAAGAGCTGCTTTTGGATTCTTTATGATTACTTGGTGTATCTCTCTACGACGACCACAGTGATTATATTATTTGTCAAACGTTTATTATTAAGAAAAAAGGAGTTCCTTTTTGTAGCAATAACGTTCGATTTTTTCTTGATCAAGGACTGCCCCATTGCCTTTTCCTAAGGGAACTGCAAGTTTCCCATCAGTGAGGCAAGCTTTATTTTTGATGATATCATCGTAGTAATAGCGATCTGATGCCGATATATCGCCAGGGAAAGTAAAGTCATTTTGGCTGGCAAATTGTATATTTAAGCAACGTCCTACTCCCGATTCAAACATTCCACCTAGCCACACCGTCAAGTTATGTTCACGACAAAATGTTACGATGGATAATGCCTCAGCGATTCCACCCACTCTGGGGATTTTTAGATTAATCCCACGACAACTTCCCAAGGTATGAGCGGTTTTAACATCATTTAGTGTACGAATATTCTCATCTAAACAAATTGGTGTTTTTAATTGTTTCTGTAAATACGCATGCTCGATAAAATCCCGTTGATTAAAAGGCTGTTCAATCATCGCTAGGTTTAATCGATCCAATTCTAACAATACCGGTAGATCCTTTAATGTATAAGCAGAATTGGCATCTGCCATCAAAAGCAAGTGAGGAAATTCCTTTCGTAATAAGGTTAATGGTTCGATATCGTAACCTGGTTTGATCTTTAACTTCAACCGCGTATAGCCTTGAGAAACATACATTCGAGCTTGTTTTAACAATTTTGCAGAATCTGTGTGGATACCTAAACTAATCCCAACTGCTAATTCTGTTTTCGTACTTTTGAAAATTTCTCGGAGACTGACATTCTTTCGTCTGGCATATAAATCCCAAATAGCAGTTTCCATGGCTGCTTTTGCCATAAAATTCCCTTCCACTTTCGTCAATCGTCGCTGAACTTCGAAAGGCTCTTTGATTGGAGACATAGTAAGTAAAGGAATCAATTCATTTTTGATGATCAAGCGACTCATATCGATCGTTTCTTCAATATAGTCCGCTTGTTGGAAAGAAACCAACTCTCCTACTCCTTGATTGCCTAATTCATCCTCGATTATCAATAAATCAAACGCTTTTTCAGTTAAAATTCCATAACTCGTTTCAAAAGGGGTAGTCAAAGGTAATTTAAGTTGTAATTGCTCGATTTTTCTAATTTGTATCACTTTTTTCTTTCTCCATTATCCATTGATTTACTAGGGAAACAAATTTCGTTGGCTGTTCTAGATGAATACAGTGTCCACTTTTGGGAACCAAGGCCATGGAAAACAGACTATTTTCTTCAACCAATTTTTTTCCGATTTTTTGAAACTTATCATCATATTCTCCTGCTAAATAAAGGATCGGTCTTTGGATATTTCTAAGCGATGGCCAGTAATTCGTCTGTTGCCCAGTTCCCATGTACATCAAACTAAGCGCCAAACCAATTGGTTGTTGCATAAGTCTTCCTTGGCGAATCTTTCTTCTTGTCGAATCAGGTAGTTCTTTTTGACTTTCAAATAATGGAATCGATTCCCAATAATCCACAAAACCAGACAATGGTTCAGTCATGATCTTTTGCGCTAATAGAAGATCTTTTTTTTGACGTATGAGTCTTTCGCTAAGCGAACTGATGCCTGGTGTACCACTTTCCATAATGATGCCTAAAATTCCTTTTGGTTGTTCAATCAGCCAAGTTAACGCGGTACGGGCCCCCATGGAATACCCCAACAAATAAAAGGCATCGATCTTTAATTGCAAAACCAATTGTGCTAAATCTTGAACAAGTAATGGAAGCTTATAGCGATAAGGATGAACATAAACATCCGTCTTACCATGCCCGATCAAATCGATTGCTAAAACATTTAAATCTTGAAAAGGCAAAGAAAAGCTCATGGAAGTTCCGGTAAATCCGTGTAAACAAATGATAGTAGGTCTCATTGGAGATGTTCGCTGTAACCAACGATAAGCATAATTAACACCATTGATTTTTATTTTTCCCTCACTCATTTCGATTACCGTATCCCTCAATCATGTGTTGCCAAAGCTCTGCTGGTGCTTTTTGTTCGCCAACGACTTCAATCAACGTCCAAGTTGAATTTTCTTTCTCTTCTCTACTGTCTTTACTGTCTATTCTTTCTCGACTTTCACAAACTATTTGTTCAAATTCAGTCAGCGATTTGGGCTTTTTATAAGCGCCGCAGTAGAGATCTGCCACTTTCTCCAAGTCTAGATGTAAGGGTGTTGAAAACAAAGGATCAAAAAAGGAGTTATCTAATTCCCTTTGAGGAAGGAAAGAAAAGATACCTCCACCGTTATTATTCAAAACGATCACAGTCACCGGCAGCTCAAGTTCTTTGATTATTTGTAATCCATTCATATCATGAAACAAAGCTAAGTCACCAATCAACAAAAACATCTGCTGTTTCTTAGCCGCACAAATACCTGCAGCTGTTGAAACAATCCCGTCAATACCATTTACTCCCCGATTCCCATAGACTGAAAATCGTTGTTTTGAAAAACCAGCGTAGCGATCAATAAAACGAATAGCATTGCTATTGGACAAGAAGAGTGTTTCGTCAAACTTTAACAATTGAAAAAGACGCTTACTGGCATTGCTTTCGTTATAGGCATCTAAGGGTAAGGTTGTTTCTATCGTTTGTCGGGCAAGCTTTGCTCTTTCTTGCCAATAGGATAACCAGTTTCTATCTGCATGAGTATGAAATGCTTCATCGCTCATGTTCTTAACCATGCTACAAAACGTCAGTGGATCAATTGGTAAAACATAATTACTTTGATGTAACCAGTCTTTCCAAGATTCGCTTTCATCAATGATGACATAAGTCAGGTCTTTTGACTGCTTTAAATAAAGCATGAGGTTTTTGGCCAATGGCAAGTTACCAAACTGCCAAACGATTTCGGGTGTTTCTAAGCGTTGATCGGCAAAGATCAAATCAACATGAGAAATATAATTGTCGCTTTCTTTCCCGCAATTTCCTAAATTTGTAAGTGGATCACCAAGAATAGGCCATCCTACGATTTCAGCTAGTTCAATCATTTTCGTTGCCTGTTGTGTGGTCAATTCTTTTCCAACAATAATCAACCCTTTTTTGGTCAACCAAGAATCAAGTTCTGGTAACGAAAAGGAAGTTACTTTATTGATCGTTTCCCCTTTTCTTGAATAATGACGTGTAAATGATTGTGATAAATCCGGCAGTAAAGGTTCTCGAAAAGGTAGATTCACATGTACAGGTCCTTTAGGAATTTTTATTGCAGCAGCCGCACTCTCCCAACCCTGAAAAAACGCATATCTTTCAAAAGATTCTCCTTCTTCTGGCAAAGCCATTCCGATATACTTTTTGACATGGCTTCCATACAAATGTTGCTGATCCATCGTTTGTGGTGCTCCTACGCCTTGCGCCTCTGGTGGACGGTCAGCGGTCAACACAACGAGTGGAACATTTGACGCCTCAGCTTCACAAATGGCTGGATAATAATTTGCTGCAGCAGTTCCTGATGTACAAATCAGACCCACAGGTTCCTTTTGTGCTTTTGCTAAACCAAGCGCAAAAAAAGCAGCCGAACGCTCGTCCACGTTGATATAGCAATTGATTTCCGGGTCACGATAAGCCAATAAGGCCAGTGGTGTCGAGCGTGATCCTGGGCTAATGACCATTTCTTTTAATCCACTTTCTTTCAATCCATGGATAAATGCTAATAAATAAGCAGTCAGCTCTTTTGTGTTCGTCATTCTTTTACACCTCGAATCATCGGTTGAAATTTTAGAGCAGTTTCTAAGTATTCCGCTTCAGGCGTTGAGTTTGGCACAATTCCACAGCCAGCATACAACTGGACCTCAGTATCACTCACTACTCCAGAACGAATACCAACTGCAAATTCACCAACATCCTCAGTTAAACTACACCAGCCAATTGGACCACCGTATAACCCTCGCCCAATAGGTTCTTTTTCCGCTATCCAATCAATTGCTGCCTGTTTAGGTACACCGCCTAAAGCTGGTGAAGGATGTAGTTGTCGTATGACTTCTAAAAATGAGAAACCGTCCTGACGGCTCCCTTTCAACGTCAAACAAAGATGTTGAATGTCTCGGTTTTTTAAAAGACTTTTTTCTGATACTGTTAGTTTCCCCTTAATAAATGAGTGCATCTGTTCTGTTAAACGTTCGACGACTAATTGGTGTTCTCCAATATTTTTAGAGTCTTTTAAAAGTTTTTCTCCCAATGTAACGTCTTCTCTTTCGTTTGAACTTCTAGCGATAGAGCCAGCAATGCTAGCGGTCAAGAAATGGGTATCAGTCGCCTGAAGCAAACGTTCAGGTGTTGCGCCAATAAACGCTTGACCTTTTGCTTCTAAAACAAAGTGATAGGTGTTTGGTTGTTGACTAATCAGATGAAGTAAGATTTTTTCAACAGAAAATTCTTTGCCAACTAATTGCATCTGTCTTGCTAAAACCACTTTTTTAAGTGCTGATTTTTTATTTGCTGTGACTTCGATCGTCTCTTCAACAGCTTTTAAGAAATGAGGAACAGCTACTTCAGTTTCTTTTAATATTTGACTTGGCGAAAAATCTGGAACACATCGCTCTTTCATTTCATTAATGAGTCTCATTTTTTCTTTAATAAACTCATCGAGTTTTTTTAAAGTTTTAAAATGATTCCTTGCGGTTATTACAACGGTTAGTTGCTGATGATTTTGCTTGATTAATAGTTCGGGTAGAATAAAACAGCCCTCTGCCAATTCTCCCCAAATAGGCGCTTGTTTTTTGTTTTCAGCATCAAAAGGTAATCCTCCAAAAAGAATCGGAGTCTCTTTTTCAGGAACCAGAAACGAAAGTTTTTTAAAAAACTCTTGTTTAGCATTTATCAGGTCTTCGGTGGACCAGTTCCCACGCTTCTTTAAAAGATTATGCCCAAACCCCAAGAAACCGACATTTTTGTCTGGCGTTTGCCAAAAGAAACGTGTGCCTTTAAAGTCACTCGCTTTTGCAAAGAGATTTGCTAACGGTTCATAAGGAATCTTAAAGCTATAACATACATAGTCAGCTTCAGGTACTTCCTGTAGATTTAGATTAAATAAGTTGGTAGTCAATATAGTTCACTCTTTCTTCTGTTAAAAAAAGTCGTTTTAATGGTTTTCCTGAGGCTGTTTTTGGTAGATCATGGATGACAAAAATTTCGTCAGGATGTTTGTAGGAAGCAAGTGGCTCCATGAGATTGTAAATTTCATTAACGCTGACCTTATCTATTAATTTCAAATAAGCTACTGGGCGTTGCCCCCAGTTAGGATCGGCTCTACCAATAACAATAGCCTCTGCAATTTTCTGACTTTTTAAAAAAATTGCTTCAATCTCAGCAGGGTAAATATTTTCTCCGCCAGAGATGATTCGCTCACTCATTCGACTAAGAATTTTTAGTTCACCAGTATCTGTTAAATAGCCCCAATCACCAGTACAAAACCAGCCCTCTTTCGTCCACGAATGTCGATCTCGTCCGTTGAGATATCCTTTAACGATCGACGAACCTTTTAAAAGAATTTCTCCAGATTCATTCGCTTGATCTGTCCCATCGATTTTAATTTGCACACCCATTAGCGGACGACCAACCGTGTCTTTAAACTTTGAATGCAAATTGATTTTACCTGCGACAACTTGGGAACATGTTTCTGTCATGCCATAAGACAACATAACGGGTAGCTTCAACTGGCAACAGTCTTCAAGTAAGGTAGATTCAATCGGACCGCCACCTAATAAAACTTGCTTCAAAGAAGAAGGATAACCGTCTTCTGGTACAAACGGCAACAGATCTTTTAACATTTTCGTGACTAACGACAAATAAGCGGTTTTTTTGCTTAAAATCAGTTGGTTGACTTCTGATGGGTGAAATTTTTCACATAAATGAACGCTAATTCCTAAAACAAGGGAACGTAAAAGAATCGATAACCCACTGATATGGTACAACGGGACGCAACAAAGCCAATTCTCGCCAGACTCGATAGCCATACTTTTTTGTGTAGCTAGGCTACTTGCTTGATGGTTTGAAAAAGTTTGAGGTACTCCTTTTGGCTTTCCAGTAGTCCCAGATGTATACATGATCGAGGCTATTTGCTCCAATTGATAGCCGAAATCATTTGGTGGTTCATTAATTCTCCCGATTAGTTCCTTTTTTTGCGGGAAAGAAATGATGGTTACATTTTCAAAGGAAAAATGTTCAGGATGTTCAGTGATCAATAGTCGTGTATTGGCATCTTTTAACTGATAAGCTAGTTCTTCACTGGTTAACCTTGTATTTAGAAATTGGATCTCCATTCCTAATTCCCATAGAGCTAAGATCGACTGATACATCATTGTCTGATTGTCGCTCAAAATGGCTACTCTTTTAATAGTTTTTTGTTGATTGCTTATAAAACGTTTGAAATAATAAGCAAGTTGCTGTACATAGTGATTCAATTCACTAAACGTTAGACAAACATCTTTCGTATAAAAGGCTGGCTGATCTGGCTGTTCTAATGCTTGTCGTTGCAACCAACTATTTGGTTTTTGTTTAGGGAAATTTAGGAAATTGGTCAAAGTCAGGCTCTCTCTTTTCTTTGAATGCATCTCGTCCTTCTTGAGCTTCAGCCATCGTGTAGTAAAGTAAAGTGGCATCCCCTGCTAATTGTTGAATCCCCGCTAGTCCGTCTGTATCTGCGTTCATTGCAGCCTTGATCATTCTTAATGCTAAAGGACTTTTCTTCAACATTTCTTCTGCCCACTCTATCGTTACGTCTTCAATTTCGGCTAAAGGTACCACTGTGTTGATCCAATTCATTGCTAAAGCTTCTGTTGCGGAATACTGTTTCGTCATAAACCAGACTTCTTTTGCTTTTTTATGACCGATCACTCGAGCTAGATAGCCTGATCCATAACCGCCGTCAAAACTTCCTACATTCGGACCTGTTTGTCCAAATTTCGCATTTTCAGCGGCAATTGTGATGTCACAAACAAGTTGTAAGACATTGCCTCCACCGATCGACCAACCTTTGACCATAGCAATCACAGGCTTTGGAATGACCCGAATCAAGCGTTGGAGATCTAGCACATTCAAGCGAGGGATTTGATCATCACCTACATACCCGCCATTTCCTCGAACTTTTTGATCTCCACCAGAACAAAATGCTTGATCTCCTGCCCCGGTTAAAATAATCACACCAATATCTTGCCGCTCTCGACAAATAGTAAAAGCTTCAATCATTTCAAACACTGTCTTTGGAGTGAATGCATTGTGTACTTGCGGTCGATTAATTGTTATTTTTGCTATTTTATCATGTTTTTCAAAAAGTATTTCTTCATAGTCTTTAATTGTTTGCCATTCTCTCATTTTATTCCTCCTCTAAGTTGAACATTCTTATTATACACAAAAGCCAAAGAAAACGTTTGTAATTTTATATTTTTTAAGAATTTCTGTTATACTATTCAAAAAACAAAAAAAGGAATGAAACCTAAAAATGAATTTAATCGAATATTTACAGATTGAGACAATGTCTATCTCAAAAGAACAGGTTGAATTGTTACTACCGATTTCTGACATCCATCTCCAACCTTTTGGCTTCCTTCATGGCGGAATCAACGGTATCTTGATTGAAACCGCTTGTAGTATTGGTGCTAACCAACATTTAAGCTCGCCACAATATGCGGTAGGTGTAGATTTACACGTCAACCACCTTAACAGCGCTCAAAATGGACAATTACGAGTGATCGCACGTCCGACTAAAATTGGACGCTCTATCCAATTTTGGGCAGCTGAAATTTATTTAGAAAAAGAAAACAAACTAACCCCTGCTCATCTTATTGCCAATGGTTCTTGCACACTAACTGTTCGTAACGAATCGACATGACGTTGCATTTATGTCCAACCTTTCATTCATTAAATTTCCATCTTTATTTGCTCTTTATCGAAATAAGGAAAAGTAAAAGACATCTTTGATTTTTATTTCAATCGATAAAAAATATTAATATTCACTATCTATAGCAACATAGTGAACTCATAACTCCTCTATTTCTCGACCTGAAATGTTAGACTAACCTAACATTTTTTTAAAATATTAGTTAACTTTAGGCGAATATTACGTTATAATGAAAAAAGCACTAAAAAATTAAAATACAATAATGAATGGATGTGAATGGATGAAGCAAATGAAAACGATGATTTGGACATACATAAAAATAATGTTTGCCTTAACCATTTTAGGCGTAGGTATCAATATGTTTTTAGGGCCTCACCATATCGCAGCAGGCGGTGTGAGTGGTTTAGGTATTCTATTAGAATCGGCTTTAGGTTTTGATCGTGCAATGGTCATTTTAGTATTAAATATCATCATGTTGGTATTAGCTCTTGTATTTCTTGGAAAAAAACCTTTTTTCAAAGTGCTTTTTGGAAGTCTTGTCTTTCCGCTGATTATTGCGGTCGTCCCTGAAATGATGGTTACGTCGGATCGTTTACTTTCAGTGATCTTTGGTAGTGCGATCTTTGCTCTGGGTGTCGCTATTTTATACAAAAATAATTCTTCAAGTGGCGGAACAACTATTCCACCACTGATCTTCAAAAAGTACTTTCATTTGAATACTTCGATTGGTTTATTGGTAACAGATGCGTTTGTTGTATCACTTAATTTATTTATTTTTGGGTTTGAAGAATTTTTATACGCCATTCTTTCGATCGTCATTACCTCGATTGTAATGTCTTATATTGAAACAGGAATGAATCGTAAAAAATCGATAATGGTGATGAGCGAAACCTCTATCGAAGAAATCCGCCAACGTTTAAGTGCGGAAATTGGTCGTGGCTTAACTTTATTAGAAGCAAAAGGTGGCTACAACCGCAAATCTAAAGAAGTTTTATTGATCGTCGTAACAGACCAGGAGTTTTCAAGAGTCAAACCATTGATCGAAGAAATCGACCCTACTGCTTTTGTGATTGTCAGCAGTGTAGCTGAAGTAACTGGTAGTGGCTTCACTTACCATCCAATTGAGTAATAAGAAGCTTATTCATAAATACTTCCTCTTCTATTTTTGTATTTCTTCTAAAAATTGATTCTGCTTAAATAATTGATCTAAAACGAGTGATGCCATAACGTGTAGTCGCTCGTTTTTTTATGCCCATGCTGAAACGAATTAGTTGCCTTTCTCAATTAAGTTGTATACAATTTAATTGTACAAAATCAAATTTAAAGGAGTGTTTTTTATGAAAAAAATGTATTCTACAAAAATGATCAATACTGGTGGTCGTTCAGGTGAAGTTCATAGTCCAGATCATTCATTTGAACTTGCAATTGCGGCTCCTGGACGTCGTGTAGCCGATGCAACGAATCCTGAGCAATTATTTGCAGCAGGTTTCAGTGCTTGTTTCAATAGTGCGTTAGAATTGATCAAAAATCAAAAAAATATCTCTGGTGCTTCTACCATCAGTGCTCAAGTATCTTTGTATGCTGAAAATGAAATGAGTTTTGTTTTAGGCGTTGAAATTGAAGGTCATGTTGAAGGTCTTTCTTTAGAAGAAACACAAGAATTATTTGAAGCAGCTCATAAGGTTTGCCCATATTCTAAAGCAACTGCAGGTAATATTGAAGTGATATTGACTGCTGTTAACAGCTAGACATTTATTATAAAATCAGCTATGCTAACAAGGAACTACGAGAATCGAGGTGGAGAAAATGGAAGATTTATATTTAGAAAACCAGTTGTGCTTTCCTTTATATGCCACCTCTAAAGAAATCATTCGCTCGTACAACCCTTTGCTGAAGCCTTTAGATTTAACTTACACACAATACCTGGTAATGCTTGTTTTATGGGAAAACCAACAAGTCACAATGAAAGAACTTGGTAGCTTACTTTGTTTAGATTCTGGAACCTTGACGCCCGTCATAAAAAAAATGGCTGACAAAGGCCTACTTCAAAGAAGAAGAGCAGATAAAGACGAGCGTATTACGATTCTATCACTGACTTTTAATGGAAAAGCTTTAGAAGAAAAAGCAAAAGATATTCCTGCTAAAATATTAGCGAGTCTTCCACTTGAACCGGATGAGCTTGTTCTTTTGCAAAAACTCAGCAAGAAAATGCTAACTAATTTTCGGGAAAAACACTAGGAACTAAACAGTCAAACTGCAGACATTGCTCATCAATGTCTGCAGTTTTTATTTTTTTCTTCCTAATTCCCTATTTCCGCTTTATAATCAAATATGTACGCTATGACTTAAATTACTTGGAGGTTGTTGATTTGTCTGTTTACCAACGCTTTTTGGCGAATGAAAAAATTCGTCGTATGACTGTTCTATTAATCATTATTGTAGTCCTTTTTCTTGTAAGAAGCATGATTACAACAATTTTACTAACTTTTATTTTTACGTATTTAATGATTCACTTAGTGCAAATTATCCAACGATTCATTAAGGTTCCAACCGGAGTATTAACCATTATTGTTTATGCTCTTGTGGTTTACCTAATCTATTTAGCATTTACAATTTATATCCCCGTCTTGGTACACCAAACATTTGACATGGTCAAATCAGTCATCAATTTCTATGAACATCAACCCAAAGACGCTGATCCGGTTTTACTTTATATCCATAATTACATTGAAAGAAATGATTTCTTTGAACAATTACAAAATGGTGCATCAATTGCTTTAGGTTATTTGCAAGACTTTGGTAAGATGGCTGTCGCCTTTACTATGTCTTTTATCTTAAGTTTCTTTTTTATGATCGAAAAGAAAAAAACAATCCTATTTTCCCGCTTATTCTTAAAAGGCGAATTTTCTTGGTTCTTCCAAGACATTTATTACTTTGCTGATAAATTTGTCAATACCTTTGGATTAGTATTAGAGGCACAGTTCATTATTGCTTTATTAAACACGATCCTCACAACGATTGCTTTAGCTGCTTTTGGTTTCCATCAGTTGCTTAGTTTAGCAATTATGATCTTTATTTTAAGTTTGATCCCAGTTGCTGGTGTCATTATCTCTTGTGTGCCCTTATCCTTTATTGCGTATTCTCAAGGTGGCATAAAAGATGTGGTTTACATCTTATTAACGATTTTAATCGTCCATTTACTTGAATCTTATGTTTTGAATCCAAAATTGATGTCTAGTAAAACAGAATTACCGATTTTCTATACCTTTATTGTATTATTGATCAGCGAACGCTTTTTAGGAGTATGGGGTTTGATTGTTGGTATTCCAATTTTTACATTCTTATTAGATATATTAAAAGTGAAAGAAATTCCCAACCATCCCCTCAAAGAGTGACTTTCTTTGAATCAGAACCTGTAAGATTTACTTCAGTTTAATTATCATAAAAATTTTGTGACGTCTCTAGCTCTGAGAAATAAGTCGAAGAATCCCTTCTAGTTAGGGCATTCTTCGGCTTATTTTCCGCTAAAATTTTCTAGAACACTGCACACTTGTCTTGTTAATCCTTACAAAGTAAATCCATCTTAGAAAAGATCTTTTTTATAACAGGAGTTTTTTTAATCAAAAATCAGTTTTTCTGGTAAAAAATTAAAATTGGTATTATCATTAATTTATATTAATAAAAGGAGGAGATGTATCATGTGTACATCCATTGTTTATGCAACTAAAGATCATTATTTTGGACGAAACTTAGATTTAGAGCTTTCTTATGGACAAGTAGTGACAATTACGCCTAGAAACTATCCTTTTAAATTTCGTCGAACGGATCCTCTACCCTCTCACTATGCGTTAATTGGTATGGCTGCAGTTGTTGATAATTATCCGTTATATTTTGAAGCAACAAATGAAAAAGGACTTAGCATGGCAGGTTTGAATTTCCCTGAAAATGCTCATTACTTTGAAGAAGACTCTGGTAAAACCAATATCTCACCATTCGAATTTATCCCTTGGTTATTAGGAAAATGCGCAACAATCGATGAGGCAAAAAAATTACTTGCTGAGATCAACTTAGTAAATATCAATTTTAGTGAAGAACTTCCACTTTCTCCTCTTCACTGGCTGCTTGCTGACCAAAATGAAGCTCTCGTGATCGAATCAACCATTGATGGTTTGAAAATTTACAATAATCCAGTCGGTGTATTAACAAATAATCCACCTTTTGATTATCAATTGTTTAATTTAAATAACTACCGTCATGTTTCTCCTACTGTATCTTCCAATCATTTTGCGAAAAATCTAGAGTTGGATGTGTATAGTCGTGGAATGGGTGGATTAGGCTTACCAGGCGATTTATCATCTGCTTCTCGTTTCGTAAAAGCTGCCTTTACAAAATGGCAATCAGTCTCAGGAGATTCAGAGATGGAGAGCGTGAACCAATTTTTCCATATATTAACATCCGTGGAACAACAAAAAGGATTGTGTGATGTAGGAAATGGGAAGTTTGAATATACGATCTATTCATCTTGTTGTAACATGGACAAAGGGATCTATTACTATACTACTTACAACAATCACCAAATCACCGCAGTTGAAATGCATAAAGAAAATCTCGAAGGCACTGAATTGATTACTTATCCAGTGGTTGATCAAGAACAAATACATTATTTAAACAAATAAAAAATAAGTGATTCAATACTTATGGTTCATCACTTATTTTTCTAGTAATTTTCTAATTTATAAAGAAGAGAATGAGGATGTACTCCTCATTCTCTTCTTTTAATAATAATGTTATTTGTTTGCTTTAACTTTGTTTTTCACTATTTCGTAACTTTCTCACTCCGAAAATAGAGAAAATGATAAGTGTAAACCCAAGATACATAAAACTTGGTGTTGCTTTATCTGCTGTTTTTGGTAATTGACCACTTATACCATTACCAAGAGATTTTTCATTATCTGAGAAATTATCATTGTTTATTTCATAATTGTTTTCATTTTTAGGCGTTAAACTACCTGATAAAGACATCTGATGCGATTTTTCTTTGATCATATCTGGCAAAATTACTTGATTTTTCGTATTAACGTCAATTAAAGATTCCCCCACAGTTGGAAATTCTTCTTTCTTAGGTATCTCGATTTCCACTTGAGGTTTTTTCATTTCATCTGGCGTTGGATCAGTCGGTTCAACTGGATCTGGCTTTTCTTCTGGCGTTGGATCAGTCGGTTCGACTGGATCTGGTTTTTCTTCTGGCGTTGGATCAGTCGGTTCAACTGGATCTGGTTTTTCTTCTGGCGTTGGATCAGTCGGTTCAACTGGATCTGGTTTTTCCTCCGGTGTTGGATCAGTCGGTTCGACTGGATCTGGTTTTTCCTCCGGTGTTGGATCAGTCGGTTCGACTGGATCTGGCTTTTCTTCTGGCGTTGGATCAGTCGGTTCGACTGGATCTGGCTTTTCTTCTGGCGTTGGATCAGTCGGTTCAACTGGATCTGGTTTTTCCTCCGGTGTTGGATCAGTTGGTTCAATTTCTGGTAATTCGGTAAAATTATCCTCATCAACATTAAGCATTTCTTCAACTGTCTGACGTTGACTATAAGGCGTAAGATGCTGATTATCTGTCGGACTGCCATCAGCTACTTTGATCGTAAATAATGCTGGCTTTGTTAAATGTTGATTTAATGTTACAGTAAAGGTAAAACTAGCCTTATGTCCATTAATCTGAAGCGTAGTTGGATCGTACCCAATCGTCAATGCTGGATCAACATTCTCAAATACTACATTGGATTGTGAGATTGGTTGTCTATCGCCTGAATAGCTGACACTGGCTTTGACTGGTACCGTTTTTCCCACCGGAAATTTCATGATTCCTGAATTTGTTGTGGAAAATTCATCCTGTAGTGTGATACAATTCACGTTTGCCCACCCAGGCTCTTTCGTTTTAGTAACGATTGGGTGGTGCTCTTCAATCTTTACTTGTTGCGTTGCTTCGGCAGTTACCGATAGGCCTGTCAAAGCAACAGTAGCCATTATAAGTTTTAAGTGATTCATTTTTACATCTCCCCCGTTTCAAACACTTTTGGCTTGCAATACATAAGATAATACAAACGGCTAAAATATTATTACTGTTTTTTTGTTCAAAATAGCTAATTTTTTAGTAAAATGCTGGATGGAAAATCAAATGGAGGAATAACATGCAAACACAAGAAGCAATCAAAAAGTATCTTTTAAATAAAAAAAGTGTTACCAAGCTCAATATTTTTCTTTTTCTTGCAGAACACCCATTCTTCATTACCACTCACTACCTCGCTGATTATTTTGAGATGTCTGATTCTAATTTTTTGCTTTATCTCCAAGAATTAGAACAGGATTTTATGACACTTGATTTAGAAGATGTTTCTTTGATCAGGCAAAAGAAATTTGTCCAGTTAGATTTAAAGAATACAGATAGTGCAAAATGTTATTATGAATTATTTGGTAAATACTGTTTAGAATCGACAAATTTTAAAATTTTAACAGCCCTGTTAGAACCAACTGGTCATTCAATTGTTAGCATTAGTCAAACAACAAATTACAGCTCCTCTTATCTTTATTCCAAAATGAAAGCTGTCAATCAGTTCCTTAAATTGTATGGGATTGCATTTAAATTTACAGCTAAAGGAAAAAAAATCGTAGCAGGAACGGAAGTACAGATCCAGTATTGTTTTTTAGATGTTTATTGGAATATTTTTTCAAATACTTCTGTCCCCTATGGCATGGAAACCCCACAATCTATTACGTATGAACTAACAACTTATTTTAAACAAGAATTACTTGATGCCCTAAGTGGAGGGATGAAAGAAAAATTATTTTTACTATTAAAAATCTGTGTAGAGAACTTTCCAGTTACATCGTTGAAGAATGTCCAAAGAGAGTTTAAAGAATATGACTATATTGAATACTTGGTTACTCCAGAATTTGATTTGCTTAACGATCATTTATCTATTTGTCATGAACAGCGGGTTTTAATCAACCTGTTAGCAAGATTAGCGATTTCAAAACTAGAAAGTGACGAGCTTAGCTTTCAACATTACCAAATGTTACTAGAAGCTAATGTTCCTTACATCGTTTACTCTAAAAAGCTAGTGGAGTCTTTTAGCCGACACTTTCATTTAAAAGTACCAGTCAATCAACAAAAACTTTATGCCTTGAACTTTGCTCGAAATAAACTTTTCAGTACTTTTTTGAATCCTGATCAACCCAATACTCCTTTACCTACCTATACTTTATATGAAGGAAAAGAAAATTTTGAAAACTTACAAAATGAGATCAAACAATTCTACGTCACTTTTAGACAAAAAATCAGTAAAGAGCTGCCAGATCTATTGATCAAAGAAAATATGCAATGGATCGTTGAAGACTTACTTCATTTGTATGATCGCTTTAAACCTCAACATTCGATCGTTATAGGTATCAATTACACCAAGGATTTTTATGTGAGTAAAGATTTGATGGTCAAAATCGAGCAGATCTTTTCTTCCGAGTCGATCATCATCCAAAAAAATTATATGGAAGAATGTGATATCATCGTCAGTGACTGTCCCTTAGAGCATCTGCCGTCACACATCAAAAAAATCTATTTATTGGACAATTATGTAACACCGCAAGAATGGAAAAAAGTAATTACTCAAATTGCTGGATATATCTTTGAATTAAAACAAGAAAATGATTATACATCTTGCACACCATTTTCTAATAAATGATCCAATGCAGCCGTTCATGGAAAAATAGTCGACGAATCCTACTAGACAAAGGAAGCAGCCACTATTCCCATGTACGGCTTTTTCTATTGCACCTATAAATAACCTCCTATTTTTACGAGACATTCTTAAAATAACCAAAAAACCTTTGACTTTGCAACCGTTATTAAATTATATTAATTATAAATAAAGTAAAATAAATTGGAGGTTTTCATATGTCATTGATTGGAAAAAAAGTTGGAGAATTTACCGCACAAGCTTATAAAAACGGAGAATTTATCGATATCAGCGATGCTAATCTAACTGGTAATTGGAGTATTATTTGCTTTTATCCAGCAGATTTCACTTTCGTATGTCCGACAGAATTAGAGGATTTACAGGAACAATACGATGAATTAAAATCACTAGGCGTCCAAGTCTTTTCTTGTTCAACGGATACCCACTTTACACATAAAGCATGGCATGACTCATCTGAAGCTATCGGAAAAATAGAATATGCCATGATTGGCGACCCTTCTCACCACATTTCTCGTCTATTTGATGTATTGAATGAAGAAAGTGGACTTGCACAAAGAGGAACTTTTATCATAGATCCAGATGGTATCGTACAAGCAATGGAAATCAATGCTGATGGTATTGGACGTGACGCAAGTGCCTTGATTGACAAAATCAAAGCCGCACAATACGTACGTACGCATCCTGGTGAAGTTTGTCCAGCGAAATGGAAAGAAAGTGGCGAAACACTAAAACCTAGTTTCGATCTTGTTGGAAAGATTTAGAGGATGAGCCGATGTTAGATAAGGAAACGAAACAAAATTTAGCTCAATATCTTGATTTAATGGAAGCACCAGTCGTTTTTTCGGTTAGTACAGATGACACAGCCAATTCCCAACAATTATTCGAGTTTGTGAACGAAGTGGCAGATATGACTGATAAAATTACGGTTGAACAAAAGACGTTGCCACGTACCCCTAGCTTTGAAATCAATTCTTTACAAAAGACTAGCGGGATCACTTTCGCAGGTATTCCTTTAGGCCACGAGTTTGCATCTTTCCTCCTTGCTTTATTACAAGTAAGTGGACGACCACCTAAAATAGCTGATACTTTGATTCAATCCATTTTAGAAATCAATCAACCTCTACATTTTGAGAGCTATGTCAGTTTAACTTGTCACAACTGCCCTGATGTTGTTCAAGCGTTAAACATTTTAGCGGTTTTGAATCCGTTGATCACCCATACGATGATCGAAGGTGGGATGTATCAGCATGAAATCACTGAAAAACAAATCATGGCCGTGCCAACCGTCTTTTTAAACGAAAAAGAATTTGCTAGTGGACGAATGACGATTGAACAAATTTTAGGAAAAATAGCTGGCCCGAATCTAATGGAACAAAAGAAAATCAATACAAAAGAATTATTTGACGTTCTAGTTATCGGTGGTGGTCCAGCAGCAAGCAGCGCAGCGATTTACGCAGTTAGAAAAGGCCTCCGTACTGGACTCGTAACTGATACACTTGGCGGTCAAGTCGTAGAAACGTTAGGCATCGAAAATCTAATTGGTACACCTTACACAGAAGGTCCACGATTGATGAAACAAGTCGAAGAACATTTACGGTCTTATCCTGTTGATGTTATGACAAATCAACAAGTTGTGTCACTAAACAAAGGAGCAGATCTCTTTGAAATCAATTTAAAAAGCGGCAATCAGCTGAAATCAAAAACAACGATTGTTGCAACAGGAGCTCATTGGCGTTCAATCAATGTTCCTGGTGAAAAAGAATTTAAAAACAAAGGAATTGCCTATTGTCCTCATTGCGATGGTCCCCTCTTTGCCGGAAAAGAAATCGCAGTGATTGGTGGCGGAAATTCAGGGATTGAAGCTGCCATTGATTTAGCTGGGTTGGCGAAACATGTATATATTTTAGAGTTTCTTCCGACACTTAAAGCAGACCAAGTATTACAAGATAAACTAGCTACTTTAACAAATGTCACTGTCATTCTAAATGCCCAGACGAAAGAAATCAGTGGTCAGACAAAGGTTGATTCGTTGAGTTATATCGACCGTTCCACCCAGGAAGAACACACAATAGCTGTTTCAGGTGTGTTTATTCTGATTGGTTTGGTTCCTAATACGGATTGGTTAGTTGGAACACTAGAGTTAAATGATCGAGGAGAAATCATCACTGATGCCCATGGTGCTACCAGTGAAGCAGGACTTTACGCTGCTGGTGATTGCACAGATAGTGCTTATAAACAGATCATTATTGCTATGGGTTCGGGTGCTACAGCAGCCCTTGGTGCATTTGACTATTTGATGAGAAAAGAATAACTTTGCTACAAATCTCAAAAGGTTAAGACAAGTTTATTCATCAACTTGCCTTAGCCTTTTATTTATTCTTTTTTTACAATTGCGATAAGTACACATTTATTGAACAAACGAATATAATAAAAGAAAACTTATCGTAGGAGGTGCTATCATGAATCAACGAATTTTCACCATGAGTTTCTCAAGTGTCTACCCTCTCTATGTAAAAAAAGCTGAGAAAAAAGGACACTCTCGGTCAGAAGTGGATGAAATCATCCGCTGGTTGACTGGTTATACCGAAGAAGAATTACAAAAACAACTGAAAAATGAAGTAACGTTCCAAGTCTTCTTTGAACAAGCACCCAAACTGAATCCAAACAGACAGTTGATAACTGGGGTGATTTGTGGTGTGCGAGTGGAAACGATCAAAGACCCACTGATGCAGGAAATACGTTATTTAGATAAGCTAATTGATGAACTTGCAAAAGGCAAGAAAATGGATAAAATATTAAGAAGCTAAATAAAAAAACAGGTTTTTGTTTGGTAGAATAACCGTTTACCGTTACAATAGAATAAAAGGAGGTTATGTTATGTTTGAAATGATACGTACTAATTTTCAGCGTTACGCATTGCTAAGGTCAGCCATTTACATCATTGCCGGACTTGCAATTGTGATCAATCCGACAGCTGTATTCCATTTTATTGGCTACCTCATTACAGCGTATTTTGTTTTATTGGGGATTTTGAATCTTTTAGAAGCAAATAAAAACCGAAAACAAACGGGTGCATGGGGATTTGGTTTAATTAGCGGGATTGCATTTTTTATTCTCGCACTAATCGTGTGGGTCTTTGCAGCAGCAATCGTCTCGCTCTTACCAGTTATCTTAGGTTTAGTTATTATCCTAAAAAGTCTCTTTCAATTATTCGTCGGACTTAACACCCGTTCGAAAGGTTGGAGTGCTTATAGTATTCTCTTATTGATTGGTGGTTTGATTTTATTATTCAATCCATTCAAAAGCGTCATGATACTCTTCCAATTATTTGGTGGGCTATTAATTTTCATGGGTATCTCAGAAATCATTACCTATTTCAAAGTGAACAAGAGATATTCTTAAGGAAAAAAGAGGTTGCATGTGTATTAGTTTGCTTAACTAGAAGATAGAAAAAGCTAATTTTCTAAAAGCTTTTCATTTCTAAGAGTAAAACTTTCTGAATGCTGCCTCTTTTTATTTGCTCTTAAAAATTTTTCATTTTCGAGTCTCTTTTTGCAGTTTTCTAGATAATCTCTTTTCACCACAAATAAAATAATTAATGTTATTATATATTTGAGACTATTGAATAAAGAAAGGTTTGACTATCTTATGGAGTTTATTGGTATTTTATGTTTAATCCTTGTTGCAACTACAATTGGTTCGCATATTTCGAGAAGATTTGGAATTCCGGCTGTTATTGGACAATTGTTAGTTGGTGTATTACTAGGACAAGCAGGACTTGGCTGGGTTCATCCTAATATTTTAGTTCATGATTTTTCTGAAATTGGTGTCATTTTGCTGATGTTCTTAGCAGGTTTGGAAAGTGATTTATCCTTATTGAAAAAATATTTTAAACCAGGAATGTTTGTAGCACTTTTAGGAATCCTCTTCCCTGTCTTTTTCGGTTGGCTTACTGGCGAGGCGTTTCAAGTAGCGAACAATGAAGCAATCTTTTTTGGGATTATTTTAGCTGCGACTTCTGTTAGTATCTCTGTCGAAGTACTAAAAGAACTGAATGTTGTGAATACGAAGGAAGGATCAACGATTCTAGGTGCCTCTGTTGTTGATGATATTCTGGTTGTTCTAGTGCTAAGCTTCAGTTTATCTTTTTTAACAGGTAAGTCTACGAGCAACCTACCCCTTCCTTTACTCTTGTTGGAACAACTATTCTATTTCTTATTTATCTTTTTATTAGTGAAATGGATTGCTCCATTTTTAATGTCGCTAGCAGAAAAAATCTATGCGAATTCAGCCATTATCATTATGTCATTAGTCATTTGCCTAGGAATGTCTTATTTAGCAGACCTGATTGGGTTAAGTTCAGTAATTGGGGCATTTTTTGCTGGGATTGCAGTGAGTCAAACAAAAGTAAAACATGAAGTTTACAATAATGTTGAAGCTTTAGGATATGCAGTATTCATCCCCGTCTTTTTTGTGAGTGTTGGTTTAGAAGTAGATTTTTCTAACTTTAGTGAACAGATACTATTTATTTTGATTTTGACACTCGTAGCAATTCTGACTAAACTTATTGGCGGATATATTGGAGCAAAATTCTCTGGTTTTTCTTCCAACAGTGCACTCATGGTAGGAGCTGGTATGATTTCTCGTGGTGAAATGGCATTGATTATTTTACAGATCGGGCAACAAAGCAACTTGATTGAAAATCACTACTACTCTCCTTTAGTGATCGTTGTTTTGTTAAGTACTCTGATTTCACCTCTGATTCTTAAATATTTCACTAAAAAAGTATACGCCAATTAACTTACTATCTATCAATGAATGTTGTGATGATAATGTCCATTCGTTATACTAGAGAAAAAGGACGGTGAAAAATGGACTCAAGACTTAAATTGATTAGTGAAATGGTCGATCTGACTAACGAGATCACTTGGCGTAATAAACCAAAATTAGAACAAGTACTCGAAGGCTATTCTTTGAATGAGATCGACTTAATCGAAAAAGTAGCATCAATTCCAAATCCAAATGTAACCAAATTAGCAAATGCTAGTTACATGACTCGTGGAGCGATTAGTAAGCTAACTAAAAAAATGATCACTAACGGCTTACTTGAAAGCTATCAGAAACCTGAAAATAAAAAAGAGCGTTACTTTCGCCTGACAGCTGAAGGTCAGCGTATTAACAAAATGCATCAAAAGCTCCATGAAGAATTTCTTAAAGAAAATGAGGTCGTTTTTCAACAAATGACTAAGGAAGAGTTTGATACTGTTTTTCGTTTTATCGGTCGCTTTAGAGAAAATTTAAAAAGAACAAAACTAGAAAAATAAAGTGCATGTGTAATCAACCGTGATCTTAAGATCACGGTTGATTTTTTGCTCTCTGCTTCGTTAAATTTCATTCTTCTATCGTAGTATCTCTCTGTTTATTGTTGACAAGGAAACAATAAACATATACTATATAAAATGTTTCCTAGGAAACATTTTATAGCTAAGGAGTTTTGATATGAATACAACAATCAACAAACATGCACTCGTTTTTGGTTTCACTTCGGTCTTTTTGATTGGATTAGGGTTAACAATCGTTAATCCGGTCATTCCATTTATGGTAGAGCAATACACAAAAAACACACAGCAACAAGCAACCACGGTGACACTACTCAGTGCGATCTATGCTTTTTCCATGTTTTTAGCCGCCCCTATGTTAGGCGCACTCAGTGATCGGTTTGGTCGGAAAATTATTTTGATCAGCAGTTTGTTTGGCTCTGCGATTGGGTACTATTTATTTGGCTTTGGTGGAGCTTTATGGATACTTTTTCTTGGTAGAATAATTGAGGGGTTAACCGGCGGCGAAATCTCAGCTATTCTTGCCTATTTTGCTGATTTGACACCAATTGAAAGTCGAACAAAATATTTTGGATGGATTAGCGCGACTGTTGGGATTGGAACTGCAGCAGGTCCTTTGATTGGTGGGTTCTTGGCACAGTACGGACCAGCAACTCCCTTATACGTTGCCTCCTTTTTGTCTTTGAGTAATGCGGTTTACGGTTATTTTTTCATGCCTGAAAGTTTGACTAAACGTGAACGTACAAGAAATCTTTCTCTTCAGCAAATCAATCCCTTCAAGCAACTCCAATTGGTTTTCACTTTTCGATCAGTCAAATGGTTATTGATCACAGGTTTTTTGATTTGGCTACCCAACGGTTCATTCCAAGCGATTTTTGCTCAATTTTCAATTGATACTTTCCATTTATCGCCAATCATCATCGGTTTTATTTTCTCGTTAATTGGCATTATGGACATTTTTGCTCAACTGTTGATTATGCCGATTTTATTAAAATTTTGGCGAGAAAACCAGATCATTACTATGGGTATTACCAGTGAAATGATTGGTTATTCTGTCCTCATCCTTTCCGCTTTTTATAGCTCGATCCCCTGCTTTATCATCGGCATGGTCTTTTTCGGGCTAGGTGATGCGATTTTTAGCCCTTCCTACAATGGTTTGATTTCAACGTATGCTAGCAAAGAGGACCAAGGGAAAATCCAAGGGGCTTCACAAAGCATCCAAGCATTAGCTAGAGTGATCGGTCCGATGATTGGTGGTCAACTATATGCTACTTTCCATCATACGATGCCATTCATTATTGGATTCATTTTATTAGGTTTAGCTACTTTTATCGTTAAACCAAAAGTAAAAAGATCATTCTAAAGCATCCCTATATAAAAAAACTAATCGAGTGACTGTAGTATTCTAAATAATTTAGGTTTCCTAGCCCAAATGTAAGTAGTGACTACAGTCATTGATTAGTTTTATTCATTCGTCTATTGATAGTTTTGATTCAAGTATTGGAGCAACTCAGGTGCACGTTTCGTTGCAGAATCACCTTCTGCTTTATCTTCTAACATGCTGATCATGAGATAACCATTTGTATCAGGATTCACAGCAAATAGGAAGCTATTTTCTTGTCCTTTTTCATCTTGTTTTTCTTTGATTTCCGCTGTACCAGTTTTAGCTGCTATTGGTATGCCTAAAGCAGCTAAAGAATGAGCAGTACCATTCGTATCTTGAACAACATCTTTCAAATCTGGCAGAATCGTCTGTACAGCTGTTGAAGCAATGACATTTTGTTTGACTTTCGTTTCTTTATCCATCTCTAATTTTGGATAAACAAGATTTCCATTATTAGCAAAAACAGAATACATCGTTGCTTGTTGGATCGGATTGATTAACAGTTCTCCCTGCCCATAACCAGTATCTGCTAATAAGATTTCTGACTTAAAACTATCCTTATTTGAGATTTGTGCGGGATTCATGCTGATCGGCAAATCTAAGTCTTCCCCAAAAATGAATTTATTTAATCCTTCGCGGAATTTCTTCTCACCCATTTTCAAGGTTTCTTGAGCCATATAGATATTATCTGAATAAATCATTGCGTTTCTCAGATTGACTTGAGGCACATCGCTGACACGAGTAACTTGATACGATCCCCATGATTGGTCTTTTTGCCATTTCAATCCATTGATCGTCAATACTTCGTCTGGATTCAGCGTTTGATTATCTAATCCGATTGCGGCAGTAATCATTTTAAATGTAGATCCGGGAGCGTAACCGGTAGCAAAACGACTAATAAATGGTTGGTCTTCATTTTCCGTATAGGCTTGATAATCTTCTTGAGAGATTCCATTTGTCATTTTGTTTGGATCATAACTTGGAGAGCTCGCTAATACTAACAACTCGCCCGTTTTTGGCGAAGTCGCTACTGTTGAACCCGCTTTTCCACCTAAACTATCAAATGCGATTTTTTGAGCATCGGCATCAAGAGTTAATTTGATATCCTGACCATTTTTCACTTCTTGATCGATCAATACTTCTTTTTCTGTCCCATCAGCATCCGTAATACTCAATTTTCCCCCATTGGTGCCACGTAGTTCTTTGTCATAAGTCATTTCCAGACCAGAACGACCAATTTTACCATTACTACTTAATTCAGCATTCTTTTTGATATCTTCTGCTGAGATATCACCAACATAACCAATCAATTGCGCTGCTGCTTCGCCTAACGGATAGGTGCGACCATCAACTTCTTGGATCGCTGCTCCGCTTGGTAATTCGGGGGTTTGTCCATCAATGATTTTTAGAGGAACAAAATAGTCCGGTTGTACCCAACTTTGAGAGATAGCTTGATTGATTTCATCTTCTGAAAGATCGAAAGCTGCAGCAATTGCTTTGATGTTTGCTGTTTTCTCTTCTTTTTCTCCCAGCTTTCTAGGAACGATCCCTAACTGTTTCAATTTGCCCGTCGTTGCTAATTTCTTTCCATTTCGATCAAGGATATCGCCTCTTTTAGCTTCCTCACTAGTCAGACTTACTTTGTCTGTATCTTCCATTTGAGGAAAAATCAAGTTCGGCTGCCAGTTGATTTTGATCTGATCATTTTTATTTGTCAAAGTTCCTTTATATGATAGGTCTTTTAATTCGCCTAAGCTTGTATTCATTTTAGCTTTATAAGAAAAAGAATAGGTTTCACTATCTTTTTTCGTCACTTTTAAATTAGAGATTTCCAAGCCTTTTATGGCCACAGCTCCGTAAATGTTTTGGTATTTTTCAAGAGCTTCTTTTTCAGAAATTGTCTTCTTAGTCTGTGAATCAATTTGCGTGTATGACATCGCCTTTTTATAATCGCCAGTACTTAAACGTTCCGCAAACTGTTGGATCGTTTTTTCTCCTGCTGAAACCACTTGCTCTTCTTGCGTTTTTTGATAGTAAAAATACCCGCCACCAGCCGCAAGAACTAAAACAAGGGCGCTTGTTAGATAAACACCAGTCTTGCTCCTACGATGATTGTCACTTCGTTTCATTTTGTCCCTCCGCTCACATTTTCTTATCTTAACTTCTATCCATTTTACCATAAGAAAAGAAGCTAGAACACAACGACAATCGCATGTTTCTAACTTCTTACACTTTAAATAAAATGTAAATCTATTGGTCTAAAAACTGATTGATTGCTAATTGATTTTTTTCTAAATCAAGTTCTAGTACACTACCAGAAGGTGTGTAATCATTAAAATTCCAACTACCTTCAACTGGTACAGATAACGTATCAATTGGTTTGTCATCTTTTAAGAAATCAATGCCACAATCAATTAATACACTTTCAGGTAAATTCGTTTTAATACTTCCCAAGAGTTGACCGATTGCTTTTGGTAATTTAAGGATGGAAGTCACATCTTTTAATTGCTTAGAAATTGCTTTGATCACTTGTTGTTGTCTTCTAATCCGTCCAAAATCTCCTTCAGCATCTTCTCTAAAACGCGCATATTGCAATAAGGTATTCCCATCCATTGTTTGTTCACCTTTTTTGATGTATACACCATCCAAGTCTAAATCTTTCTCAGCATTGATATCTACACCGTTAGGGAATAGCTCATTGACACAATCAATGAAATCTTGGAAGGTGATACTTGCATAATAAGGTGTTTCAAATTTGAAATTTTCTTTCAATGTTTGGTTCAAAAGATCAATCCCGCCATATGAATAAGCTGCGTTGATCTTATCTTGACCATGCCCAGGTATATCTACATAAGAATCACGCATAATCGAAACCAATTTTGCTTTTTTAGTTTTTTGATTATACTGAGCAATCATCAAAGAATCTGAACGTCCATTTTCTTCTTTCGACCGGGCATCAGAGCCAATCAATGCCACATTGATAATCTTAGGAACACTTTTGGCTTCTACTTTTGGTACATCGTCTGCTCGACTCGTTGAAGAATAACCATGAACAAACTCAAAAGAAAAATAGCCGATGACAATGACGACTGCCGTCAATAGACCTAAAATCACTTTTTGAAATGTTTTCATTTTCGATTCCTCTTTCTAACCGAACCTCTTACTTGAAATATAGCCATTTTTTTATTATGATAGTCCAATTGAGAGATTCTTAATTGTTCTTGTTTAACAGTTCAGGTTTCTTGAGTTGTAACCTCTCAACCTGCTTATTTTTCTCTTTCACTTGTCGAGACGAGATATTCAAAGCTAATCCAATAGCAAAAGACAAGATTAAATAGCTTGTTCCTCCGTAGCTGACAAATGGCAATGGTACACCTGTCATTGGAATTAAACCAAGGATGCTTCCAATATTGATACTTGTCTGAACGAGTATCCATGTCCCTACACCAATTAAGATCAAAGTTGCCTGTTGGTTCTTTTGTTTCGTACTCTTTTGGAAGATTCGCATACATAATAAGAAAAGCAAAAACAAAACAAGTAATGCGCCTATCAACCCAAACTCCTCAGCAATGACTGAGAAAATAAAATCTGTTTCGGATTCAGGGAGATAACCTTTTTTAGTAATACTATTCCCCATTCCTCGACCAAATAGGCCACCGTTGTATAGTGCATAGTAAGAGTTACTCATCTGATATCCTGCACCATGTTCATCTAAAAAAGGATTATGAACCATTGCGATTCGGTCATAAGCGTGTTCAAAAAATGAAGGTAACAAATGATGCTTTTCAAGTAGTAAAACTAAGCCAGCTACTAAGATCAAGCTAGCAATCGCTGCTCCGATAATTATCAGCCCTTTTTTAATGGGAATAGCTGCAGCCCAAAAGATAGCTCCAGCAATAGCTAAAATCATCAGTGCTCCCGCAATTTTAGGTTGAAACAAAACAAGCACGGCGATTCCGCCCACGATCAACACTGGTATATGAAGTTTCTCAGGAACACTGCGGTCATTTCTAAAAAAACGACTTAAATATAAAATCAAAAAAATGGTTGCGATTTCTGACGGTTGAAACTGGATTCCAGCGATTGAAACCCACCGCTGGGCACCATTAACTGTTACAGCAAAAATCCCGAGTTTCATCATCGCTAATAATAAGCCCGATACAATCAATCCAGCTTTTATTATTCTTGGTTTCAGTAGAACTTGTAATCTGATGGAATAGGTCAATACAATTACGCCCCAACTAAGAATAATAAACAAAAATTGCCGAATAAATAAGCTTTTAGGATCACTTCCTGCTACCAATAAACGATAGGAACTAGCACTATATATCTCTAAAAGACCGACAATTGACAAAGCCAAATAAGGGCCTAAAATCAACCAGTCGATCTTTCTGTTTTTCCACATCGCATATCCCCCTCCTCTTACACAAGTTAGGCGAACACGAGCAGTTAAATATAGAATCAGTTATAGAATATAAGAAAAGGTCAGAAACCTTTTCGAACAAGAATTCTGACCTAGCATCATCTCATCGTCCGAGTTTTAGCACTATACAACGTAAAGAAACACTCTTAGCTATTTGAAAAAGCCTTAATCCGACAATTCCTGTTTGACTCATTGGCGTCTTTCGACGTTTCTGAGCAATAGCATATGTTTGTATAGGAGCCTCACCTAACAAGGTTATTACTATTTTTATTTTTTACAGAGTTAATAGTAAGCTTCTTTAACTATTTTAGCAATCATTTATTTGATAAAAAAACAAAATTAATCAATCTTTAATATATTTCCCCTTTTTAGGAAGTCGTTTAGTATGAAAATACCTTGCTGACTTGATTGATTTTTCTGTTTTATTTTTCTCTTTTTCACTTTTCGGAATAAATTTTCAAGTTATCTTAACATTTACATACCAGTTTATTCATGCATTAAAAAGTCTCATATTTGCCTTTTTACTTGCCTATTTTAAATAAAATTTTAAATCATTCGGTTTACCTAAAAAAACTTTATTGTTTTTTATAACTAAAAAATGTTTTAGCTAAATTTTATTTCTTACTCCATTCATGAAAGAAATGAACTTACGCCAATATTATAATAATATTTTTAGGATTATACATCCTCTAAAAATAACATATTTATCGTCATGTGGTTCACTTTGGCCTAGGGATGGTAAAGATTTTCCCTAAGGTTGCATAATCATTCCCTGCTAATCGACTAACTGGTTGTAGTTTCTTGGGATCGATCTTCCCGGATACTGGATCATATACCTCTTCATTTAATTGATACGTATGGATTTTTAATAAGAAAAGATCGGCAGTAACTTCTTGCTCATTTTTAATTTCGAGATGGTCATATAAATCCGTTTCAAAAACAATTTTTGACTCATTGATTGGTGGAATTGAACCATTCCTATTTATTTTCGTAGTCAAGTTAGTCAAGGTTAGCTCACTTTCTTCTTGCGGAAGAGTTGCTGCTGTTTTATTGACCTCCACCACATTTTGCTCATCTAAAACTTGGATAATTGCTGCTTTCCTTATTAAGATATTTTTAGCAGTATCTTTCATCTGCTCATTTTTTCTTTGGACAGCTAACGAAACGATGGGTGGATTTGAACTAACGATATTAAAATAGCTGAATGGCGCAATGTTTAAGTTCCCTTTCTCAGTTAATGTTGAAACAACAGCTACTGGTCTGGGAATAATTGAACCAATCAGTAATTTATAATTTTCTCTTTCTGTTAATTGAGATGACAAACGTGTAAACATCTACTCCCCTGCTTTCATTTGACAGAATCAAAAACTGTTCTCCTGTCTAGATTTAGTCAGACACTATTTTTTACTATCTATCATTGTTCTTTTTTTGTCAAGAATCCGTCTTGGAAGCGTTGCTTATTACGTTTTTGCCTCTATATAAAGAGCTGTGCATTGTTTAGCAAGTATTTATTTTGCTGTTTATGGCTATTTCAACTAAAATAATATGGAGGAGGCGTTTTCATGAAACCTTATTCAATCCTATGGTTATTCCCTACGTTATTGGTATTTGCAGGATGTGCCGATCATTCCTCTCAATCAAATGGTACTAATACTAGCACGAATTCGATTGTTTTGGATTCTACAACTTCTGCGCCTTTACCAACTAATCCCAACCATCCATCAAAGGAGGAAACACCAATGACAATTGCTCCAGGTCGCTTGTTACAAGCTGTTAGTGCAGAGGATTTAAATCTAGTTCAAACGTTGTTAGACCAGTCAACTGCGATGATTGATGAACAAAATGAAAAAGGAGAATCCCCATTATTGATTGCTGTCCACCATAATATGATCGATATTGCAAAAATCCTCATTGATCACGGTGCGAACATCAACTTACAAGATCATATTCAAGATAGCCCTTACTTATATGCTGGCGCACAAGGAAAAACTGAGATTCTTGCTTATATGCTTGAAAATAGTGAACCTGATCAGTCGATCGTTAACCGTTTTGGTGGTAATGCCTTGATACCAGCTGCCGAAAAAGGACATTTAGCCAACGTCAAACTTTTGCTAACTGATGGTCGTGTTGATATCGACCATCAAAATCATTATGGCTATACTGCGTTAATTGAAGCTGTGGCTTTGCGAGATGGCTCAAAGATCTACCAAGACATCGTCCGAGAATTATTGGCTCATGGTGCAAATAAAGAATTGCGTGATAATCAAGGGAAAACTGCCGAAGATTATGCCAGAGAATTAGGATATGATCAACTATTATCTCAATTAACTTGATTACAGGCTAAAAAATAATTTCCAAATAAAAAAGCTGATGATCGATGTTTTATAACAAAATGACACTTTTGTTTATAGCTTAGACATTTGCTTTTTTGTTTTACTTTCACGATCGTCTCATCGTTTTTGTCTGAACCATGTTCGGTTTACTTTCTGATCAGCTAAGCTTTTTGGTATGGAACGTCACATCTACGCCTTTACTCATACGCAGTTTTTCTATCACGAAACCTTCGTTAAACAAAAGATTTCACTTAAGATGAACCTGTTTCATTATGGTTACAGGTCACTCCACTGCTGGTAATACATACGTTTTTATTTCTAATACTTGAATGATATTATCTAAATCTGCCACTTTGACTACCATGGTTTGATCAGGTCTACCAGGTGCAAATACTAATTTTTCCTGAGCGAATATTTCTTCATCAATAATGACAGGAACAGATGATTCATAACCAAATGGTGAAACAGCACCTGGCTTTTGTCCCGTTTCCGCTTCCATTTCTTCAGCCGAAACAACTGACACTCTTTTACCAATCAGTTTGCTTAATTTTTTAAAGTCGCTTCTTTTAGTCGTGAAGGTTAAAAAAATGTAGCGATTGTTTTGTTTATCTTTTAGATACAAGCTCTTCGTCTCAGTACCACTAAACCCTTGTTCCTCTTTTACAACTAACGCATCCTCATTGGTAAAAATTGGGCGATGGCGATAAAGTTCAAACGCAATCTGGTTTTGTGTAAATATTTCTTGCAAATCAATCAAAAAAATACCTCCTTAAAAATAGATTATTTCTTTACTTTTCTATTTTATGGGATTTTTATCGATAAAAGCAATGTTTATTTCATTACTCGTTCGGTTTATCCCTAACTGTGTTTACATAATATAAATATAGTACATTTAATCCAGATTTCTTAAAAAACAGAGTAAATTCGTTGGATATCACGAATTTACTCTGTTTTTTTCTATTGATTTAAACTGCTAAGACTATCTGCTACGATTTGTTTTGGTGTCAAATGATAACGTTCATACAATGTTTGAACAGGTACACTATCAGTAAACTCTTTTTGAGAACCAAAGTTTAGAACTTGGATTGCTGAATCTCCATAATAACGACTGATTTTTTCACCAAATCCGCCCGAAAGACTACCATCTTCTAAAGTGATAATCAATTGGTGATTTTCTTTTAATTCTTCTAAAGTTTCATGATCAAGTTCGGTGATCGTTCCAGGGTTAATCAAAGTGCCTGAAATCCCCTGATTCGCAAATTCTTCTAAAGCTTGTTTACCTAATTCAAGGAAGCCACCTAGTGCTAAGATTGCAACTTTATCTCCAGCAACCAAGCGTTGGTAACTTGGAATAGCGTAGTCTTTTGCGATTGCTTCACCAGATGTCACACCATGAGCAGGGATTCTAATAGCAACCGGTGAATCGGTTTGCGATAAACTCCAATCCAACATCGAAAGTAAGTCTTCCTTCGTAGCTGGCGCTAAATATTTAATATTAGGAATACTTGAAAGATAAGGAATATCAAAAGTCCCTTGGTGGGTACGATCACTTCCTGAAATGCTTGCTCCTCCAATTAGAATGACTACTGGATTTTCGTTGATCGCTAAATCATGAGATAATTGATCATATGCTCGTTGTAAAAACACACTTGAATGGAATACCACAGGTCGAATCCCTTGAGATGCTAAAGCAGAAGCAAATGTGATCGAATGTTGTTCTGCAATCCCCACATCAAAGTAGTGTTCTGGATGTTTTTTTTGAAATTCCTTTAAGCCAAACATTCCTGGAATCGCAGCATTCACAGCCACGATAGGCGTTGCACTTGTTTTCGTTTTTTCATCAAGATAGTTCATAATTATTTGATTAAAACTTTCACTAGTAGGAGCATTTTTCGCTTCGCCTGTTTCTAAATCAAACGGTACATGCCAATGATATTTCATTTTGTTTTCGACGGCTGGCTCATAGCCATGACCTTTTTCGGTGTGAACATGTAAAACGATTGGATGGTCAATGTCTTTAATTTCTCTGAAAACCTCAATTACTGTTTCTAAATCATTACCATCCGCAATGTAGCGATAATCATACCCCATCGCTTTAAATAAATTATCATTACTTGTCCCATTGCTTTCACGAAGCTCTGCTAAATGACGATATAAACTTCCCTGATTCTCATCAATGGACATTTCATTGTCATTCACTAAAACGATCAAATTAGAATTGATTGTTCCACCATTATTCAAACCTTCAAAAGCTAAGCCTCCACTTAAGGAACCATCCCCGATAAAAGCAATGATATTTCCTTTCTCCTGTTTCAAATCACGGGCTTTTGCAAGACCGACCGCTAAACTGATCGAAGTTGAAGTATGCCCCACAGTAAAATAATCATGTTCACTTTCATGTTGATTGGAATAGCCACTAATTTCGTGGTAGCTTCCCTCCTCAAATCCATTTTTACGACCAGTTAATAACTTATGTCCATAAGATTGATGGGAAACGTCCCAAACAATTTTATCCTTGGGCGAGTCAAACACATGGTGGAAAGCAATTGTTAATTCCACGACACCCAAATTTGGTCCGACATGTCCTCCGATCGCACTATTTTTTTGTAAAATCTTTTCTCTCATTTCTGTAGCTAATTCAGACATTTCGTCTATCGTTAGTTTTTTTACCTCTGTTGGACCATTGATTTGGTCTAAGATGTTTGTCTTTATACTCACTATTCTCTCTCCTTTTGCAATAACATGTCCGAAAAGAATAACTCATTTCGGTCTTACTAATTGTTACCACAAAAGATATTGTACTACTTGGAGTCAACTCTAAGTCAAGAGGATTTTGAGTAAAACTTCACAATAACAATGATATTTTTATTCTAAACAGCTTACACGAATAAACTTTACTAACTGGACCGAATTTTTTTAAAGTAGATAAAAAAAGCTGAGACAATAATTGTCTCAGCTTCTGATTTTATTTATGATCGATCAAATGATCCGATCAATTTCTTACAGTTTACGAGCAAAGAATGATACGACCAATACAAGAATGATTGCACCAATCAATGATGGAACGATTGCCATGCCCCCGATACTTGGTCCCCAAGTGCCAAGTAAAGCTTGTCCGATCGCTGATCCAACTAGACCTGCGACTACGTTAGCAATGATTCCCATTGAAGAACCTTTATTTGTAATAGCCCCTGCAATTGCTCCGATAATACCACCGACGATTAATGACCAAATAAATCCCATTTTAATTTCCTCCTAATTTCTTTTACTAACAATCAATTACTGAACACGTGGTTCAGTGTTTTCTTTCACTTTTTGTGTTCCTTTATTCATAGCTGCTTTTGCTTTATCTGTTTGTTTTGAAGCAAATTGACCAGTTGATTTAGCAGCATCTGTCACTTTGTCTTGGACAGTTTCTTGATCTTTTGCATATTCTTCTTGTGTTTTGATATCAACTACATTCACATTCACTTCGATTACATCTAAATGTGTCATATCATTCACTTCACGGCTGATCAAGTCTTTAATTTGATCATAGATATTTTCAATATCTTTTCCGTATTCTACAACTACATCTAAGTCAACAGCTACTTGTTTTTTACCAACTTCTGCATTGATTCCTGCTGTGACATTATCCGTGTTCACTAATTTTTCAGCAATGTTTGAGAAGAAACCGCCATCTAATGTTAATAAACCGTCAACATCTTTCAAAGCATAACCGATGATTTTTTGGATTACTTTATCTTCGTAAGTTAATTCTCCACGTGAAATATGGTTATTCTCAGATGTCATTGTATTTGTGTTTTTGATTTCTTTGTTTTCCATGTCCAGTTCCTCCTAAGATTTAAAAAATTGATCAAATATTTTTGTTTCTTTCAAATAAAAACCAATGCCTGCACCTATAGCAGTCATGATTAATATTAGAAGTGTTTTAAAAAATCCAACTGTTATCCATAAAACAGCTAACAGTAAGCCAAGTCCCCCGAAGATAATAGGGAGCTTGTACGCTGAAAATATCTCTTTCATGATGGGCCCCTCCTATTCTACTCGAGCGTGCTTGTGTGCATTACTGTCGTAATCTTCAAATCCACTATAAGTAACAGCTACAGCGATGTTTTGTTCAGTACCAAGTACTCGTGCCACTTGTTGTTCAATGTCACGCATCAATTCTCCTGTTTTACCAATTAAAGAGGATGTTCGTTTTAAATCCCCTTTTACATGGACATTGATTTTATTTTTTGTTGAGCGTACTCGAACTTTTGGTGAACCAACAAATTCTTCTTCATGTAATTGTGATCGCACAAGCCCTTCGATTGCTTTCTTGTCTAAAGTCAGTTTTCCATCTTTTTGTTTTAAAACAAACGTTCCTTTGGATTTTGGATAGAAAAGAACAACTAATAACAAAATAAGCACAAGTATAGCAAAAACGACAGCTGTCCAAAATAGATATTGTTGCACGTAGTAGTTCGTTATGACAAAAAATCGAAAACGTTCCAACTGTTCTGGCATCATATACGGTGCGTTGATCAACGCAATCCCTAAAAGCACCGTCAGCAAGAATAAACTTGCAAGAATACCGACGATCTTCCACCCTTTATTCATTCTCCACCTCCTACTTCTAATTGACCGTGATCACACATGTTATTTACAAGATTTAATAGAAAGCGCTACCATGCCATGCTAATACTAATAGCCTTTTTTCACTTTCTATGACAATCATACATAAATAACGTTTCCCTCCAATAGACTGTGTTGCCTTTTTTCTATTGGGTATATTTAAAGGATAGTAGTCTACATTAAAAAATGCAAAGATAATGCTCAGTTATTATTACAAAAAACTATCAGTTGCTATGATAATTTTCTAATATTAATCGTTTCCTTCTCTCTTTCTTCTTTCTTATCTGTAAAAAACAGAAAAAATTTCTTTCCATATATCTTTTAAATGGATTATACTTAAATAAAGATCATTTGAAGAAATAGATTGCTTTAGCCATGTTTTTGACAAAAAGGGGTGTCGTGAGATTATGGTAAAGAAAATAATTTATGCTCTAATAACTACCTTAATTTATTTAATCGTTTCTAATGCAGGGAATTTATTTTTTGGGATTTCAAAAGAATTTAGTTGGACAACGACATTATGGGAATCTTTTTTCTTTTTTATATTTGTTTTGCTCTTACAAAATTATCGAAAAAAATAAGTCTTAGGGTCAAAATAGCAACTACTATTTTTGATCCTAAGACTTATTTCGTATGATGAATTCTTTTTATTCCACTAGTATTTCGATTTCCAAGTTTATTTTTCGATTTGTTTCAATGCCTCAGGTACTTTTGGTTCATAAATAATTCCTGTACACATTGTTCCTTTACCTATAGCTTCTGTAGCAACGGCAATAGCAACAGTTGCTAAAATTTGCATATATTTTAATTTTCTTGAGCTAATTTTTTTTAACATTTTCTTCATCCTTTCTTTTTTGAACAAACATTAAAAGGGTTGAGATCATCATGCCTAACAACAGTAAGGTACGAATACGGTTACTTGATTGAATCCCACCAAAAATAGTTAGGAACAAACTGACCACTATCATCTGGCTCTTTCCATTTAGCAAAGAACTTTTCGCCGATTTTTGTGCGATCACTATCCCTTTGAACCACAAGATCAAGCAAATCATGAGACTGCAGATCACAAAGCTGGCTCTTGTGACATCTACAGCAAAAGTAGTAACTAGATATGGTAATAAGACAAAGAAAAAAAGACTTAAGACCGTACATACATTACTATCTCTTGCATGAAAACTTTTTGTTGTTCTTCTCATTAGTGTAAATACCAAATGAGTAGTCAAAACCGGCAGAATAATATGAAGACACCCAGCTAAACAGTAGATAAAAAATATCTTTGAACTAATTACCAGAAGAACAGCTAATCCATATTCCATTTTTGCCAAGTCAATTTCTGACAAATGTAATTGTCTTCCTATCCGCTTACTAATTGTTTTTGAAGCTTTTTCTTCTAAAGATATAGATTCTTCCGACATTTGATCCGCTCCTTTTCATCTATATTATATTTGTTTTTTTATAAGATAGTTGGTTTTATCAAAAGTGAACGTTATTTGATCAAAAGTGCGGAATACCTGGAGATGTAATCAACAACTGGTTAATTTCTTGAACTGATTTACTACTTTCTTTAAATGACGAGTAGAAACTAAACATTTTGCTCCATTGGCCATAGTGATCACTCGTTCTTTTTTATTGATCTCTTTCACATTCATCAGATTAACTACGTAAGATTGATGGCAACGACAAAATACCTCATACATACTTTCTATTTCTTTGATCTTCCCTATATACTCAATTCTGCGGTTATCTAAATAGACGATCAATTTATGGGGTGTTGGACTAGATTCAAAATAAAATATTTCATCGACATATAACTTTACATCAACTGGACCATTTTTAATCCAAATTTGGGGTCTAGTTTCCAGATTTGTATTCAAATAGCGTTCAATTGCGACGTCAATACATTCCGTCACTCTCTTTTGAAAGGTATCCATATTATCTTTGACAATGTAATCTAATGCTTCTACTTTGTATAAAAAAGTTAAATAGACTAAATCTGTATAAGTTGTCACAAAAATGATTTTTGCTGTTGGGTCGTAATCTCTAATTTTTTTTGCTAACTCGATCCCATTTAAATCCGTTTTTAGATCAATATCTAAAAAATAGATTCCTTCTGTTTTATGTTTTGAAATAAACGACAAGATCATCATTGGATCATCCGTAGCAAATTGAAATTGAACATCATAGTCTTTCATCAATAAATAATTTGTAATCATCCGAGTAAGCTTATTTCGATGAGCAATTTCATCATCACAAACAAATATTTTTAACATTACTAGCCCCTCATTCCACTAATCGTTATGATTTGTATAAAGCGATTGTTTTCAATTTTTGTTTCTAAAAAAACATTCTCGTTCAAATGAACAAGCTCGTCCAGATTCGTTAGACCTAGTCCTTGATTTCCTTTTTTAGTAGTAAAATTCACTTTTTTCAATTCATGTAATTTAGGAATACTTGAACGACATTGATTCATTAAGACAAAAAAACAATTTTTGTCTTCCTCCATAATAGTCAATTCAATTTTCCCCTTTTCTAAAAAGGCTGATTCTTCAATTGCATTATCCAGTATAATCCCTAGCATACGAACAAGTGTGACTGTTGAGATAGCGATATCCGTAATGGGTGTTGGAATCATTACGTTTACTTCGACACCCTTTTGGCTAGCCACGTATAATTTACTCAAAATAATGCTTTTTATCTCTCTAATTTTAAGATTTGAAATCGAAGCAATTGGGAGATTGTTTTCTTCAAAAATCGTTTCAGTAGCTTTGATACTTTGATAAAAATACTTTTGCAGCCCTTCAATATCCTTTGTTTGAATATAGTCCTCTATTGAAAACAAAATATTCTTATAATCGTGTTTGAATTTTCGTAACGCAAGGTAGTTATTTTCGATCTGTTCACTGTATTCAATCAGGTGACGCATTTCTTTTTGCTGTTCTCGTGTTTCGAATTCTTTTTTCTTGATAAAAAGTAGTACACAATAAATTATGGTAGACATTACACCATAAAGAACCGTAAATAATTCATTGCTGATAACTAGGAATCTTGCTAAAACAGAAAAACGATCACTACAAATGTTAATAAAATAAACAATAATCGTAAAAAAAACAACGATGGCCGCTATTTTTAGAGTCGTTTTATCCCTAATAATCTTTGGTATGACCATTTTTTTTAGAAAAACAGTAACGATCCACAAACAACCTGTTCCTAAAACAGCTGTAAAAAAATCGCTGATATCCCAACCTAAAATTTTATATAGATATTTGGCTGTTCCATCAATGAATATGTAGAAAAATAAAATAATCGAAGGATAAAATATCGCTATATCAATGTTTCGATCAATGAAATAGATGCTTAGACATAACCCAGCCCATAAGATAACGGTCGCAATGATATTGATCCATTGATATAAAGCAATATAAGCGATTACACTAATAAACGAAAACAACTGAAACTTTTTATTTGATAAAAGATTCCTTAGATAACCAAGAGCCATAAAAACAGTGTAAAGCTGACCAATCAAAATTAGGATAAATAAACTTTCTTCATTTAATTTCATTTAAACTTCCCCTAACAACCTAATAATTTATCTGAATTTTTTATCCATACTTATATAACAATTTATACTAACGTATTTTATTTCCCAACTCCCCACAACCAAATAAAATAAAACAATTAGTTATTTGTACACCTAACTTTAATAACAAAAAATAGGATCAAATTTTCCCAACCAATCATGATCTTCGTTGTTATTTGTGATTTTAGCATATTTACTTTAGATTTGGGAGGGTATAAACATGATAATGATACGTTTTTCTACTTAAAAGTTCTGTTATTTAAAACTATCGCAAATGTAATCTAAATTAAATATCTTTTTTGCAAATGATATGTTATAATTAATCTATTGCGATAAATATTTTATGCGAGATTTTGATTTGTTTTGATGAAATTTAATCCCACTGGCGTAACTTCAGGGTTACAAGGATGTATTAGTGGTTAGGGAATACATTGTTTAAATGAGAAATAGTCCATTTTTAGTAATAGTTTTACAGCTTTAAAATATAATATGATTCGTTAGAACGCCTTTTCTTTATTGAAAAAGGCGTTTGTCCATCCTTTTATTTATCGTTTATCGATAAATAATTATTGATAATGAACAAACCTCATGCTATACTAATAAAAATTTAGGAGGCATTTTATGAAATCCAAACTGTTCTTTATCCAATTAATCGTTTCTGTTTTTTGTTTTGTTCCCCTTCTCTTGGGAACGCTATTAACTATTCAATTGAGTACAAATCCTACAAATCCATTTAGCAACTGGCAAACTACACTATTTATTCTAGTTCTTTACCTGATCCTTCTAGTGACTTTGTTGCTCAATTTCTTCCTGCTCCGCTTAGTCAAAACCTTCCCTTCAAAGGAAACTTTTACTAAAAAGAGTCTCAAACTTAGCAGTAAAATCCGATCTTGCCTTTTATGTATCACGATCCTTGCATTTGGTATTTTGCCAAAATTTTACCAAATAGCTGATATGAGCGATAGTCCAGGAATCCTACTCATCGCTTTCGTCTTACTCTTTATCCCTTTTTTTATCTACATCCTTTCAAGCATTTTGATTGATTTACTCAAACAAGCCATTTATTTAAAAAATGACTATGATTTAACAGTGTGAGGTGTCGAATGTCTATTATTATCAATTTAGATGTCATGTTAGCCAAGCGAAAAATGAGCGTGACCGAACTTAGTGAAAAAGTAGGTCTTACGATGGCTAATATCTCTATTTTAAAAAATGGTAAAGCAAAAGCGATTCGGTTTTCTACGCTCGATAAGATTTGCGAAGTTTTAAACTGCCAACCAGGTGATATCCTCGAATATCAAGATACAAGCCAAATGAGAGAGTAGCTCATTTCTTTAGTTGAGTGACACCAATGAAAGCTAACTACTTTCTAATCAATCTGAAGACCGACAAAAAAGCCCACGTCAGCTGTAGTCTAGCTAACGTGGGCTTTTTAATAACTGATTATCTTATTTTTTAGAATTTTTATTTGCTTTTCTTTTTCTCCAAAACAGGATGATTCCCGCTAAACTAACAATCAAAACACCTGATACAGTAAAAATCGTATTTTTTGTTTCATTGGTTTTTGGTAAATTACCATTTTTTGCGCCACTTGTATTGTCTCCATTTGAGTTCTTTTTTTCTGAATCTGTTCCTGTGATCTCTTTATCTTCAGTCATGCTATCTTCTGTATCATCTTCTAAAGCACCATCCGTCCCTTTTTCCACCACTTCATAAGCCGCTTCAGTTTCAGTAGAAAAACCACCATAGGAACGGTCAGCTTTTACGACTAGTTTAGCAACACGATACCCCAAAGAAGAAGTATCGATTTCTGTTTCAGGATCTAATGCAACCGTATAAGCAGTTTTCGGCAGCTCTTTGCCATTGACTTTAACTTCTTTCAAAAGATTTTTAAGGTCCACACGTTTCGTATCGATAACTATTTTCGCTTCTGCTGGTGTCACGGTAAAATCTCCTGTTGGTTCAAACCCATATTCAGTCACATTGTAATACGCATAATTGGAACCATAAGTGTAATTTCGCTCTTTTTCTTCTGCCATCAAGACATTCCCACTTGGATCGGCATGATACACTTTAATTTGATCTCCCACCGAAACTTTTAATGGTTCCCCACTATTGAACCGATTAATCGATTGTTCAATTGTTTGCGTACCGCGAACTTCGTATTTATATTTACTGCTGTTATTTGTAAAAACTTCAATCCCATAGTAAATTTCCATGTCATCATATTCTGTGATACGGTTCGATAAGTCACTTCCGTCTTCTCCCTGTAATGATTGGAGTTTTATTTGTTTGTTTTCTTTTATCAAACTGTAGGCACCTACAGTATCGCCACCTTGATTTTTTAGTTGGATCGTACTTCCCCACTTCACTTCGTAAGGCACTTCCACTTCTGTAGAAGTCACCTCATCTGCGGTAGACAATTTCACTTTTAACATTTTCTGTCCAGTGGTATTTGTATCAAAGTCAGAAACTTGTTCGACATCATATAATGTCGTCTCTAATTTTTGACCATTGAAAGTGACATTTTTAATCAAATCCATTCCATCAATGTCACTGGTATCTTCGCCCAAGGTAAATTCATGCGAAACTGTTTCAGCCTCCATCTCAGTGATGGGAACAAATTCTTGACTGGCCACTTGATAATAGGCATAGTTGGAACCCGCTGTATAATTTTTCGACAAGTCATCTCGCATCAATAAATTATTCTTCGCCTCTGCATGATAAACTTTTACGATGTCCCCTTCCTCAATCGGTAATGGTTGGCCATTATTAAACCCGTTGATCGCCTGCCACACTGTCATATTGCCTGTCACATCATACTGGTATTTTATTTGTTCCGATAATCGAGTCATCGGATCTAAGCCCATAATATTTTCGACAGTGACACCTGTTTTTTCTTCGTGCTGATTTTCTGGATTTCCTACTATTTCGATTCGGTAGTAAGTATCGCGACCAAAGGCACTATTCACATGATCCGATAAAACGGTGGAATCATCCCCTTTGCCAACTTGGATCGTCCACTCTCCGTCTTGTTCCACAATACTATAAGCGCCCACATTCTGGTCATCAAACCCTTTAAGTAAGAAAGTACTTCCCCAAGCCACTTCATAAGGAACATCCAGTTCAATATCTGCTGATCCATCTTCTGGCTTAAGATTTAATTTGACTTCTCTTTTACCAACAGTAGAGGTGTCCATTTTAGAAAGTTGCGTAATCTTATAATTTTTGCTTTCCACCCGTTCACCATTGATCGTTATATTCGCTAATAGCTGACTCAAGTCTATATTTTGAGTGTTTTCCATTAAAGAAAAAACTTTATTTGGTCCTACAGCTTCAATTACCGGCATGGGCTCAAAACCATAAGAAGTTATGCGGTAATTAGCATATGGAGAACCATAGGTATAGTCCTTTTCTGTTTCATTTACTAGTAAGACAGAACTACCGTCTGAACGTTGGGGATGATATAGTTTTATGATATCACCTGCTTGGACATTCAATTTTTGTTTCGAGCCAAAATTAGCCATTACCTCTTCTAACGTCGCATAACCCGGTATTTCTTGAGAGTAAATAGATCGCCCTTCACGCACTATTTCAATGGAATAGTAAAGTGAAGAATCGGTACTAATTGGTGCATTAAGATCGGTTTTTAATCCTTGGTTAAAGACTAATACACGATTCGTACTGGAAGTTCCCGCATATATTGAAAAGGCCCCGGCTGATTGCCCATTCTGAGCTTTTATCAAAATAGTTTTCCCCCATTTGACTTCATAGGGAACGTCAAGCTCTTTTGACACCAGCCCATCTTTCGTATCAATACGTACCTTGATCGTTTGTGAACCAGCTACCGAAGTATCGAAATCACTCATTTGTTTGACTGTATATAAATTACTAGCCACTATCGTTCCATTGACCGTAATACTATTGATCAACTTCGATCCATCAACGTTACTGCTGTCTTCACCCAAGGTAAATTCTTGAGGCATCGAATCAGCCGCAACCGCTAAAATTGGTTCCAAGCCATATTCAGTGACTTCATAATACGCATAATCGGAACCCATCGTGTAATCCTTGACTAATTCGTCTTTCATTAATAGATTTTTCCCAACAGAATCGGCATGGTACACTTTGATCACGTCACCTTCATTGACATCCAGCGGTTTTCCCTCGTTGAAACCGTAGATGGATTCACGAATCGACTGATTGCCTATCACTTCATAACGGAACTTGTTAGTTGTCCCCTGTAAAATTTCAATGGAGTAAAAGGTATCTCTACCAAAGTAGTTATTGACTGGTTCGTCTAATTCTGTACCTTCTACGCCCTGGCTAGCTTTAATCTGCCATTGATCATTACTTTTTAGTAAACTGAATGCACCAACTGTCGATTCTTTCAACCCCTTTAGAACGAAAGTATCACCCCATTTCACTTGATAAGTGACTTCAACTTCTTCAGAGACTAAACCATCTTTTGTGGTAATATTGACTCTCATCGTTTGCTTACCAACTGTTCGAGTATCCCCCCCATCGATAAGGTTGATTTTATACTGTTCATTCGAAGTTAATTGATCATTAAGACGTATATTTTTGATGAACTCTTGTGGATTCAATTGGTTGATATCTTCGCCTAAAAAAAATACTCTTGCGCTTTCAGCTGTTATTACGGGAGCTGGGTCTAAACCATACGCTGTTACACGATAACGAGCATTCTCTGTTCCGTATGTAAAATCTTTTTCTTCTTCATCGATCATCACGACCGAGCTATTAGCTGTTTTCCCTGGGTGTGTGATTTGGATGATATCATCTATTTTAACGTCTATTTTATTCTCTTTATCTCCAAAAGCATTCATAATTTCTTGTAAAGTTGCCCGATTTGTTACTTCTTGCGTATAGATCGTTCTCTCATTACGTAAAATATCTAACCTATAATACAGTTTAAATGGATCTTGTAATTTTCCTACCGCCACGTTTAACGGTGATTCTAATCCTTGGCGAATCGAAAGAGCTGCGGAGTCATTATTTGAGTTACTGACATCAAGAGTGAAAGCACCTGCAGAATGGCCATCAATTGAACGCATTAAGATGGTATTGCCCCATAATACGTTGACTGTAGTGGTTCCTGTTCCTTTAATCCAGACACTCGCCTCAGAAGCTTTTTTCTTAACTGTAATGTTTACTTCTTTTTGACCAATAGTCTGAAAATTTGTATCGGTTGTTTCGTCCACGACCAATTCTAACTCATTAACGTCTACTTTCTCACCTAACAGTGTCACTTCTTCTATATAATTTTTAAAATTTGAACTTAAAGAAGGGTAGGATACTCCTAATATTCGTTCTTCTAATGGTTTTAATTTAACTTCTAAACCTGGATTGGAGATAACTTCAATTTGTACTGCACTATCTGCAGTACGCCCATCTGAGGAAGTCGCTTTCGCCAGACAAGTTTGAATACCCTCTTGATTCATATCAGGGGCTTTGACCCATTCAATTTTATATGTAGACTCTTCATAATGATTCACCACTTTAAAATAATCGGCTGCTTTTGGAACAGCACCATATTGTATGACTTTATGTTCTCCTGCTTTTGGTAACATCTCTAGCGGCAAAGGCATAATCGTAATCGGCACAGTTACTTCAAGCGTTCGTCCAGAGTCATCACTGACTACTATTTTCGCTTCTTGCAATCCTGGCTGACTCGTATCAGGAGATGTTTTCCATTCATATTTTACATTTCCTCGAGTATTCTCTACTGACTCAATATATTCTACAGCTTTAGGTACCTCATCACCTTGTTTAAGCGTATGTGCGCCATCTTTTATTGAAGCTTTCAATTTCCCAATACTTGATTCTGCATCAGGAAAATCTACTGAAAAATCAATTGCATCATATTCTTTAACTATCCCAAAAAAGTAAGTAGGGTAATAAAAGATTTCCATAGGGAAAATCTCGGGTTGGTTTGGCGCAATTTTCAGACGAGTGAATGTAACCTGATAACCCCAAGTATTTAATTGAACCAATTTCATTCGCCAATTTCCGCTTTTTGAATCTACACTAAAATGTTTACCTTCTGGAATAGTTCCATTATGTGGTGCCCCTTGAGGTAATAAATATATTGTGTCATTCTTTATCAGAATGCCATCACGAGGGAGATCAGGGTCATAAGCTGGTTCTGTAAGACCTATCTGATTGCTATACTCAAAGTCTGAAACAAGTATATATTTTATATTTACTTGTTCATCTACTTTATAATTTAAGTTAATCTCATCTACTGTAAATCTTATCCTAGCATTCAAATATTTTTCTAAATACGAAGAAGCTGTCTTCCTAAGTTCTCCACGTTGATAACTGGTTAGCACAGAGTCTCTAGAAGAAATTGTTGTATTTTTTTGATCATCTTCTGGATCTACTAGGTTATTATTATCTGCTTTTTCACTTGTTTTTTTTTCTTTTCCCTGATTTGTTTTTTCAGTTCTTTTTGATTTTTGACTTATAGCTCTGCTTTCATTTGTAGGCAACATCGAACCTGCTCCCACGATAGTCCCACTATTCGTTTGCCCGAGTATCAATGCAAAAATCAACGCACTTTTCAATAATCGTTTTTTATCTTTCAACATAATCCTCCCTTGATTACTCTATTAATAAAAAAATTTTTCTTTCATCAAGAAGCATATAAGGAATTATTTTATCGTACAATGTCATATTTTACCAACAAACCAGGAAAAATAGACTTACTTCAAATCGTTATTTTTTAAATTGTACTATAAATGTAAAAAGAAATGAAAAAAACTGATATTTATGGAAATGATGAATCATCATTGATTTTTCCGTTTCATTTCAGATAGTAAAAACGCTGAGGAAAACTTATATTACAATGAAATTTACTTTAGATAGAATTCACCCCCCTCTATATGTGGTTAATGAATAAAGTTCAACAGGAGGATTGTCGTAGTAAATCGAAACCAACATGTTCGTTTAGTTAGACAGATATCCTTTTCGTTTTTGTTATAATAACTATAATTTCCGTTATACATACAGTAAAATCGTTGAAAAGCTATTTTCCAAAACTTACCAAAGAATCTTTTCGGATATTGATAGACGATAGATGTTATCCTCTGACTTGTATAGAGCTTTATTTGTGCAAATAGTAAGTCCAGTGACGAAGTGCCAAAAAAGCACTCATTAGAAGCTTGTACCGCAACTAATGAGTGTTTTATTTATTTCAACGAGATTATACTACTTTTTTGATTCTTCTTTTGGTTTTTTCTTTTTCCAAAACAGAAACATTCCTACCAAACTAATTAGTACGGTGCCTAATAGAGGGAACATTGCATTTTTGGTTTCATTGGTTTTCGGTAAATTACCACCGTTTGCTTCTTCTGTTCCTTCACCTTCCGAGTTGGTCTGTTCTTCTGTATTTCCTTCGCCTGAACTTTCTCCTAACGCTCCTGGTGTTCCTTCTTTCACCACTTCATAAGTCGCTTCAGTTTCAGTAGAAAATCCACCGTAAGAGCGGTCAACTTTGACCACTAATTTAGCGACACGATTTCCTAAACTTGAAGTATCGATTTCGGTTTCAGGATCCAATTTCACGGTATAAGCGTTTTTCGGTACTTCTTTCCCGTTGACTTTCACTTCTTTCAAGAGATCTTTAAGATCCACTTGTTTGGTATTGATGATTATTTTTGCTTCTGCCGGTGTCACGGTAAAGTCCCCAGTCGGTTCAAAGCCGTATTCGGTCACATTATAATACGCATAATTGGAACCATAGGTATAATTTTGCTCCGTTTCTTCTGCCATCAAGACATTCCCGCTTGGATCCGTATGATACACTTTGATTTGATCCCCTGCAGAAACTTTTAATGGCTCCCCACTATTGAATCGTTCGATTGCTTGGGCAATCGTTTGTGTGCCTCGCACTTCGTATTTATATTTACTAGTGTTATTTGTAAAGACTTCGATCCCATAATACACATCTGCATCGTTGACTTCAGTGACTCGACTAGCTAAGTTCGTTCCTTCTTTTCCTTGTAACGCCTGGAGTTTCAATTGTTTTTTGTCTTTTGTTAAGCCGAAAGTACCGACGGTTTCACCTTTTTTATTTTTGAGCTGGATCGTACTTCCCCATTTCACTTCGTAAGGTACTTCCACATCCGTAGAAGTGACACCATCTGCGGTAGATAATTTCACCGTTAACATCTTCGCTCCTGCGGTATTCGTATCAAAGTCAGAAACTTGTTCGACATCATATAATGTCGTATCTAATTTTTGACCATTGAAAGTAACATTTTTGATCAAATCCATTCCATCAATATCACTAGCATCTTCGCCTAATGTCAATTCTTGTGAAATTGTTTCAGCTTTCATCTCAGTAATCGGTTCAAATTCTTGATTGGCTACTTGATAATAGGCATAATTTGAACCCGCTGTATAATTTTTCGTCAAATCATCTCGCATCAATAAATTATTCTTCGCCTCTGCATGATAAACTTTTACGATGTCCCCTTCTTCAATTGACAACGGCTGCCCATTATTAAACCCATTGATAGCCTGACCCACAGTCATGTTTCCAGTCACATCATACTGGTATTTTATTTGTTCCGATAATCGAGTCGTCGGATCTAAGCCCATAATATTTTCAACGGTTACACCAGAACCTTCCTTCGGTTGATTTTCTGAACTTGCTACTACCTCGATCCGATAGTAAGTATCGCGACCAAAAACGTTATTCACGTGATTGGTTAAAACGGTGGAATCCTCCCCTTTGCTAGCTTGGATCGTCCACTCTCCGTCTTGTTCCACAATACTATAAGCGCCTACATTCTGGTCATCTAATCCTTTAAGCAAGAAGGTACTTCCCCAAACCACTTCGTAAGGAACATCCAGTTCGATATCTGCGGTCTCATCGGCTGTCGTTAGTTTTAATCTGACCTCCTTTTTGCCCACAGTTGCGGTATCTAATCCAGAAAGTTTCTCCACTGTATATTCTTCACTCGTAACAATTTCGCCATTGATCGATACTTGTGCTAACAATTGACTCAAGTCCGTCGTTTTCGTATTCTCCTTTAATGAGAATGCTTTGTTGGAGCCAACAGCTTCAATCACTGACATCGGCTCAAAACCATAGGATGTTACTCGATAGTAGGCATATTGCGACCCGTAGGTATAATCTTCTTCCATTTCATCTACCATTAACACCGAACTACCTTCTGAACGTTGAGGATGATACATTTTAACGACATCACCAGCTTGGACATTTAACGTTTGTTTCGTCCCAAAATTGTCCATTACCTGTTGGAGAGAAGCACGTCCCGGTACCTCTTGTAGATAGACAGAACGCCCGTCTCGCAATACTTCAATGGAATAATAAAGCGAAGAATCGGTACTAATAGGTGCATTGAGATCGGTTTTTAATCCTTGGTTAAAGACTAATACACGATTCGTACTGGAAGTCCCAGAATGTAATGAAAAGGCTCCGGCTGATTGACCATTTTGAGCTTTCATCAAAATCGTATCGTTCCATTTAACTTCATAAGGAACCTCGATTTCTTTTGAAACGAGTCCATCTTTCGTATCAATACGCACGTTGATCGTTTGTGATCCTGCCACCGAAGTATCAAAATCACTCATTTGTTTGACTGTATATTGATTACTTCCCACTGCCGTTCCATTGATCGTAATGCTATTGATCAACTTCGCACCATCAACGTTACTACTATCTTCACCTAAGATAAATTCTTGAGCCATCGAATCAGCCGCAACCGCTAAAATTGGTTCCAAGCCATGGTCAGTGACTTCATAATAGGCATAATTGGAACCAATCGTATAGTCCTTGACTAATTCATCTTTCATTAAAAGATTTTTCCCAACAGGATCAGCATGGTACACTTTGATCACGTCGCCTTTACTGACCGTCAGCGGTTGCCCATTATTGAATCCCTGAATGGATTCACGAATCGACTGATTACCTGCCACTTCATAACGGAACTTGCTGGTAGCGCCTTGTAAAACTTCGATAGAATAATACGTATCACGCCCAAAATAATTATCCACTGGATCATTTAAGTTTGTGCCATCTACTCCTTGAGAAGCTTGGATTTGCCATTGATTTTGATTCTTCAATAAACTAAACGCACCAACTGTCGCCTCTTTCAAACCTTTTATAACAAAAGTGTCTCCCCACTTCACTTGGTAAGAAATCTCAATGATTTCAGAAGCCAGTTTATCTTTTGTTGTGACTTTGACCCGCATATTTCGTTTACCGATCGTACTGGTATCAAACTCATCAAGAGGTTCTACTGTATAAAATTCATTGTCCGCTACCCCACCGTTGATCCGCACATTTTTTACTAGTTCATTCAAATTCGTTTGCTTCACGTCTTCGCCTAAAACGAACGCTTTTTCCGCACTTTCTGCCGTCATGACAGGTGCTGGATCAAATCCATAAGGAGTCACACGGTAACGGGCGATTTCCGTACCATACGTAAAATCATTTTCTTTTTCCTTAATCATCACAACCGAAGCATTAGGTGTTTTGCTTGGATGTGTGATTTGGATGATATCATTCATTTGAACTGTTACTTCATTATTCGTATCTCCAAACGCATCCATGACTTCTTGTAACGTTGCTCGATTCGTGACATCTTGGTTATAAATGGCATTGCCATTACGTAAAATTTGTAGGTTATAGTAAAGTTCAAAAGGTTCTTTAGCTGAGCCTACACTGACATTTAACGGGGACTCAATCCCCTGGCGAATCGACAGCTTGGCTGGGGCATCATTAGAATTGCCAACATCTAAAGCAAAAGCACCAGCGGAATGACCATCAACCGAACGCATCAAGATGGTATTGCCCCATAATACGTTGACTGTGGTGGTTCCGGTTCCTTTGATCATGACATTGGAAACAGGGTGTTTCGCTTGAACAGTGATTTTCACTTCATGTAAGCCTACTGATTGAAAATCAGTTTTAGAAGATTCATTCGCAACAAATTCTAGATCATCAATTGCTACAGGTTCTCCTAACATGATTGCCTCTTCAATATAATTTTTAAAGGTATTTGCTAACGTATCAGAAGATTCTACTAAAGTCATGGTACGATCTTCAATCGGTTTTAATTTTAATTGTATACCAGGATGAGGTAAAATTTTCATAGTCATTGATTTTGTTTCTTCACGACCATCAGCTGTTATCACTGTTGCTTGCCAATTATAGGTTCCTGATATGGACGTATTCGGGCTATTTTCCCATCGCAGAGTATACGCACCTTCCGTTGTTACTTCAAAATAATCTTTGACATCTGGGATAGCATCGTATTGATAGATCTCATCAGTAGCCTTTTTTATTGTCAATAATTCTTTTATTGTAATCGGGAAAGACACTTCTGTCGAACGACCGGTGTCGTCTTTCACCGCAATCTTAACATCTTGTTTCCCGACTTTACTTGTATCTGGTTTAGTAACCCATTCATAACTTACTTTTCCGCGAGTATTTTCAGCAGTCACATACTCTTCTGGTTTAGGGATCGCTGATAGGTGTTCCCCTAATATATGGTCTCCTGGATTTACCGTTACTTTAATTTTACCGATAGCATTTTCTGCACTTGGTATAGTGATTTTATAAGTCTGCGGACTATAAAGATACTCATGAGCGCCATTTTTTTTCGAATAAGTAAAAACAAATTTATCAACATCAAAAATTTCCTCTTGTGGCACAGCTAATTTTAACCGAGTTAAAATAGCGTATACCTTATGATCGTACAAACTATAAGCTGCTGCATCAGGAGCAGATATCCGTAGGCTCCAATTCCCGCTCTTTGATATTGTGGTAGCAGTTGAATATATTCCCGGGATTCCTACCGTACCTGCATTCAATTGGGTTATCGAGGACAACGTAGCAATTTGAGTAGATCCAGACCATGGTTGCTGATTCCACCATGTATCATTAAAAAATTCTTGATCTGCCGTTCTTATAAAAAGATCATAAAATGGAAATATTATCGTATCTCCAACTTCGTAGTTATCTTCTGAAACATCAATATTTTTATTTAGCATTTTGTTTACGAAATAATTAATATAACTTGCGACTTCTATTCCATACTGCTTACTTTTAGCAGGTGATACTCTATTGGAAGTTTCATCATTCGCTATAGTAAAAGTAGGTGGTAAATCCAAATTTCTAATTTTTTTAGATTGACTCTGTTTCTTAGAATTAGTGTTATTTTCAGTTGTTTCTTTTTTACTCGTACTTGTTTTTTCATTCTTTTTTGAACTTTGCTTGACAGAACTACTTTCAACTGAGCTTAACATCGAAACAGCTTCAACAACTGTACCGCTGGTTTGTCCAAATGCAAGCGCTAATATCAATGTACTGTGTAATAATTTTTTTCTGGTTTTCAATGTACTCCTCCTTTTAAGGCTATATCTTTAAATGGCAATAGAAAAGTAATGTCTGTTTTATCATAAGAAAGACTCCTTTTTATGCCATACTTATGTTTGATTTCTTCCTTTGTTTCTGCCAATTTAGTAAAGTTAAAACGTTATGTTTCTTAAGTTTTTTTTCTTTTCTCCCAATTCGCCCCTTTTACGTTTATTTTTATGGAAAAACTTCAATAAAACCCTACTTCTTTAAGTTTAATTGGAAACATAAGAATATGTAATGTCACTTTTTCACAATGGACAAACACTAAAAGACAGAAGATGTTTTTGTTATGTAAAACATTTTACTTACCATTAAAAAAGGAGCCTTAGCCAAAAATAGAAGAGACCGAGACAAAAAATTGTCTCGATCTCTTCTATTGACTCTATAAATAAACTAATTTTTAGTTACTTCGCTTTCAACTACTTAGCGACTGAACGAACAGTTAATTCGTGCTTGAATCAGTTAATTATTGGTTATTTTCTTTTTGTTGCTCAATTGCTGATTTGGCTTTTTCCGTTTGTTCAGATGCAAATTCTCCTGTAGCTTTTGCCGCATTTGTCAATTTATCTTGAACTGTTTCACTGTTTGCTTCATATTCTTCTTTTGTCTTAATGTCGACAACATCGACATTGACTTCAATGACATCTAGATGTGTCATTTCATGAACTTCTTTGGCAATGATTTTTTTGATTTGTTGGTAAATTTCTTCGATGTCTTTGCCGTATTCAACAACGATCTTAAGATCAACAGCGACTTGTTTTTTCCCAACTTCCGTGTCAATACCGGCTGTTACATTATCAGTGTTGACTAATTTTTCTGCCACGTTAGAGAAGAAGCCACCATCAGCTGTTAATAATCCATCCACTTTTTCTAAGGAGATGCCTATGATTTTTTGAATGACCTTATCTTCATATGTCACATCACCATTCATAGATTCACCGTTTTCCGTTGTGTTTTTTGGATCTTTTGCTGGGGCATCTGGCTTAGGTGGTGTATGTTCTGGCATTGGAGGTTTTGGATGATCTCCATGATGTTCTTGTGGTTTACTAGAATTTTCATGTTTCCCTTGTTGTCCTGATTGTCCTTCGTTTTCTTTTTTATCATGAGCCACTTTGTTTTCAACGTTGGGTACAACCGGATCTGGATGTGCTGAAACGGGTGCTGTTTTATCTTTGGCATCATGAACACCATTTGCATTGTTCGGTGTCGTTGGATCTGGATGTGCAGATACTGGTTTGTTTTGGTTGTTTGTTTTGTTGTTATCCATAATAGAATTTCCTCCTAAGATTTATGATCAAAAATTTTCGTTTGTTTTAAATACATTCCGACCGCCACGCCAATGATCGCCATAAGGATCAGCAAAAAGGTTTTAAAGAATCCCACTGTGATCAATAGTACAGCAAGAATCAACCCAATTGCCCCGCAAATGATCGGAAGCTTATAAGCAGCAAAAAGTTCATTCATTTGTGCCCCTCCTTATTCCACACGAGCGTGTTCGTTTGTTTGATATTTATTGGTAGGTGCTTGGTAACCTGTATACTTCACCGACACTTTTACTTGCTCATCTGTGCCGAGTAACTGTTTCACTTCTTTTTCGATTTCATCCATCAATATTCTTGTTTTCCCGATCAATGAAGAAGTCCGTTTTAATTCACCTTTAACTGTAACTGCGATCTTATTTTTTGTGGCTTTGATATTGACCTTAGGCGAATGAATGAATTCATCTTCATGTAAATGTGAACGAACCATACCTTCAATCGCTTTTTTATCTAACGTTAATTCGCCGTCCCCTTTTTTCAATAAGAAGGTTCCGATCGTTTTTGGATAAAAAATGACGATCAATAATGCAATAATTAGTAGAATCGCTAAGCCGACTGCTACCCAAAAAATATATTGCTGCATATAGTAATTCGTTATTGTAAAGAAACGGAATCGTTCAAGCATCAATGGTAAAGGATAGACCGCACTGATCAAGACGACAAATAGTAGAATAGACAAAAGTAGCAGAGAAAAAATGACACCAATTGTTTTAGTCCCTTTATTCATCCTGGCACCTCCCATTTTTTATAAGTTGATAGCTTCCCCACCAGTTACACCATAAATTTGTGCAGTAACGTAGCTCGCTTTATTTGAAGCTAAGAAAACGTAAACTGGAGCTAATTCTACTGGTTGGCCGGCACGTTCAAGCAAGCTTTGTTGTCCAAATTCAGGAATAGAATCTTCCGGTTGTCCTTCGTCTAACTGTAGTGGTGTCCAAATAGGACCAGGAGCTACTCCATTAACACGAATGCCTTTTGGTGCTAATTGTTTTGCTAAGCCAATTGTAAAGTTTGCAATAGCTGCTTTCGTGGAAGCGTAATCTAAAAGATGTTCACTTGGATTGAACGCTTGAACAGAAGTAGTGTTGATAATTGCCCCTCCTGCTGGAATATGCGGAACCGCCTCTTTAACAATCGCAAACATCGCTAAGATATTCACCATGAAGGTATCTTTCACTTGTTCTAATGGAATTTCTTCAATAGCCGGGCAAGAGATTTGTTGTCCCGCATTTAATACTAATGTATCTAAGCCACCTAATTCACTGACAACTTTTTCAACGATTTCTTTAGGCGCTGTTTCGTCTCTAAGATCATATGGTACTAAGACAACTTTTCGTCCTGCTTTTTCAATATAGGAAGCTACTTGTTTGGCATCTTCTTCTTCTCCTGGGAAAAAGTGTAAGCCGATGTCTGCTCCTTCTCTTGCAAAAGCAATAGCTGCCGCGCGCCCGATCCCTGAGTCTCCGCCAGTAATCAGAACACGGCGATTTTCAAGTTGATTTGATCCTTCATAAGATTCTTCTCCACAGTCAGGAACTGGTTGCATTTCTTTTTGTAATGCTGGTGTATCCTGGTCTTGTTTAGGAAATTCCTCAGTATGGTAAAGTTTGCGTGGATCAATTAATTTTGGTTCTGTCATGTGTATCCTCCTCATAGTTTGGTACTTTTTTATTTTGTATAATCTTTTCGGTAAAGATGGTAGCCTACAGCTCCTGCGACAACAATTGAGCCAATAATCACTAATAAAAAGGCTAAACCAGAGCTTTTACCAGGTAATCCGCCAGTATTCATCCCCCAAATCCCTGCAATCAATGCTGGAACAGAGATCACTAATGCCGCCGAATCAAGATATTTCATTAAATGATTCAAATGATTGTCCATCATTCCATTAAAAAGATCCCCAATACTTTCTAACAAGTCACGATAGATCAAAATCATTTTTTCTGTTTGTCTTTGTCTCAATTGGATGTCATAAAGTAGACGAGCATCAGCTAATTTCTCAACAAAATCTTCTGATTGCCATAAGGTATCTAAAGTCTCTTTTTGATCTCTCAACGTATGGTCAATATAAACAATGTCCCGTTCTAAATCCGCTTGCTTATATAGTTCTTCGTTTTCCGTCGTTTTACGCGCTTCTTGATCGAGGGAATCAATCCTTTTTTTCATTTCTGTTAGTTCTTTCACGTAATGGGTATAGATGTTCAAGACAGAATATGCAATAAGTGTTTCAAAAGAATTGATCTTATTCCCATGTTTTGCTAATACTCGATCAAAAAAGTCCGTTTTTTTATCGATACAACTAATCAATAACTCATCCGAATAAATAAACGAAATGGGCATTAATCGATTCTCGATTTTCTGCTCCTGGTTGGACAAATTCAGTAGCACTAAGGAAATCGGATTGTTCAAGTTCGTTCCCACAAGCTCTTCGATTCTTGAAACTTCTTCTGGCAGAGAAGTTCCGACAAAGATATCTTTTGGTAAACGATATTTTTCAATCACCTGTTCGATTTCCTTAGTGTCACTACTGTCGATTACGAGCCAATTATAGTTGTTTTTGTCTGTCGTTATTACTTTCTCTTTTCCAATAAAGTAATAGTCCAGCATGATCACTCTCCCTTTCTCCAAAGGATGTTAGCTAAAGAAACAGTTGCTTAATTTAATGTTACGATCCAAGACAACAATCTCATTTTCTAAAGAGAAACTGTTTAATTGGTGGTCATATGCAAGATTCAAATGTCTACCTAAATAAGATTGCTCTAATTTAGATGTGTAGATTTCCAGAGTGGGATGTTCGATTTTATTGACGTATTTCCCAAATTCTACAAAGAAAGGAATAATCTGGAAAAAACTGCCTTTTGCACAAGCCCCTTTATCTCTTAAAAACGGATCTGAAGAATCAATCAATGCCAAAGCAATTTTTGAATCTTTTCCTACTTTTTTTGTCAATGCCTCCATCGCATGTTTTGTCATCGTGATTTCCATCATCATCATCTCCTTCAGATTATATATAAGTTACGACATTTTTCCTCAGCGGCTCACTTCTGTGTTACGATTGATTCTGGCATAAAGTGGATATTTAGGAAATTTTGCGACACAACGGAAAGCTGTCATGTTTGCATATTTATCGTAGTATTTTTTAGTTGGCCCTTCAAAATCTTTACTCCATGGTTTAACATGACCAGAGAAGTGGATGATCGATGGATCTTTACGTGTTTCTTCGTATTCCTTTTCTCCTTGTGGTGTTGGATGTTTTTTCGCTTTTGCCATGATATACCCTTGAGCATTCCATTTTGGATGTAATGGAATCCAACGATCATGTAAGATTGCATTTAACGCATCTTGATCGTGGAAACGTAATTTTTCAGGATTTTCTTCAATGAATGTTAGAACTTTTTTAGTAATGTCTTGTTCTAACCATTTTTCAACATTGATGAGCATCAATCCAGAATTAAAGTAGCGTGTTGATTTTGCTGGAATCTCCATTTTTTCTAATCGTTGGTGGAAACCAGCATCTTCTACGGCGGCCAAGATAGCACCGTTAAATTCAAGATCCCATAATGGTGTAACATCTTTTACGGTAATCATGTCACAGTCCATATATAAAAGACGTTCGACATTTTTTCCTCTAAATAACTCAGGAATAGCAATACGATAGTAAGCAGTTTCCGGAATACGATCACTTGTTACTACATTTTCAAAGAATTTTTTGTTGATCTTCAAGAATTCAACCTCTGTATTCATACGAGAGTTCTTAACAGAGAAACGTAATAATTGTTTGCTTTCATTATCAATGTTGTCATCAATGACATAAAATCGTACAAAAACTTTTGGATCACTATTTTCTAATACTGAAACGAACAGCGCCGCTAGATGAGGCACAAATTTGGTATTACAACTTGATACGATTGCGATTTCTTTTCTTCTATTCATTTACCTCTCCCACTTTCTTTAAAACGCTATGCGCTAATTTTTTTAAATAAACATTTGTATATGGATGATCTTTTAACGTATTCCATGGTTTGTCATGCCCTGTGAAATGAACGATCGACGGCGATTCATTTCCTGCTTTGTATAATTTTTCATACGCAGCATCTGGAGCAGGATGGCGTTCAAAGATCAAAGAAGTCTGCATATTCCATTTTGGTTCTAATTGCTCCCAGTCTTCATACAGAACTGCATTTAACGCATCTTGATCATGGTAAATAATTCGATCACCATTTTCTTTTAAATAATTGATTGTTTTTTCAGTGATCATTTTTTCATTCCAACGATCAATGTCGATAACCATCACGCCTGAATTAAAATAATAAGCATCTGATTCAATCCCTAACCGTTTCAAAGCTTTCGTTTGACCTGGATCGATGACAGCTCCAATCGTTTTACCATTTAATGGTTGATCATATAAATGAACGATGTCATCCAGTACTAAAATATCTGAATCTAAATAAAGCACTTTTTTATAGTCGTATTTAGCTAAGATCTTAGGTAAAGATATTCTTAAGTATGCTGTAGTAGTAATATGGTCACTTACTAGGAAATCTTCGTAGACATCTTTATCAACTGTTAAAAATTGAATCGTTGCATTGTCTGAATGTTTTTTAACCGTTTGTCTAAGTCCTTCTTTGCTATATTCAGAAATACCGTCGTCAATGACATAAAAATAAATGTGTCTTGTTTTAGTGGAGTTTTCCAGTACAGTGGCAATCATCACGCTTAAGTAAGGAGCGTAATTTTCATCTGAAGCAGTTACTACCGGAACGATACCTTGTTTCATCTCCATTAAAATCACTCCTTTTTCTAATCTTTTTCTAACCTTTTCTATATCCAGAATATGCCTCAATAAACTTTAAAGCAAAAGATATGCTTCATTTTCATTGAATAATTCATAAAAATAAACCTTTTTTATCGAATTGAAAACGTTAACTTAATCGTTTTTCTGCCTATTTATTCAATTATAGGATTTGAAATACTACCTATATATGTCTAATGAAAACTAAGAATATTTTTTGAAAAAATTCAAAAACACAAAGCATTTTATTTTTATTTTAGGAAATTCTCATTTAACCTTAGAGTAAGCAATAGATAAAGGGAGCGAATAATATGAAATTAGCAGCAATTGATTTAGATGGTACTTTACTCGATCGGAATGGAAAGATACCAAAAGAAAACATCGAGGCACTTCAAAACTTTGATCGACATGGTGGGATCGTCACGATTGCGACTGGTAGAAATAGCATCTCTGCTAAAGATGTATTTGAAGAACTTGGGATCGGCGGCTATTTGATTTCATCTAATGGTTCTTTCGTGGCAAAGATGATGAAAGGCGAGATCCTTCACGTATTGAAACGTTCTAAAATTGAGCTTGCTACCCTTAAACGGGCCTTCTTCTTAGCACAAGAGGCAAAAATATCAATTATTGCTAGTCGAGAAACTCAAGATGATCAATTAACCTTTGATGAGTCAAATTTGGTGAAAGATGATCCTTACTATCAGCATTTCAATTTACAGAACCAGACATTTGCTGAAATTACTAAGTTACTAGAAGATCCATCTGTCAGCTATTTAAAATTGGCATTAACAGATAAAGATGAATCAAAATTGCAAAAACTGCAACAAGATTTAAAAAGTGAAGGGATTGATTCCGTCTTTTCAGACCCCCATTTTTTGGAAATCACACCTAAAAACGTAACAAAGGCTCACTCATTAATCTTTTTAGCTGAGACCTTGGAAATCGATCCTCATGAGATCGTTGCCTTTGGTGATCAGGAAAATGATATTGCGATGCTAAAAGTCAGTGGAACAAGTATTGCAATGGGAAATGCACAGAAACAGGTAAAAAATATTGCGGATGAAGTAACCAAAACAAATGAAGAAGCTGGTGTAGCGTATATTATCAACAATTATTATTAAGGTTTAAGGAGGGAAACAAAATTGTTAGTAATCGTCGATATGCAAAATCATATTCTAGATCCTGAGAGTAAATATTATGTTCAGCACGCAGATAAGTTAATCAAACAAATCCACTCACGTTTAGAAGCTGCACGTAAAAAAAACGAATATATTCTTTTTACCAGAGATATACCAGTCGAACGAAAAGAGCAGGATGAAGAAGGCGAAGATTTGCAAATCATTCCTACACTTGCTCCTAAAGAAAATGAAAAAGTCGTCAAGAAATACTACTTCACGATGCCACCGGAAAGCTTACTTGAGATTAAACAAGAAGCTTTTGACCAAGATGAAAAAGAAAAGCACATTGAAGTCGTTGGTACAGAAACGAATCTCTGTGTCTTATCGAATACCATTGCTTTACAAAGCGTATTTCCAGAAGCTGATTTTTTAGTGGATACAGCTTTTGTTTCTGAAAACAAGCATGGCGATCAAGCGCTAAAACTACTCAAAGATTTTAATGTTGAGTTGAAGTAACCGAAAATAAAACGCCCACAAAATTTAACTTTGTGGGCGTTTTATTTCGTTATTTACTAAAGGCTTTTCTTTGTTCGTACTATCTATTTCCTAAAATTTGTATTGATCGTTCCCTCACTTTATGGAAAGTAACGGTTAGGATTTTTTTACTACTAAACTTCCTATAGCGTTTATAAAAAATATCAAATGAGGTTCCTCATCTCCAATAAACAATAGTTGAAACGTCAGTTATTAGTCATTTCTAAAAGCATGCAACTTTTCAAAATAAAAAAACAATGATTATCTAATCATTGTTTAAAGAAACGAGCGCTTTAATATGTACCCTGTAGGACTCGAACCTACGACCGGACGGTTATGAGCCGTCAGCTCTAACCAACTGAGCTAAGGGTACAGTAAAAATTTTAAGATATAAAAATAACTTATATCTACTATAGCATGAATAAAAATCCGAAACAAGCTTAATTAATAAAATTCCAAAAGCATTCCATAAAATAACAAATATTCTATTTGGATCAGACGATTTCCAGCTCTCCCCCTCCCTCTTCACCACAAATGCTCTATCACTTGGTATATAAATTGCTTGAATCATTTGTTTTTTCAAACACGTAGCATATTATTTGTTCTGTTACTCGGAACGTGCTATCTTGTATTTGGGTTGTTTTTTTATTCTTATGATTATTTAAGTCGTAATCACTTTTCGAAGTGTTTTCCACCTCTTAGTATAAGTGGTTGTTCGTTGTTAACCTACGACTGAAAATCAATGATTATTTAAATACGAAATCTATAGGAGTTAGTACTATGATAACATTGAGTCGACTTATTTTTTTTATTCCTACCTTAATTCTTATCCCTATTATTTGTTACTTAATCAACTGGAACAAGGAACGCCTAATTTTAGCGTTTTTTACGTTACCAGCAATCTTTTTTTCATATAAAATCTTAAATTATCAGTATTTTGAACCAGATCAATTATTCGTAGCAGAACTGATTGGTTTGATTCTAGCCTTGTTATTACCAATTGCTTATTTGGTTTATTTAAATAGAAAGCATTGATCGATGAATTTATTTGAATGACAAAAGGAGCGATTTTATGAGTATTGAAGAAGCGATTTTATTAGATACACTACGCTGTCGGCTGGATTATCTCCGAAAAAAAAAGAATTTAACCGTTAAGGAAGTGGCTGAACAAACCTCACTCCCGTTGGAAACCTATCTACAATTAGAGCAGGGAAAACGTTGTCCGAGCGCTATCGATCTAATTTTTATTGCGGATTTTTATCATGTATCTGTTGACTATTTGATCGGACGATCAGAAAAACCAGACCGCGTAAATTAAACCATCTAATCTAAATGAAAGAGAGTGAGTAAATGCGCTTATGGCATGAAGAATTAATCCCTTTGCTTCCTAGAAAACAATTATTAGGTCAACATAGAGAATGTTGTGCATTAAGAGGTAATGGTTGGGGAAGAAAGCATGCAACAGTTGATTATGTCTTCCAACATTCCCCATACAAGCTTTATCAGTATCACCAACTTATTCTTACTGAAATGAAAAAGCGCCATTATCTTCCTTCTCCAGAATGGTCTGTCCCGGAGTACCGTGGGAAAGCCTGTGATCCTTATACTTATCTTTCTCCTCAAAAACAAACTTCACCTATTTATCCTGAGCATGACGAGGACTACCTGATAATCTGTTTAACAAACCTTAAACAAAAAGGAATTGATTTAATCCATATAAAAGCTACGGATTCTTAAAAGTTCATCAGATTTTCCTCAATTATTGATTCAAATAAACGCAATGAATATGAGAGTATGAACCTTTTCTCACTCTCATATTCATTATATTAGGATTCATTTAAACTGTCTGACTGACAACATTCATTCGTCGATCACGATTCTTCGCTATTGAATAGGGAGAGACCCGTATCCCTTCCTCAATAGTCTTCACTTGAGCAGCAGAGCAGCATTTTTCTTTACTAAGAAAAAACAAAAAAACTACTCTAATGAAAGAGTAGTTTTTATTATGACAGTATTAACCTTTTACGATGTTTACTGCTTGAGGGCCACGTTGACCGTCTTCAATATCAAAAGTCACTGCTTGACCTTCGTCTAATGTTTTGAAACCATCACCTTGGATAGCTGAGAAATGTGCAAAAACATCATTTCCATCTTCAGCAGTGATAAATCCAAAACCTTTGTCTGCGTTAAACCATTTTACTGTACCGTTATTCATATATATTTCCTCCTAATACGTATCAACGTACGATTTTATTGCAATAAATTATTGATAGGCAAAAGGAGTCATAAACTAAAATAGTTAGCTCAAATTACGTTTCAAAATAGATTACTTATTTAATATAGCATAGATAAATGAGAAACACAAGAATAAACCTCTACTTTTTTTATAGTTTTTTAATTAAAGCGAATGGGCTATTTCTATCCTGTTTATCTTATCTTCTATATTAAAATTAAACAATCCTTAATTAGCAAAGTTTTCTTCTTTATGCTATAATAATAAATGGAATTTCGTTATCAACGTTTCGTTGCCTTTCGCAAGAATTTAAGAAAGGAGAATGATTATGACATTCTATAACAAAGACTTACAATATCGTGTAACTCTAAATACTGATTTGAATCTATTTGTGGTATTTGATAAAACAAATGAAAATCGAGTAGCCACTGGAGTGACGATTGAACAAGCAGTGCAAGAATTGAAAAAATCCGCATAGGAGTGAAAACCCCAAATGAACGATTACAGTTCTAGTTCACTTTAAAAGCACCTATTCATTCAATGGTAGGTGCTTTTTTGTCGTCTATTTACCTCACTTTATTCAGTTCTCTCCTTAGCTTATTCTCCCATTAATGAGTATACAATTAAAAATTGGACAAGGTAATACAAAACTCTTTGTCGGTTATATACTACGTGCTATTATCTAAATTATGCAAAGGCTGTATAAGGATGGGTCATATGATTACGATGAGTAAATTACTGTTTTGAATCCCTTTTATTGGTATTATTCTTTTTTTGTCTCTTTATACAAAATGGAACAAATATGACATACTAATGCTTCTCTCCTCTTTTCCGTCTATCTATTTTATGATCCAAATTTTAGAATATTCCTATAGTCAACCTGTTCAATTATTCGATTTCTATCTTAAAGGACTCGCTTTTTCCACCATCTTCTATTCCATTCTTGTTTTCATTATTATCAAAAAGAAGAAATAGCTCACTTGTTTTAATGACAAGAATATTATTTTTCACTTTTTAAAATCTGTAACTACTGGCATTCTAACAGAGAAAACTATGCAAGGTGTCCAGCGATATTCAATCGATGTAATAAAAATAATCTTACAGCCTAAAAAACTAACCTAAACAAAATTAGTAAAAAAATTTTTGGAACGCCTGCTGCAAAATAACAAATAAACGGTGCTCCAGCATCTGTTCTTTAGACAGGATAAATGTTGAACGTCTACCAACGTTTCATTTTTTTATCCTGTCTTCAGAACTGATTGATGCTTTTGCTACCGTTTTCGTTTGACTTACGTCACGTTTGAGCTTTGGCACTATGCAACGTAAAGTTTGCACTTAGCTACCTTAAGAAAAGCCTTGCTATCGACAATCCCTGTTCTACCCATTGGCGTCTCTCGACATTTTTGGGCAGTAGCTTATGTTTACATAGAAGCCTCACCTAACTATTTGAAGATATTTAAATGAAAATCATCAACGACACTAAAAGTCCAAAAAAGCCGACTACCGGAATCATTCCCCAAGTTACAAAGGTTTTATCCTTAGCAAGCTTAGAGTACCTCTGGTCATTATCCATTTCATTCACCTCATCTTTCTATTCTTAATAAACCATATTAATGATTTTTTGTCAAAATTTCATTCGTGAATCCTAGAATGCGTATTTGGACAATCCCCTGCTAATCTATTTCTCCATCTAATTGAGTCAATGCTCCATCACATGGAATAACTGATCAACAAAAAAATCTAACCAGTATATGCCCCGGCTAGATTTAATAGTTGATTTTGAAACAGACTTTTTATCGTCTCTTTCATTTTTTTGAAAACTAATTTAATTTGTCTACTTTATTTTTGATTTCTTTAGGAATCTTTTCTTCTGCAATTACTCTAGGAGAACTTGTTCTTTTGTCACTGATGTCAGCTTGCACGTAACTACCTGGTTTCAATGGTTGTGGTGCTTCTCCACTCACACTAAATGTTCGTTTGGTTGCTTTGCCATCAGCTTTTACAAAAGTCACGTCATAATGGTAACTATATTCACCCGCAATGATTTTCCCATCGCTGTTCTTCGATTTTGTTTTTTCTGGCACTTCTGCTGGAATCTTAGTGTATGCAGTAGTTGTTTTATACGTTTCGCTATAATATTTGTAACCGAAAAATCCTCCAACTCCTAATAAAATTAATACAATAACCCCGAATATTCCCTTTTTCATAAACTCACCTCATCAATAAATTTAACTTATTTTATCTTTTTTGAGCTTTTTTTTCCATTTATTTATCTTTCAAATTTGTCACATAAATGACATTAACCACTTATCAATAGATGCTTATCATCTCCTACATTTTTTTGATAATCCTACTTCTCTATTACTTTCTCGATACCTAACATGATCTTTCGAATAATAAAAAATAACAAATTTTATAATTACATATTTCCAAATCAAACACATCATGTTACTATATGTAAGTAAAAAATGAATATTCTTATTTGATGCGAACTGTTAGGTGTTTTTTTGAAGCTTTTCATTTGTGAAAAACTGAATATTTGGTAATAAAGATGGCTTAATAAATGAAACACAAGATATCTATCATTTGGCGACTATCACTACTTGCCATTAAGTGGGAGTAAATTAGATAATTATTATGGAGGAAACAATGGTTAAAAAAAGTGTTGTAGGGGAAGATGGCAAACGTTACGTAGTAAAGGAGAAAAAGCCATTTTATAAAAAAGTTTGGTTTTGGGTACTAGCAATCATTCTTGTAGCAATAATTGGATCTGCACTGGGTGGCTCAGATGACAATAAAGCAAGTGATAACGGCGGAGAAAAAGTGACAAAAACAAGTTCTACTAAAGAAGCTACATCAAGCTCTTCTTCAAAAGAAGCGCAAGAAAGTTTTTACCAAGTTGGGGATACTGTAAAAGTTGGCGATGCTGAGTACACATTAAACAGTGTGGAACTTACTGACGAAAGAAATCAATTTGCAGATGAACAACCTGCTCAAGTAGTCAAGATTACTTACACAATTAAAAACAATGGTCAAAATGACCTTCCTGTAGGAATGGATGTAGAAGTTTATGGCTCAGACGATAAAAAAGCTTCTTCTTATCCAAATGACAATACAATGGGATCAGTTGCTCCTGATAAAGTAATGGATTGTACTGCTCATTTTGGTCTAAATCAAACTGGAGACATCGAAATTCAGTTTAGCCCATTAGTTTCTATCGAAAAAGCGGCTAAATTTAAAGCAACAGTCTAGTTTATAGATTCATATCGGGACATTTTAGAAAAAAAGTTAAACGACGGTTAACTATTGATATGGTTAACCGTCGTTTTTTGGTGAAAAACAAGTTCAGAAATAGCGAGTATCTACTGTCCTTCTTTTAAATAGTCACTATCTGTTATTGCTTTGAACAGTTTGTGCATTTTGCGTTCATTTAGTTTTGTTTAGTTTTGTTTAGTTTTTTTCATCTCATCCTTCCTAATACTAACTTCTATATATTACATAAAATTTATACTACATAAGTGAACTAATTTTTCGATCGTATTTCATAGTTCCCGCATATCATTTTATAAACCTCGGTTGTATTCTTCTAGTTGGAGTAATCGAACGACAAAGTCTTTGATAAGTCTCTTGATAACCAAAGCTTAGGACACGAATCAACTATTTTCTGACTCGTGTCCTTTGCGTTTATCCTTTTTCTTATGAGGGACTATATAAAAAAGAATCGTTTGGTCAAAACCATCTTAACCTGGCGCATCTTCTAGTGTCCAAATTAGGCTTCCTTGATATGCCCCAGTTTTGTAAAAAGGATGTAAATTTAACTGGATCGTATGATGATCAGTAAAGCTCGCGCTACCCTCTCCTTGCCAAACTAATTGGTCTTCTGCATTAATCGTTTGATCCACTCCACTCCTCTGCAGATGAAGAGCATTATGCAACTGGTCATTCTCTTGGTTAGTTAAAGGTCGTTCTTCTTTTAACTTAACGTGCCAATGACTCTTCTCCAACACACTTTCATCGATAAGCTGAATTTCTTTTTGATTCGTTGCTTGTACCGCTTGATCTTGCCCCGGAATCTGTTGTTCCCCAAACGTCAACTGTTCCGGTAATCTAAGCTTAACCCCGTGATCAATTAAAACCTGACGGCTCTCTTCCTTTGATTTTTGTCCTTTTTCGTTTTCCATATAAAAAGCAACTTCCTTGTTCAACCAATTTTCAGGAAGCTGAACATTCACTTTATCTTGGATCTCGTTTTCGGAACTTGGATAGTCCTTTAACCTTAAGACTTCATCTCCACATTTCGCCATAAATGATAAATTCTGTTTCTCTTCATAAGAAATATGAATCGTCACCTCTCTTGTTTTTGAGAAACGAGAAAACAGTAAAGGATTTTCTTTAGGCATCAAAGTAAATTCAATTGGCGAACCTTTTTTATAATGATGAACGAATTGCTGTTCTTCTGGAGTAAAGATCCCTTGATCCCTTTCCACTATTTCCTTGACTGGATAATATCCGTTCAATTCTGGATATTCTTGTGATAGATCAAAAGAATCTGTTATGATTCCTGAAATGATTTTAGGATCAGAAAGTTGTTGGTTATTTTCATCCAAGTAATTCAGTATGACCTTCCCCACGTAGTATACAGAAGAATAGGCAGAACTCGTTCCTTTCTGTTTGTGATTAATCTGTGTAGTAACAGTGAAAGGAATGTTTAAATAGTCTTCTTTCAAATTCGTTTTATCTACCGGATTTTGCTTACTCCCAATCCACTCAAGATTAAGTTGATAATTCAAAACTGTATCATAAAGATTTTCATTGTTAGGGTCTTTTAACGTTAGTTGATAGGAATGATCATCTTTTTGATTCCCCACAAAAAGATCACTAATGTCCGTCCCATCAAACTTCACTACGTTAAAATCTTTAATCTTATATTGTGAGTGAGTTGTCACATCATCCAATGAAAAAGCCACAGATAAATCTTTCATTTTATTCCCATGTCCCACATTCGGTATGGTTTGCATCGCATTTAAAGTAACCTTTTGTTGTTCCTTATCAAAACGCTTATCCACTGCTTCAGCAGCAGGAAACTCTGGACTAGCCAAAAAATCTGTTTCATACATGAGAGAGGATGGCGTATTATCTAAGTTTTTAACAACCGTTTCTATTTTAGTTACTGGTTTAGTGATAATCTGGAACTCTTGTGTAGGATGCCCCCATGGTTTCGAAAAATTATTTTCAAAATACGTCCAGAAAGAATGATCATCACTCCACGTATGGTAACTGATATCTGTTGGATTATTCGCAACAAGATATTTTGCCACCTTACCGATATGATTATAGCCGATATACTTGTTTCGATTGATCCCAAAATAATTAAAAGAAGTTTCAATTGGAAAGGCATTCCCCGCTTGATCGAAAAATTCATAAGTAAGAAAGACTTCGCCAGAGATATCGATATCTAAAAAACTTTTTGGATTGCCAATACCGATCTCTCCTCCTGCTTGTCCATCCTTTTTTTTCATTATTATTTTAACATCTACTGGTTTCCCATTGAAAAAGCCAACATTTTTGATCAACGCACTACTTTCTGGATTCTCCTGATTGACAACCAGCCAATTCCCAGAATACTGACCTTTAACTTGTTCCACAGTTGTAAAACTACCATAATGCATCATAAATGTGTTATTGGCGGGAGTTTCTATCGTATTTGCATATCTGAAATACGGAAGATTTGTAATACTTCCAGCTGCTCGAACTTCTTTTGGAAATATGCCAATCAACCCTAACAAAAAAGGAAGTAACCAAATTTTATTAAACTTACGAACAAATTTCTTCCTCTTTTTACACCAATACAGGATGATTAAAGTCAATAGAGCTACACCAATAAAGAGATATAAATGATGGTTAGATTGGTTTGTTTTGGGATACATTTTTATTTTTCCAGCTTCTTCAGACTTCGCTTGTCCATCAGTAACTGGTCTATTTCTCTCATTTGGATTAAGAACTTTTTCCATTGGGACAATTTGGTGCGCACTCGTTGGTTGGTAAAAACGAATCCCTACCTGACTATTGACCTGGCTATCAGCTAAACCAATTCGTGGGAAAACAACTAAGAAAGCCAGTAAGAGTATATTGAGCCATCGTTTTTTCATCAATGTGCCACTTCCTTTAATTTCCTTTATTCCTTCGCAATTTTGTAATATGCCACAGTAACAAGCCAATAATGAGTAAGCAAACAATTAGCCCCCCATATAAGTATTGGTAGTTATTGTTCTTCGATTTTTTAAGCTTAACCGTTTTGTTGTTAAGACTTTCATCTTTTCCTTTTACCGTAAAGTCTTTTTTCAACGTCCAAACTTTCCCCGACTTTTCTTTCAAAACGGTAGTTAACGTATACTCTCCTTTTTTTAAAGGTTCATTTTCCCAACTAATCGGTAATTTGAAGGTACTTCGTGGTGCTAAAGAAACCAGCTTACTAACATCGTGTAGTACTTCTTTCTGTTTCTTTTTTGTGATGAAAGCATGAAGGTCCAATTGACTCATAATCATTGGTTGTGGATTTGCCAATTTTGCATAGACTGTTAAATAACCATTATCTAGTTCTGACTTTGCCTCCAAGAGTTTTAGTTCAGGAGTAATTTTTTTGTCTGAACATTGGAGTTGGATACCAATTGTATACGCAAATTTATTTGCTAAGCTAAATCCAGCTGGTTGATCTTCTGTCTTATTCTTTTCTTCATAACAATAAAAACCACCTAGAACCGTCCCCTCAAATCCAGTTGACGGAATCTTTAATTGGAACACGACATCTTTTTCTTCATTCGGATTCAGTTCAACCGTTTGAGGACCTGAAATCAGTTCTTCTAAAGAAGGACCACCTAATAATTTTTGATCATGTTGTGAATAATCTAGCACCCCATTTTTATTGGTAGTCGCATTATTGGCTGCTACTTTGACTTTTATCTTTTCAGAGCTGGTATTTTTAAGCTTTATCGTCAACTCTTGGGACTGGTTAGGCTCAACTTTAAGATCATAATAGCTTACTTCTGAACGTTGATTCTCTGGCAAGACAGCCTTAGCTTCAAAGTTCACTTCTGTTTTTTCAGCAAAAACTGAGGCAGGGTGACAAGCAAACAGTAAACTTGTCATAAAAAGGATGGAGACTATCCAGCCCCATCCCGGCCTAAATTTATACTGGAGCATCGCTTAACGTCCAAGTAATCTCAGCTGTATAATTTTTTGCTTCCACACCTGCCCGGGGAACATGTAATTTCACATTTTCGTTCTTGCCATCTGCTCCTTCGAATACTGCAGCAAAAGCCCCTGCACCTTCGCCTGGTTGAGCCAACATAACGGTTTGATTGACTTCGTTTAGAACAAATGTATGATCTTTTGACTCTACCAAATGAGGTGCTTTGGATGAGTTGTTTTTCGTTACTACTTGACCATTGCTTAAAGATAGCTGTGCGCCTGTCAACTCCGAGTGATCTTTATCTGTTGAAGTAAATGGTGAGATAGATACACCTAATGTCCAGCCTTTCGCTCCCCCACGAGTATCATTCACTTGGACAAATGGCTTTTTATTCAATGCAAAATAATCCGCATCTCCTTGTTGGATTTCTTGTTCACCAAAAGTAATGTTTGATGCGAAAGGAATAGACAATGAGCCTTTCGCTCCTGTGCTTGGATTGTCATCATGGGTATCATCTGGTACCACTGGCTGAACATCACTACCCGAACCTTCCTTCAAAGTTACATTTGTTTTATTTGTGACTTGACTTGTTAGTCCTTCATTTTCAGCTGCACAAACCACGGAACTAGATGTCCCTAATGCCAATAAGGCAAGTCCAGCTATACTAACAACTTGTTTCTTCATAATTCTCTTCCTCCTAATAAAAATTAGTCTGCAATTGCGACTACAACTATTCTTCCATTTCTTGATGAGGAAAAAAACAGTAAAAAAATTCCGGAATCTGGAAAAAAATTAGAAGTACTTTTTTGAAAAACGTTTCGTCTCTCATTTGATTTCCTATTGATACTGCAATAATTGATTGAAAACAGCTGCCCATTCGACTTATTCTCAGCTAAGCCATTTACGATCAAATCCAAAAGTGCTGATTGACTCAATCTATTTTTCAATTAAAAAGAGGTCGTGATATGTCCAGATTTGAGAAAAAGCCGGAGAATCCAAAGACAGTTTTCTTATTTTTGGAATTCTTCGGCTTATTTCAAGGAGCTGATGCTTAAACATCGTTTAGAGTGAAGTGTGAGTTTTATGTCTCAGACTCTGACAAATAAACCCTTGAAAATTTTGATTGTTGATAAGTTTAAAAAAATAGTTATTTGTTTGTAGCTCTTTCTCTATGCAACTCATATAAGATTTTTTCAAGATTTCGCCAGTTACGTTCTGTCGGAATGTTTTTCATTAACAGTAACGGTGTATTTTTCGTATCCAAGAAATAATTTGAGATTACTAAATCAACCTCTTCAAATTTGGTTTCAGAATCAAAAAAAGAAAGAGCATAAACATTACTAAACAATGTTTTGATTTTATTCATTAACCATAATCGATGTGGACGATGCAGATCATCCGTGAGCAAAATTTTTATTGGTTGAATACTTTTGAGTAACAATCCATAATAATCCAGCAAATAGTAATAATTTAAAAACAGCTGGTGCGTGTTCTTTAAATGGGGTAATAACTCTGCGGGAGCTATCTGTATCATAGAGTCATGAAACTTCTGAACCATTCGGCAAATTTGAGGATCAAGCTTTTCTACTTCAGATATATATGATTTATTGAAAAAAACATCGGGATTCCCCCAGAAAAAACAGCTTCTTTCATAAAACGCAATCAAGCTAAACAAATGGTTCTGGTTCCTTCGATCAAAATCGTAATCAAAGACTTCTTTTAGCGAACAACTGAGCAATTCAACTAAACGATAGGCTAAACTTTGACTTTTTGTATGAGTACGCACCGCTTGTTGCTCATAGCACTCCTTTCCCTCAACAATACCGAAAGCATAGATTACCCGATATAGAAAATATCGTTCATTGTCTGGCAATAGTAACTGGCTTTCTTTCAACCACATCGAGACCAATTCAAAGTTTGGATCACTCTCGATTGTTGATTTCACCTCTTCATCTAGTGAAATAATCTGCTTCTTAGTTCTTTCAAGTATAATCGCTAACCAAAAACTCAGCGTTTTCGTTTGTAAAGCATCTAATTTAAATCCATAGGTTTTTTCAAAACATTGAACATACTTCATGATCCTGTCACAATCAATCAAAAAGGGCCAGTGACCATCTCGTGTTGATTCCCAATAAAAATAGTAATAAAAACTTCTGATATTGATCTCTTCGGCTTCTATTTCCAGTTTAAACGAGTGAAAACCGATCTTGTATCTTTTAAAGTAAGGAACTAATAATTTAGCATATCTAAAAACGGTAGATGTACTCGTATATTGTTTTTCTGCAAAGTCTTCGATTCTTTTTTCGGGATATTTGAACATAAAATCAATTAATTGGTAATTATATGATTCTTTATAATAGGGAAGATAAATACTATATATGGGAAAGTCTTCTTCCTTTTGGATACAAAAGCGCTGATTGTTCTCATTTTGTAAAACAATTTTCCCATTAAACTGTTCAAACAGCTCTGATAATTCCTTCATATAAAGAGAAATTGATTTAACAGATCCTCCTATATATTGCTGTATCTCATCCATCGTATACCCATTGTCCGCTTCAAGTAAAAAGTGAATTAGTTTCACTTTTTTTTGGGAGGCTTTCGTCAAAAAAGTTTGCATTCAATCACCACCAATTTAAATATTTTTAACTTTCTTAACATTCAAAAGACATTGTTCGTTAACGTTTTGGATTATAGCATACACTGGTTTACGATCAATTCATATGAAATTAACGAGTCATTTTTCAAGTCACAAAGCTAAATCCATTCTCCCATGACAATCAGAAAAATCTACCATTCGGGTAACATTATTTATAATATTTTGTCCAAAATAAAAAGCCCTAGATAAGAGCCATTTTTTCTTTCTTTCTATAAAACTACGATTTATTAACTAAAACAAAACTATGAATAGTCAACAAAAGTTCAAACATGCTTTTAGCTCTAATTCCATTTATAATCTGATCAATTACTTTTAGACTAGATGGACAACTCGAACTACTCCAGCTGCCAATTTTTGATTTTCTAACTCTCTTATCTTTTATTCGTTTCACACAAACAAAATAAATATCCGAATAGCGAGACGTGTTTCGCTTACAGTGAAGAAGCTCTGACATCTCTCTATTCGGATATATTGATTATGAAAAAATATTACTTGTGAACGATAGACGATTTTTTACTTAGCTTTTTTGATCATAAAATTGTACACAGCACCAACTAAATTGGCATTATTTCCAAATTTTGAAGGTAGAATCTCCGTTTCCACTCGCTGTGCTCCTGTCCGCGTCCGTAAACATTCTATTTCTTCTTTCATCTTCTTGATAAATAATGAGTTACTGGAAATGGCTCCCCCAATTATTATTTTATCTGGGTCAAAACTGATCATCAAATTATAAATACCTCTAGCACTATACCGACAAAATTGTGTGATTAAATATTTTGCTAATTCATCCCCATTTGTTGCACGTACGAACAATTCTTGCCCATCAATCGACTGGTTTTGACGTTGATTGTATAAGGCAGTTGTACGAACAATACTTGCTAATTCACTAAACGAACCCTCTTCATTTAGCATCATATAGCCAAATTCTCCCCCAAATTGATGTTTTCCTGCCTGAATTTGTCTATTTTGGATAATAGCACCACCTACACCTGTACCAAAAACAAAATATAAAATACTTTGAGCATCATCTGCATGCCCTTTCCATATTTCTGACAAAGCAGCACAATTCGCATCATTTTCCATAGTAACAGGTAATTGAAAATAATCAGATAGCTCCTGAGTGAAACTTCTGTGATGAATGTAATCAATTGCCGTTAATCCATAAATTTTGTCTTCTTCTTGACTCACAGCTCCAGGTACACTAGTTGCTATCCCATCAATCAGATACCCATCGTTTCGATAACGTTCCAAAATTTTTTCGATTGCTTTTAAAGCTTCCTCCCAAGTTTTGGGCAGTGGCGTCACACCTTGTTCAATCAATTCCTCTTTCCAAAGTCCGTATTTGATCGATGTACCCCCAAAATCTAAAGCTAAAATGCCCATGGTTATACCCCTTCCAAATTGCTGCCATTACTTGCAATGACCTTTTGATACCAAAAATAACTGTCTTTTTTGTAACGCTTAAGGCTTCCTTTTTGCCACTCATCTTGATCAACATATACAAATCCATAGCGCTTTTGATAGCCATTTAACCAACTAAGTAAATCAGTATATGACCAAGTACAATAACCTAAAACTTCGACACCGTCTGTTAAAGCTTCTTGAATCGCTTGAATATGATTTTTGAGATACGTGATTCGATAGCTGTCATGAATCTGGTTATTTTCAGTTAGTTTATCGTATTCCCCCAGCCCGTTTTCAGTAATGATGATGGGTGTTTGATAACGACTAGCAATTCTTCTTAAAGCAATTCTCAGCCCACTTGGATCAATCTCCCAATCCCAATTTGTTCGTTCAACAAAAGGATTTGGGACTTTTTTGTAGACTCCTGGAAGACCACTTTCTCCAGAAGTTCCTTTTTTACCAGTCGTATTCATTTCACCAAAACCAACTCCTGTTAGCGGATTAAATCCATTGGTTGTTGACTGATAATAATTGATCCCTAAAAAGTCTGGTTTGGCACTTGCTAACAACGCCGTATCTCCTGGTTCAATTTCAGGTGCCCAGCCCTTTTCTTCTAAATAGCGCAAAGCAGCTAGCGGATAACGCCCCTGCATGTAAATATCCATCCAAAAATTTGCAAGTAGATCCTCCGCATTTTCTGCAGCAAGAACGTTTTGGGGATTACTATCAATGGCATAGTTTGGAGAATAAGCAAAACTTGGTCCAATCTTACCTGGCATCTCTAATTCATGAAATTTATTGATTACTGCTGCATTTGCAAGATTTGCCATATGATTTGCATGATACATACGCTTAGGATCACTAACTCCTGGTGGATGAGCAGCTAACAAATACCCATGGGAAATAAATATGTTCTGCTCATTCAAGCTTATCCAATAATGAACTTTTCCACGAAATGCTTCAAACAATACTTGGGCATAGTTGGTAAAATCTTCGATAATTTTTCGAGATTCCCATCCTTGATACTCTTCTTGTAATGCTTGAGGAAGATCCCAATGATATAACGTCAACATAGGTTCAATGTCATTGTCGATCAATTCATCCACTAAACGTTGATAAAAGGCTAAACCAGCTTGATTGATTGCTCCTCTGCCGTTAGGAAAAATCCGAGTCCATGACACGGAAAATCGATAAGTTTTCAAGCCTTGTTCTTTCATTAATGCAATATCTTGTTTAAAACGGTGATAATGATCAACAGCAATTTCTCCTGTTGTTCCTTTAAATGTTTTACCAGGAATTTTTACGAATTTATCCCAAACAGATTCTCCTTTGCCATCTTCATCATAAGCACCTTCTACTTGATAGGCAGCTGAAGCAGAGCCCCACAAGAAGTCTTCTGGGAAGTCATTTAATTTTTGATGTTCCATTTTCTACACCCTTTTCATTTTCTTCATACCAATCTAGTACCTTAAAAATTTGTTTATCCCAATAGCCCCATTCGTGACTTCCATTAGAATAATCGGTTGTCAATTGGTACTTTTTCTTGTGACATTCTTTTTCAAAAGCTTTTGTATGGTCATATAAAAAATCTTGATAGCCACAGCAAGCAAAATAGTTCGTTGCTTCTTTACCGAGACCCGCTTCCAACATTGTAAAAAGATTTTCTGATTCCGCTTGTGCAAAATTTCCGAAAATCCCTTGCCAATAGAGTTTTTCCTGGTCAGACAATGGTTGTCCAGTCAAAGACTGCTGCTTATTGTTCTTTAACCCGTTAACCACATCTAATGCGCCAGACAATGAAGCTCCATAGGCAAAATAATCACTACGTTTCATCGCTAGTTTGATCGCGCCATAGCCCCCCATTGATAGTCCGGCAACGAGATGATCAGTTCTTTTTGAGGAAATATATGGGAAAAATTCATGACAAATCTGTAGTAATTCTTCCGAAATGAATTTCCAGTAATTCAGCCCGTATTTTGTATCTGTATACCATGACAAGTGTACATTTGGCATTACTACGATCATATTTTCATCTGAGACATAACGCTCGATATTAGAGCGCCTTAACCAAATTGTATGATCATCAGTCATTCCATGAAGCAAATATAAAATTTTATAAGTTTCAGATTCGGGAGCTTGTGACACACCGATTGAATGGTTCTGTCTTTGAGGGACGATAACCTTCATTGTCGTGTTCATATTCAATGTTTTGGAAAAAAAATTAATATCAAAAAGAGCTGTCATTGATTATCACCTATCTGTTGCATATCTATGATTTGTTTTACTGAACCAATTACACCGGCATCATTTGCCAATTTGCAAGGAATGACTTGGGGCATTTGAACGCTGGATAATACTCGGTACTCATGAATAATTCTTGTATAAGCTGCTTGTATCTCCGCCATAATCTGAGAATTTCCACTAACCCCTCCTCCTATCAAAATAGCTTCGGGTGCTATATACACACTAATGTTGGTTAGAAGTCGGGCAACATCATCTAAAAATTCATCTACATATTTTTTAGCTAATGCATCTTTTTGTGCGGCCAAATCAAAGATATACTTGGCATCCTTCACTTCTTTCCCAATCGCTAAGCTGTATTTGCGACATAAACCGCCGACAACACCCGCATGTAATGAAGTAGAATCCAGTTTATATTCCTGATTTTCTCTACCCATTAAAGAAACACCGAACTCACCAGCTAAACCACCTTGCCCCCAATAAAGCTTACGATCAATCACGATCGCCCCTCCAATAGCGGAGCCTAAAGTCACGCAGACATAATTACTATAGTTCGCCCCATTTCCAAGCCAACCTTCAGCTAAGGCAACCGCTTTACTATCAGTAATGATTTCCACTGGTAGTTGTAAATGGTCTTGAGCAATTTCTTTAACGTTCAAGCCAATCAATTTTTTTAAGGAGCCTGCTGTTTGCATCGTTCCATCATGATTTATCACTCCTGGTAAACTAATTCCTACACCAGAAATATCTAAATACTGTTGTTGCTCGTTTAAATAATTTTTCAAATCGGTCAAAATTTGTGTCATATCATTTGTACTAGTGATTTTTTCTTTTTTTATTATCTGTCCTGTAGAATCAACTATCCCTAATTTAATAAAGGTCCCCCCGATATCGACACCTAAGTAATAGCTAGTCATACTGTTTGTTCACCTCACAAAATCTAAAATCTTCAAAGCGTTGTATGTTTTTCATCTCAAATAACCGATCTTCCGGAATATGCCCCACAAGATTGATTTTTTTATCACCAGGGCGATCTTTCAAAGCAATTTGAACTTCACCTTTATATTGCCCATAAGCCTCATTTAAAATGAGAATATCCCCTTTTTTGATTATCTGAACTGGGTGATTGCTAGGCAATGGTTTATCTACAATCTTAGCGCGAAGCCTAGTTGAACGAATCATATAATCCGAAGAGTCTCCTCGATAGTTATGCGTGTAGTCAAATAAGAGCTGTCGTTCGAATGCAGTAATATCTTCCACTAAGGTGATATCTATTTTTTTCATTGAATCTTTGGCAGCTTCACTGACTTGACGTAATTCTTCTTCTGAGGCAAACATCGTACCAATCAGGACATCATCTATTAGACCACTTTGTAAAAGATCCCTCACTTGTATTCCTATTGGTAGGTGACGATGTTCCTCTAAGGTACAAAGCCCCTCTTGTAATGGCCAAGGACCATGTTCCCCGGACTGAGAAGTAACAAATGCTGCTGTTGTTAAATAACTTTGACAGAATTTTATTGAATACTGCTTAAACTGCTCTCTGGATAGCCCTGTATATTGCTGTGGGAAAAAATTATGGCAACCAGTAAGCTGCTTTCGATTCGGACCATAATCCAAAATTTGATCAAGATAATGAGAATAATTGCTCATATTTAATTCAATCTTGATACCATAAGGATTTTTAGTCATTTCAGCTTCTTCTTTCCCTGTCATACCAGCATCTAAGCGAATACAATTAATTCCCCAATCAGCTAAAAATGTTAAGTCTTTATAGGACTCTCCTAAAAGATCAAATATTGGTGGGATAAAATCAATGGCTACTTCAAATTCTTGCTCTCTTGCTTCTTTGATTATTTTTAAATATTTTTCCATGGACTCACTGACATTGTTCCGATCAATTTGAAGCAAGCTCAAGAATACACGTTGAAAGCCATACGATTTTGCTAAAGCTAAATAGTTTTTCATTTCATTAAATGAAGCTTTTTCTGGATATAAGGAAATTCCTAACACTGGATTTACTCCTAACAATTTATTTATTTTTCATTTCTTCCTGTAGCTCTTTCATATCAGCGACTTTAACGAATGGGAACCAAATCAATGCCACAATTGCCGTGATAATAATGTAAATCAACAGGAATTGCCAGTTACCAATCAATGAAAACTTAACAAATCCTGGTGTTGTCCAAGGAATCGCTTCTGCCGTAGGATTATAGGGAATTGGCAAAATCGTACTCATTAATCCCCAAGAAACAAAACCTGCAACAAGTGGGCTTAAAACTAATGGTAAGAAAAAGATTGGATTCATTACTGTCGGAATCCCAAAGTTTAGCGGCTCGGTAATATTAAAAATCGTTGGCAACGCACCTAACTTAAACATTTCTTTATAGCGAGCTGACTTAGAGAAGAATAAACAAATAACCAGACCAAGCGCATTTCCTGCAGCTCCACAAACACCATACACAAGAGAAGCCATGGCAAAAGGCAACGTGCTGCCATTGGTATAAGCATCGATATTAGCAGTCATCATTGTTAAGGTTACAGCTGAAAGTGGTCCAGATAACACAGCATTATGGATACCAAAGAACCACAAGAAAGCAATCAATACTTGAATAAAAATCATTGATACTGGATTAGCCATCAAACTATTCAATGGTGCACTAATCATTTCTGTAATAAAAGTAAAGATATCTCCAAAATCAGTAAACGAAAAAGCAATCCGAATGGCACATACAAATAAGAAAATCGTGGTCACAATAAACGTCGGTGCTAAGGAATCAGAAACCATTGGTGGCACTGATGCTGGTAATTTGATCGTAAAATTTTTCTTTGACAAGATAGAATACAATTTGGTAATTCCAATTGCAACGATCATTCCTACGAAAATACCTTGTCCTCCTAAATAATCAAATTTCACAGCATTGACTGTTGATTCCACCCATTTTCCCCCATCATTGACATGCGTAACAACTTGTTGAGGGATTAAAATAAAATATGAAGCGAGAGAAATTAGACCTGCATTTTGTGAATGGACACCTAAGCGATTCGCATATGCATACGCAATATTATAAACTGCAAATAAACCCATTAGACCAATAGAGGCATTACTAACAGCGGCTAGACCAGGTGCTAAGTTCATATCCTGTAACCATTTAAGCCAAGCAGGAATCGGGAAATTTGCCAAAATTAAAATGAACGCAGAGCCAATCGTCGCTGGACTTGTTCGAATAAATCCTTCAGATAGTGCTCCTAAGATATTATTGTTTTGCATCTTTGCTGAAAGCGGCAACAAATTATTGTTTAAAAACGCTTCGAATTTTTTCATTACTCAATACTCCATTCTAATATGTTTAAATAAATGTTTTTTTGATCAAGTACTTTAATCATCCATAGTATAAACAATGATTATGAATAGATATACCAAAAAAGTGTTTCTTTTATTAAGAAAGTGTTTTATATTTTGAATGGAGGTGTTAGTATGTCGCCAATCCTTATTTCATTAATATCCATAACAGAAAAACTAGGCATTCCCGTCAGTGTAGTTGAAAAAACACTAAAAACAGAAGAAAATCAGCTTTCTGCTATTCAAATGTATAATATAAAACGAGAAATCTATGGAACTTTTTTATATAGTGACAGTTCATCGGAGACAGGTTATATGCAGATTACCTGTGGCCCATTACTCATGGCTGAGGTAAATTTTGGTTTAAAAGAAGCCGAGGATACCACACAAGAATTCAGACAAATCCTTACAAATCTATTTATATTAGCAAATCATCATTCACCAAAAAAAATCGACGATAAGCAATTAAATCTAGAAGAATTTTACCAATCACAAACATTCTCTTATAATACTTTTTACGATATTGAAGAATACTATAAGTTAGAGTTGCTGCTCTTTTCTCATGTAAAAGATCGCAATAAATTAGCTGCAATAAAAACACTTGAATTATTTATCAAATATTACTATAAGAGCCTTACAAGCGATCAACTTAAATGTTTTTATTGTGCGCTCATTACATTACTTACACGAGTGGAAGTTGAAAAAGGTGTACCGGTAAGCAAAGTTTTTAACAGACAGTTTCAGTACTATGAATATTTACAGGAAATTCGTGATATCAATAAGTTTGAAACATTAGCTAAGCAAGCCATTCATGACTTTTTGGCTCATCCAACCAATATTCCTAAAAAAACCTATAGCCCTGTTACCGTATGTGTTCTTAACTATGTAGAAAATCATCTGTATGAAGCTATTTCTTTAAAAGATATCTGTGATGTTTTAAATCGGGATTCAAAATACGTGGGAAGGTTATTTTATAAAGAAGTTGGGATGCATTTTAAAGATTTCATGCATTTGAAGAAAATTGAAAAGGCCAAGTACTTTTTATTATTTTCTAACAAATCCATCAATCAAATTGCCGAAGAACTATCATTTAGCACCCAGAGCCATTTCTCAACCGTATTCAAAAAGATCGTAGGCATAACCCCATATAAATATCAGCGCAATCGTGTCTATTATTCTTATTGAGTAGTGATGATAGTAATCGCTCAGTTCAAGGATTAGGGAAAGCATGAAATCGTTAAATGGCTATCAGTTCTTTCGAAAAAGAGAATAACTATTCCTCAATCTGTTATAATATTTATGAAAATTATAGTGAACCTGCTCTTATTTCATTCGATAGCAGCGCTAGTGATGAGTAGGTTAAGATATCTATATTATAAAATTAAGTAGGTGATAATATGAATTGGTTTGATCAATACAAAAAAGACTTTGGTTTCAAAAGCAACTATCAAGTCAGTAAAAAAACAGGTATCACAGCGAGTAGTCTAACCCGTTTGAACAATTCCGATGATTGGAAAAATGTCAAAATCGGTACGATGCTTTTATTGGCAGAAGCGGTGGAAAAGAATCTTGATGGTCTAGTTGGATATCTTAATGAACAAAAAAAAGCACTCAACCAACTAAAGGATGAGTGCTTTTTTATAATTTTTTTGCTAGTCTACGTCACTATATCTGCAAGAGGACTGATCATACCCTCCTAATAAATCTCTTATAATATCAAACGAACTTTTGATTTTTTTCAGGTCTTTAACACCCCGATTATTTCCATAGGAACAATCGTTCTTCCTCTGTAAACATTAACTAAATGAACGTCTTCTACATGAGTAGATATGATTTTTACCATTACAGAATAGGCATCTATTTTTTCTACTTCACCAACAAATGAGAAATTCCAAGGGAAATCTTTTCTTGGAATACAGCGACTCTTATCACCAACTTTTACTTTCTGTGTTGTTTAGAATTTTTAGTTGGAAAATCTGCTACCAATCCCCCAATTCTGTATGCACTTTTATAAAATCCGTCTTTCAATTTTGATTCTTATTCCCCTATTTCTATCGATTATTTAATTACATTACTCACTGAGCATTGACTATAAATTTAATAAGAGACACACTTTTTTTAAAGTGATAGGGAGGAAAAAACATGACACTTCTCAGCAAACTTAACACTAATATATTGGTATACACCGGAATGATTCTTGTTATACTTAATGCTATTTTTTTTGATTTCAACCTTTTCATAAATATTTTGGGATTTGCTCTTATCTTATTTTCTAGCAGTGTCCTCAAATTAATTGGTAACTTTCTAAAAGATAATCACTAGTTGATTATCTTTTTCCTAAATAAATGCCTGTTGTGTCTCCTCCCCTTACTGCTGTTTTCAATTTTCAAAAGCTTTTTTTACTTCATATCACATCATTAATAATTTTCGTTAATGTATCAGAAGGATAGATACGCTTATTCAGTTTTTTTTATCCTGTTCATAAAGTCATTCGAGCTTCCCTATCATCTCATCACCTAGAGAATAACTTGGACGTTTCTTCTTAAGTGGGACATCCGTTTTATTCAGCTACCTCACCTACTTTTCTCTTCTTTGGTTAGGTACATACAATCATACCTTGCACAGAATTGTTGCCTGCCTTACTATGTCTAATTAATGCTTTAGTGGTTCATCTAAGGTAAAAATCAATGGTTAAACATTTTTCTTTTTTAAAAATGAAACGGTTGAACTTAGAAAGAACGCTTGAGGTTTGCCACCAAAAAAACACCGGTGGCAAATCTATGTAAACATGATCTAATTTTTACACTATTTTCAAACAAACACTACTATTTCTTCGATTCATCCTCATCTCGAAAAGATCGCTCTCCTTATTCTTTCCTCCTATATACCCTATTCTATTTTTGTGATTTTATTGAAAAAACATTTATTCATTTGATATTTTTGAAAAAATGCTACAGGATAATGCCTTTTGATCCTTCCCTTTCCCATGTGGGAAAACCGTGAGAAAAACAGATAAAAAAGGGTCTAGCTCAATGGCTAGACCCTTTGCTATTTCTTCGGTTCATCCTCATCCATTTTCAGAACAGCCATGAAGGCTTCCTATAAGATTGTGTTATTCACAAAGTTTTTCTAATATCTATAAATCATTATAAATCCTATTATACCAACTTTCATATTAAGCAAGAGCCTATTATTTAATACTTGCTGATACTCATATAATAATAATTGATATTTTATAAATGGGCGAAAAAATGGCGAATTTTTTTCTTTAATAGAATATTTTTTACCCAGTAGGAATCGAGGATACGACCGGACGGTTATGAGCCATTATATAAAAAAACCACCTCAATCGAGGTGGTTAAAGTTCAATATTATTTTACGATATTTACCGCTTGAGGACCACGTTGTCCTTCTTCAATATCATATGAAACAGCTTGACCTTCATCTAATGTTTTGAATCCATCGCCTTGGATAGCTGAGAAGTGTGCAAATACGTCATTTCCATCTTCACCAGTGATAAATCCAAAACCTTTATCTGAGTTAAACCATTTTACTGTACCATTATTCATATATATTTCCTCCTAATACGTATATAATACGTATTTTGTTGCAATTAATATTACTTGGTAAAAGGAGTTTTTATAGTGTGAATATATCGCTCAGATTACGTTTCAAATTAGATTACTTAATTACTATAACACGGATGCAATGGTAACACAAGGATAACTGCTTGATACACTTTTTAATACAAAATTTGGAGTAAATATTTAGAATGATTAATTAAAGGATGAAAAAATTGAAAATAAACGACTAACGCCACTAATTACAATATTACATCATTTACTTAAAACTTTAATAAATTTTACTTTTCTACTATATTGACTATTGCTTTTCCACAAATTAGTTCTTGTTCTAAAACTGATTTTATTTGCAATGCACATTCTTTTGAAAATGGTTCAGCCTCTTTCCATGATCCTAATAGTGGATAATTATTGATTACACTTTTGACATATTGTTTGTTTTTTACTCCTCGTGTTTGTACTTCTACATAATACATAGTGATACCTTCTTTATTAGTTTTTTATGTAAAGACTACTCTTATGAGTAGTCTCATAGATAATAAATCGCAGTAAAATACAGGAGATCTTTGTGAGGTTGATCGTAGTTACTACGAAATTTATTTTGTGCTACATAGTTTAACCTGAATAATGCGAATACAACATGTAATATCTTGTAGCACATTATAATTATAATCTATTAAATTAAGTTTTTTTATTTGTTTTTGTTATATCTAATATAAAAAATATTACCTAATAATAAAAAACATTATATTTAACCAAAAATGGCAGAATAGAAATACAATCTATTTTTTATAAAATAGATTAATCAAAAGCAACTAAAAAGAGCTACTCTTTCAAGTAGCTCTGAGTAGATGTCATCAATCTTAAAAAGAAAAGAGATCATTCACTATTTGAGGACTGTTTATCCAGAGAAGTCAGCCGGCTACCTGAAACTTATGCGACAACTTTGCGAACATTTAAAAAGTTTCTGCCGCAGATCCAAAACGCCCTCCGCTACAGTTATTCAAACGGACCACTCGAATGTTTAAACAACCATATTAAAGTATTAAAAGCAATGCTTATGGGTTTCGAAATTTTTATCATTTCAAACGACGGATCATGATTCGACACGGTAAAACTATTTTAACCAAATAAAAAGAACAGAAAGAAGTTTTTCTTCTTTCTGCCCAAATTATTCTAAGATTTCTCTTTACCAACATCATTTGACAAAGAGCCTGGGAAAACCGTGGGAAAAACAGATAAAAAAGGTCTAGCTCAATGGCTAGACCCTTTGCTATTTCTTCGGTTCGTCCTCATCCATTTTCAGAACAGCCATGAAGGCTTCTTGTGGGACTTCGACGCTACCGATTTGTTTCATTCGTTTCTTTCCTTCTTTTTGTTTTTCAAGAAGTTTACGTTTACGTGAGACATCTCCACCATAACATTTTGCTAAGACGTTTTTACGTAATGCTTTGATATCTGAACGAGCAACGATTTTTTGTCCGATAGCTGCTTGGATCGGCACTTCAAATTGTTGACGTGGAATTAGTTTTTTCAGTTTTTCAACGATTGCTTTTCCTCGTTCGTAAGCAAAGTCTCGGTGAACGATGAAACTTAACGCATCGACTTTTTCTCCATTTAATAAAATATCCATTTTTACTAACTTGCTCTTTTGATAACCAGACATTTCATAATCCAAGGAAGCATAACCTTTCGTACTGGATTTTAGTTTATCGAAAAAGTCAAAAACGATTTCAGAAAGCGGAATATTATAAACGACATTCACTCGATAATCATCTAAATAATCCATTGTGATGAATTCTCCACGTTTTCTTTGGGATAGTTCCATCACTGCACCAACGAAGTCATTTGGAACCATGATCTGTGCCTTGACAAAAGGTTCTTCAACATCTTGGATCGTTACTGGTTCTGGAAAATCTGCTGGATTATCGACGACTGTCATAGACCCATCTGTTTTATTCACATGATAGATTACAGAAGGTGCGGTTGTGATCAACTCTAAGTTGAACTCACGTTCCAAACGTTCTTGGACTACATCCATGTGTAATAAACCTAAGAATCCACAACGGAAGCCAAAGCCAAGGGCTTGTGAGGTTTCAGGTTCAAACTGTAGTGCTGCGTCGTTTAGTTGTAATTTTTCAAGTGCTTCGCGCAGATCATTGTAGCGGGAAGTATCAATTGGGTATAACCCACAGTAAACCATTGGATTCATTTTACGATATCCAGGTAGCGCTTCTTCTGCTGGATTATCTGCCAGCGTCACTGTGTCCCCTACTCGTGTGTCTTGGACTGTTTTGATGCTTGCCGTGATATACCCTACATCACCGACCATTAAGAAATCTCTAGCAACAGCTTTTGGTGAAAAGACTCCCACTTCTGTCACATCAAATGTTTTGCCGTTACTCATCAATTTGATTTTATCGCCTGGTTTGACCATGCCGTCTGTGATTCGAACATTCAGAACGACTCCTCGATAACTATCGTACACGGAATCAAAGATCAATGCTTTCAAAGGGGCATCCAGCTCGCCAGATGGGGCTGGTACATATTCAACGATTTGTTCAAGTATTTCTTCAATCCCAATTCCTGCTTTAGCACTAGCCAGGACTGCCTCACTGGCATCGATTCCGATAACATCTTCGATTTCTTGACGTACACGTTCTGGATCAGCAGCTGGAAGATCGATTTTATTGATGACTGGCAAAATTTCCAGATCATTATCCAAAGCTAAGTAAACATTTGCTAATGTTTGAGCCTCGATTCCCTGTGCCGCATCAACTACTAATACCGCACCTTCACAGGCTGCTAAACTCCTTGATACTTCATAAGTGAAATCGACGTGCCCAGGGGTGTCGATTAGATGGAAGATATAGGTTTCGCCATTTTTGGCTGTATAATTCAATTCGACAGCATTTAATTTAATCGTGATTCCACGTTCACGCTCTAGATCCATTGAGTCTAATAGCTGATCCTGCATTTCACGAGACGTCACAGTGTTCGTCTTTTCCAGAATACGATCGGCCAGCGTTGATTTTCCATGGTCGATATGAGCAATGATCGAAAAATTTCGAATTTGCTCTTGTCGTTGTTTCATTTTTTTTATATCCATAGCGTCTCCTCTTTTCGTTTAATCAGCACCTCTCATTATATCAATGAAAAGCATGAATTTAAAGACTTTTTACCTAGTCAGCTTTAGAAGTTTTTTTTATGAAAATTTGCTATACTAATAACAAGTAAATAATTGGAGATGAAAGAATGGATGAAAAAGATTTCAGAGAAAATCTTGAATTAAAACCTGTTACTGAAAAAGATGTTGATCAATTCAATGAGTTATTGTCTTATGTCTTTCAAGTAACAGAAGCAGACATCGAAGAAAGTGGTTTTGAAAGCAAAGGGGCATTTATTCGCTCCAAGCGCCCAATTTTGGAACTATCGGAAGTATTTGGCTGGTTCCACCATAACAAATTGATTTCTCAAATTGCGATCTATCCATGTGAAGTCAACATCCACGGTAAACCATACAAAATGGGTGGCGTTACCGGTGTCGGAACGTATCCTGAATATGCAAATCATGGATTGATGCAAGATTTGATCTTGGTTGCGTTAGATAATATGCGTAAAAACAAACAATGGATCTCTTATCTTTATCCCTATAGCGTGCCTTATTATCGACGCAAGGGTTGGGAAATCATGTCTGATAAGTTGACATTTAAAATTCGTGATACCCAATTACCGAAGAATGTTCCTGTGGATGGAATGGTTGAACGATTACCAGTAGATCATCCAGATGTTTACCGAGTGTATCAGAAATTTGCGGCTCAAAATCACGGTGCTTTGTTTCGTAGCCAATTTCATTGGGAAGAATATTGGCGCTTTGAAAATAAAGAGGAACGGACAGCTGCGATCTACTATACGAAAGAGCATGAACCAATTGGTGTTTTATTTTATTGGGTCGCTGAAGAAATTTTTCATGTTAAAGAAATGTTTTACTTGAACCAAGAAGCTCGGAATGGTCTATGGAATTTTATTTCAGCACACTTTTCAATGGTTTACTGGGTTCACGGTGATATCTATAAAAATGAACCACTGGCTTTCTTGATCGAAGATAGTCAAATAAAAGAACAGATCGAGCCTTATTACATGGCGAGAATCGTAGATGTCAAAGAGTTTCTGAAGCAATTCCCCTTCGTTTCTACTGCGAAACCTTTCCACTTTGTTGTCGAGGACCCTATTGCCTCATGGAACAATGGTGTTTTTGGGTTGGTCTGGAACGAAGACGGACAATTGGATGTCGTGGACGAACCTGTCGGACAATCGGTCCAGTTGTCCATTCAAACATTAAGTTGTTTGATGATGAATTATCGTCGCCCTTCTTATCTTGCAAGGATCGAACGAATCAAAACAGATGATGAAACACTTAAAACACTTGAATTGATTCTTCCAAATATGGAAGCTTATTTCAGTGACTATTTCTAAGAAAAGGACGATGAAAATGAATATTTATTTTGCTGCCCCACTTTTTGCGAAAAGTGACTTATTATATAATGCGAAACTTGTAGAAGAAATCAGGAGTCTTTCCAATGAATTAACCATTTATCTTCCGCAAGAAAACGAAGCGATCAATGATAAAACAGCCTATGCTGATAGTCAGATGATTGCTTTAGCCGATACAGAAAAGGTGTTGGAAAGTGATTTGATGATTGCACTATTAGATGGTTTGACCATTGATCCTGGTGTTGCATCCGAAATTGGTGTTGCCTATGCTAAAGGGATTCCTGTCATTGGATTGTATACAGATAGTCGGCAACAAGGCGGTACCCACCCGCAAAAAATTGCTGCTTTACAAGAAGTAGCTGAAAACCAATTCCATTATTTAAATCTTTATACAATTGGGTTAATCAAGCTAAATGGCGCTCTCGTAACTAGTGAAGAAGCGTTACTCAGTCAAGTAAAGACTTACTTAGATGGAGGTTTGAGCCATGAATAAGACAATGAAAAAAATCCAACTTGCACTTGTTGCTTTTGGTGTGTTTGTGGTTTGTTATAACCTTTATGAATTTATTACTAAAAAATATTCAACTACTCAGGGAGTTACTTTCATCATCGAATCTTTAGCTGGGATTCTATTGATTTTTCTCCCTCAGATCGTTAGAAAGATCGCAAAATTATACGTTCCAGATGCCATTGTTTTATTTTATTGGTTTTTCTTGTTTATTTCCGTTTTCTTAGGTACCGGTATGCATTTGATCAGTATCATTTCATTCTGGGATAAAATTTTACACGCCGTTAGTCCTATGGTATTGACTGCCCTAGGTTACGGATTGATCGGCTTATTATTGAAAGATGCACCAATTGCGAAGACTAGTCCATGGTTGTTTTTACTGTTTGGTTTTGCCTTTGCTGGCCTCTGTGGCGTGTTCTGGGAATTTTGGGAATTTCTCTGTGATCAATTCTTAGGAATGAATCTCCAACGTTTTGCCGCTTCAGATGGCACTTTATTTGTCGGACGAGCTGCTTTGATGGACACGATGGGTGATTTATTCACAAATACGATTGGTGCATTGGTCATGGGAATCTTTGCTTGGACCCAAGGAAGAAACAATCGTGATTATTTTGAAAATTATCGGTTGAAAATTTTGAAATAGAGCAAAAAAAATATCACATTAAAGAATTGTGACAAAAGTGAGATGCTTCCTAAAAATTGTGCGTGAAAACGTCAATGGTTAGGTGGCATCTCATTTTGTCTCACCCACTTATTTCTTATCATCAACCCTTACGGTGATTTTGTTACCATTCCCAATGAAAATTGTACTTAGTGACAAGGGTTGAAATGATGGGAACCAAAGAAGATATTTACCTGACCATTCCTATTTATATGGGGAATAAAAACATTACCTTATGAGTAGATGAACTTGGAGATAACGATTGAGATCAACTTATTTTATGAATGATTTTTTCAGAATTATGACCAAATTACAAAAAAACAATAAAGCTAGGTGGTTAACCTAACTTTATTGTTTTTTTATTTAAAAGCTGAGATGGTGTGTGGCTCAACTAAACATTTGATCGATTCTACTGTTTGCCAACACCCGTTTTCTTGCGAAATTTAAACGTTTCTTTACTCTTCCGTGTCTTCAAGTTCTTCCGTTTGGAAATGAAGTTTCTCTGCTAGCAAGGTAATCGTTACTTTAGATTTTGGTAAGATGTGTCCTGCTACGATTTCTTTGGCTAATGGTGTTTCTACTTCTTTCGTAATAAAGCGTTTCAATGGTCGAGCCCCGTATGCTGGTTCGTAGGCATTTTCAGCGATCCATGTTTTGGCTTCGTCGCTGATTGTTAGATGAATTTCTTGATAATCCAATCGTTTTGCCAATTGTGCCACCATTTTATCAACGATTCCTTTCACATTTTCAAGACTTAATGGTGTGAATAAAATCGTATCATCGATTCGATTTAAGAATTCTGGTTTGAAATGACCTCGAAGGATCGTTCTTACTTGTTCTTCCACTTCTTCAGGGATAGTGCCATCTGCTGACACTCCTTCTAATAACAGTTGAGAACCAATGTTGCTGGTCATGATAAGAACGGTATTTTTGAAGTCAACCACACGTCCTTTAGAATCAGTTAACCGTCCATCATCTAATACTTGTAACAAGATATTGAAGACATCTGGATGGGCTTTTTCGATTTCATCGAGTAAAACGATCGTATAAGGATTTCTGCGAACGGCTTCCGTCAATTGTCCGCCTTCTTCATAGCCAACATAGCCTGGAGGAGCCCCAACCAAACGAGATACGGCATGTTTCTCCATATACTCACTCATATCGATCCGCACCATGTGTTCTTCAGAATCAAATAAGTTTTCTGCTAAAGCTTTCGCTAATTCTGTTTTCCCAACTCCGGTTGGTCCTAAGAATAAGAAAGAACCTAGTGGGCGGTTTGGATCTTGCAATCCTGCTCGAGAGCGAATGACCGCATCACTGACTGCATCTACTGCTTCATCTTGTCCAATCACACGTTTATGCAATGTTTCGTTGAGCTTGATTAGTTTTTCTCGTTCCCCTTCCACTAATTTTGTGACTGGGATACCAGTTAAACGTCCAACCACTTGCGCAATTTCGTTTTCAGTGACTGATTCTTGAACCATTTTGATTTCACTGTCTTTAGCTTTTGCTTCCAATTCCTTTAATTCTTTTTCTAATTGAGGAATCGTTCCATGTCTTAGGACGGCAGCCCGTTCTAAATCATAGTTGTTTTCTGCATCTTCTAATTCATGTTTGGCTTTATCGATTTCCGCACGTTTAGAAGAAACGCTATTGACTTCTTGTTTTTCTGTTTCCCATTGCATTTTCATCGAGTTTGCTTCTTCTCGAAGATCAGCTAACTCTTCTTGTAGATTTTTCAAACGTTTTTTACTTGCATCGTCTGATTCTTTTTTCAATGCTGCTTCTTCGATCTCTAATTGCATCAAGCGACGAGTCACTTGGTCTAGCTCAGTCGGCATAGAGTTCATTTCTACTCGGATCGTTGCACTTGCTTCATCGATCAAATCAATTGCTTTATCTGGTAAAAAGCGGTCAGTGATATAACGGTCAGATAAAGTTGCAGCAGCGACTAATGCATTATCATGAATGTTGACTCCATGATGAATCTCAAAACGTTCTTTCAATCCTCGTAAGATACTGATAGTATCTTCTACTGTCGGTTCTTTGACTAAGACTTTTTGGAAACGTCGTTCTAATGCTTTATCTTTTTCCATATATTGACGATATTCATCTAATGTCGTTGCCCCAATCAAATGCAATTCACCACGAGCAAGCATTGGTTTTAACAGATTTCCAGCATCCATGCTGCCTTCAGTTTTCCCTGCACCAACGATATTATGGATTTCATCAATAAATAAGATGATTCGTCCATCACTTTTCTTGACTTCTTTCAGCACAGCTTTTAATCGTTCCTCAAATTCACCACGGAATTTAGCACCAGCAATCAATGCCCCCATGTCTAATGAAAAGATCGTTTTATCTTTCAAGTTTTCTGGCACGTCTTTTCGTACGATACGTTGTGCTAACCCTTCTACAATTGCTGTTTTACCGACACCAGGTTCACCAATCAATACTGGATTATTCTTGGTTTTACGAGATAAGATACGGATAACATCCCGAATTTCTTCATCACGTCCAATGATTGGATCCATTTTCCCGCTTCTGACTTGTTGAACAAGATCAACGCCGTATTTTTCTAATGCTTTGTATTGTTCTTCTTGATTTTTAGATGTCACCTTTTCTCCTCCTCTCATGTCTTCGATATTTTTACGTAACTCTTTTTCTGATAAACCATTTTTGGTCAAATAAACCGTCAATGGATAATTTTTCAATTTCATTAAGGCTAAAATTACGATCTCTGTTGAAAGAAATTCATCGCCAAAACTTTCTCTTAACTGGTCAGCTTCATTCAATAAACGGAATAGATTTTGACTTAGATTCTGACCATATTGGACGTTTCCTCCTGAAACTGTGGGATATTCATCTAATACACGATCTACTTCCTTTTCAAACGTATCAACATCCATTCCCGCATCAGTGTATAGATTGCGCCCAAAATGGTTTGGTTGTAAAAAAATCTTCCACAAATGCGCAATATCAATTTCTTGATGTTTTCTTGTGACAGCAATTTGTTGCGCTTCAGCGATCGCTTCTTGAAGCGTGGTTGTCATTTTTTCAATGTTCATTTTACTTACCTCCTGAATATAAAATTTCAATATTCAATATGATACATCTCGTTCCAATAATCATTATACCTCTTTGGTCAGTCTTGGTCAAAAGATAACCTTACTTATTTTATCGAAAACAAATGACAAAAAAAACACAACAGAGACCTCTTGGATGGACTTACTGTTGTGTTTTGGATCTAATAATAAGACTCAATACAATTGCTGTAATGGTCAATTTGATTATTTTTTATTGTTTTTAACATCTTGGATCTCTTGTTTGATTACCTTTCGACGATCAGCAATCACGTAACATAACCCATAAATAAAAGGTAAGATAAATGAGCTAAACCGATACAGTAATAAAGAAGAAACAGCATCTACGGTTCCCACAAGTGGTCTGAATAACAACAGATAGACAAATTCAAATGAACCGATTCCAGCTGGGGTAGGGATGACACCAGATAAAACTACCGCAAAACTGATAAATGAAAAGGTCAAGAGAAAGTCGATCGTGGGATGGTTTTCAACCAAAAAGAGATAGGGCATGATATACCAAAAAATAAGTTTGACCATATTCCAAAAATAGATGCGTAACAGAGCTGTTCGATCTTTGACAATTGTCTGGACAGTTTCTCTCAACGAATAGATTTGTGTATTACATGTATCTACCCAACTTCTGATGCGTTCACTTCGAAACAGTTTGTTTGAGATACTCACAAAGAAAATTTGTAGATTCAGACTCATTGAGACCATCAATAAAAAGGCAATGATCAGCCCAGTTAAAATAATGCCAGCAATAATGAACCAAATCATGTTTGGTCCTTTGGAATAAAATAAAGAGAACTGGATGATCAAACCAATGATCGCATAGGTAATCACGGCTAATTTATACATAATCATATGCAACGCAGTGACACCTGCACCTTGTGAGTATTTCATTCCTTTTTTATTATAAAAATAAATTTCTGAAATCAAAGTGCCTGTTCCAAATGAAACGATTCGATAAAATGCAATATAGCAAGACGTCCAAAAACCATCCCAAGTGGAAAATGTTGGTTCGAACGGCTGGGCAATCTCTTTGATTGAACGACCTTCTGCCACCTGGTAGATCGTTCCTAACAAGAATGCCGCTACCAGAACGATAAAACTTGTAGACAACAATTCAGCGAAAATATCTGCAAAAGATTGGTTGATCAAATAATAAATAATGGCAAAAATTCCAATCAATAAGAATAGATTTAACGCTATTTTCGTTTTTGCACCTTTTGTCGCCATCAACTACTCCTTAATGAAAAAAATAAATCAACAGTAAATCCACCAATACACCTAGTACAAATCCTACTGTAAATTTCTTTTTTCTCGTTTTATGATGGAATACTTTACGAGAAATCAATCCCCCAATTCCACCGCCTAATAAACTAACAAAAATCAAATTATTTTCTGGAACGCGCCAACCGCCTTTTTTTGCTTGATACTTATCGTAACCCATCAAACAAAATAAATATAAATTGACAATCACTAAATAAAACCACAAAGGATTGTGTAGTAAAGCTTCCATACGTGTTTTCCTCCACCTCTAGCACATCATTTTTGCTCTTCTTTAGGAGCAAAGACCGACAACCCTTTTTTGACTACGACTAATTCGATAGGCAGATTATCTGTCGTATCACCATCTGTACGAGTGCCAACTGATTTTTCCCGTGCTTGGATATTGATCTGACTAGCAGTCAAATAATTGATACCTGGGACAGAGTAAATTTTTCCTTTGATTAAACGAGGCAAATAAAAAACAAATCGAAAAATATCTAAAGATGGGATGATTGTGACATGAAACATACCATCATCGGGTGAAGCTGAATCATCAAAATTCGTATAACCACCTACTGAGTTAGACATTGTGACTGTCAATAATTGTGTTTTTCCTCGCCAATGTTCTTTTTCTGTTTTGATATCTAAATGATACTTTCTCTTTTTTAATAATAACTTGATGAACCGTTTGATAAAAATCCAAGAACCATATTTTTGCTTTTCTTTTTGACTGATCCAAACAGCTGTATCTGCCAGTATACCGATCGTTAAAGTTGAGATAATGACTTCATCATTGACTTTTCCATAATCGATTTGACGGATTTGTCCCTCTAAGATAATGTCTGCAGCTTTTTCCTTTTCTAATGGAATACCGAGAACACGGGCTAAATTATTGACTGTTCCTCCTGGTAGTAGTCCTACTTGATAATGCTCAAGTTTATCTTGAAAAGCCTGTACAATATGATGGATCGTACCATCGCCTCCGATTACGATTAAGGTATCTGCGTACGTTTCTTCAGCTTTTTTGACTAATGTCTCATGCTTGATCGAAGGACCTGTTTCCGTTAGATTGATGATTAGTTCTGGTCGTTTCTTTAAGGCATATTCTTTAAACCAGCTTGCTAATTTTTCACCTTCATCTTGTCCTGAGCTTTGATTATAAAAAACTAGCAATTTTTCCATTTCTTTCTTCCTCCCATTTTTACACAAAAACCAAGGGGTCAGACGTTCCATTGTTGGAATACGCCCACCCCCAGCTAAAAGGATAGATCCACTTCGTTCACTTACTTGATCCATCCACGTTCCTATTTGATTTTATACGTTTGTATTCAATTCTGCAATTTTTACAATCACATCTGTTGCTTTTTCCATCACTTGAAGAGAAACAAACTCAAATCGGCCGTGCATATTTTCGCCACCTGCGAACAAATTAGGCGTTGGAATGCCTAGATAAGAAATTTTTGATCCATCTGTTCCACCTCGTACTGGTTCAATCACAGGCTCGATTTCTAAATCGATCATCGCTTGTTTTGCTAATTCAACAATGCTCATATCTTTTTCAATAATTTCTCGCATATTATAGTACTGATCATACATATCAACTTTCACGCGTGTCTGATCGAAGCGACTATTTAGTTTTTCTTGGATTTCAGTAATTTTCGCTTTCCGTGCTTCAAATTTTTCTCGATCGTGGTCACGGATAATATAACTCATAGTTGCTTCTTCGACATTTCCATTTAATCCCATCAAATGGAAGAACCCTTCATAACCTGTCGTTTTTTCCGGGACTTCATCTGCTGGTAGTTGATTATGGAAGTCTATCGCTAATTGTAATGCATTGATCATCGTATCTTTGGCTGTACCAGGATGGACATTTTTTCCTTGAATTGAAATATTAGCCTGAGCTGCGCTGAATGTTTCATATTGCAATTCGCCTAAAGGTCCACCATCAACGGTATAGGCAAAATCAACATCAAACTGCTGGACATCAAATTTATCTGCTCCTACCCCAATCTCTTCATCTGGTCCAAAAGCTACTTTAATCTCACCATGAGGGATAGTTGGGTTTTTCAGCAGAATTTCCATTGCGGTCATAATTTCAGCGATCCCAGCTTTATCGTCCGCACCTAACAACGTACTGCCATCAGTTGTGATCAATGTGTGTCCTTCGTAGTTTTTCAAATTAGGGAAGTCTTTGGTATTTAATGTATAATGTTCTTCACTATCTAGAACAATCGTTGATTCCCCATCGTAGTTCTCAATGATTTGTGGATTAACATTGACTGCATTGAAATCTGCGGTATCCATGTGGGCAATGAAACCGATCGAGCGAACTTTCTTTTCAATGTTACTTGGCAATGTTCCTATAACAAATCCATTTTCTTCATTGTAAAATACATTGGTTAGTCCTAAATCTTCTAATTCCTTTTTTAAGACTTGCGCAAAAGCGACTTGTGTTTGTGTCGAAGGAGTCGTTTGACTACTTTCATCAGATCTGGTTTCAGTCTTAACATAGCGTAAAAAACGTGGTAAAAGATTTTCGTACATACAACAGCTCTCCTTTAGTTAAATTGAAATGGGTTCGTATCCGTTTCTGAAACAAAGAAATCAACGGTCCAATTTTCTTCTTGTTTCCATTTCTCAAATTTTTCGACAAACTTTTCTTTACATAAAGATTCAATATAATGACCTGGATCAATCGCAATCAAGCCTGCACTTTGCATATCTTGAGCTGTGTGGTAATAGATATCTCCAGTAATATAAACATCCGCTTTTTGAGCTAATGCATAAGGATAGAACTTTTCGCCACTACCACCACAAATGGCGATTCTTTTAACAGTGCTCTTTGTATGAGTTGGACGAACAACTCGTAGCCCTTCTAATTGGAAGACTTCTTTTACTTTAGATACAAAGGTATCTAAATCAAGCGCTTCTGGTAATTCTCCGATTCGACCGATCCCCCAGGTTTGAGTCGGTTCGTCAATTGAAAACAAATCAAATGCTACTTCTTCATAAGGATGGACACGATACATAGCTGATAACACTTTTTCCTCACGGTCTTCAGGAAAAATCACTTCCACTTTAGCTTCTTCTACCTTTTCTAGTTGGCCATTTTTACCAATTGCGGGATGTGCCTGTTCATTCGGTCGAAAACGACCTTCGCCAATACTGGTAAAACTTGTATGATCGTAATGACCTTGTTCACCCGCACCAGCCTCAGCTAAAGCCTTACGTAATTTGTCAGCGTCTTCAACCGGTACATAAACAGCTAGTTTTTTGTAATGCCTTGTATGTGTCTTTAACAAATAATTTTCGACGTTGATTCCTAACGCTTCACAAAACCAATCATTCAATCCATCCTCGATAATATCCATATTGGTATGTGCTGCATAGACAGCAATATCATGTTTTAATAAATCAGCATACATTTTTTCTTGTGGATGATCCGTTGTTAATCGTTTAATTGGTCGAAAAATGGGAGGATGTTTAGCGATTAACAAATCAATCTTTTTTTCGATGGCTTCTTGCACAACTTCTGGACGAACATCTAACGTCATCATTATGCGTTGAATCGGTTTATTTAATGTTCCGAAGTGTAGCCCCACAGGATCTCCTTCTTCAGCCAACCATTGAGGACAATATTCTTCAAATTTGCGAATAAATTCATTACCGTTGATCGCCATTAAGCTAAAACCTCCTCGATCATCTGAATTTCTTTTTTTATCGCTTCAACACGTTCTTCTTGGTTCTGTGCTTGTGCCAATTGTTTTAAAATCGCTTGTCTTTGTTTTAATTCTCTTTGCCATTTCTTTTGGAAGACCACTGTTTTTCCTTGCAATAAAAATGGACCAAACAGAATCTCTTCCTCATTATAGATATGCTTCGTCGATGTTTTTTCAGCTACAATGATTTCATAGATTTTTTTGTTTTCCTCTAAAATCTCTTCTGCAATAATTTGATAGTGATTGTCTTGCAACCATTTCCTCACTGCTTGCTCGCCAATATTTGGTTGGAGAATCAAACGCTCCTTCCCTGTTAAACGATGTTGTTTGGCGCCTGCTTCTAAAATATCTCGAATCAAAGCCCCACCCATACCAGCAATCGTGATCGCATTGATTTGATCTGTTGGCTCAATCGCATCTAATCCGTTAGCTAAACGAACAACGATCCGCTTTTCTAAACCATTTTTCTGTACTTGTTTTTTTGCTGACTCATAAGGGCCTTTCACCACTTCGCCAGCTACAGCAAATTCAATTTTATCCTTTAACATTAATGCAACTGGCAAGTAAGCGTGGTCAGAGCCAATATCTGCTAAAAACGCTCCTGTTGGGACATGTTCTCCCACTAATGCTAAGCGTTTCGATAAATCTAAGTGGTTCATACCTTCACTCCTTCCCCCTCATTATAACATTTTCCCTATAAATGAAGGAGATTTGAAAAAGAAAAATTTCAAATCTCCTGATGAGCTATTTGCTTTTACGAAACGTTTAACACTGACTATTCAATAACTCTTACCTCAACGATCGAATTACCAGGAATTTGCGGAGGGATTGACATTGTCATAATTGGTTTTTCTTTTAAAGTAAACTTTATCTCGTCACCTTTTTGAAAAGATTCCTTACCTCCGACTAATTGATCATTCGAAACATTTAGTGTTACACCATCATTATCAAAAGAGGTTCCAATATTCTCGGGGTCTTCGATTTCATCTACATTGACCACTTTGATTTGAATGGTATCATCGACTGAGTCATCAATACTTTCAATTTCACCCTTAAAAATACTTTGTCCTTCGTTAGAAGAATCCTTCGCTTTAGTCGTTGTTTCCGCACTAATCGAATCGATCGATGCCTCATTTTTATCTCCATTACCACAACCTGTTAGCGAAAAAAGTAACCCTGTCGCCAACAAACAAGAAAAAATCACTTTCATATCTTTATCCTCCGGCTAATTATTTACATTACTTCAATTGATGATCGTTCTTTGACTTTTTATTTAGTTGACGATAATCAATACATTCTGTTTTTAGTCGTTCAATTTTGTTTTTGATACTTGTTCATCAGAAATTTATGGTTGTCTTTTTTCGTTACCATGATGACTATTGATCAGGCATAAGCTTCTCTGTAATCATCACTCTATCCAGTATGACACCACTTTTGTAGCTTGTTACGATCAAAAAAAGTGGCGTTAAGTATGAATTCAGATACACTTTCATCTCAAATTATGAGTTTCTTGAATAACTAAGTGAACATCGAGAGTCATTGAAAAGAGAATTATTTGCAGACTTCTCTCAATTAATTGTTTGCATTGCTTATTTTCCTACCCATCAAAGCAATAGGCAGGAAATAGGGCAATAACTCATTCAGCAAAAGGCTTTCTCGATCACATCTTCTAAGCCTACTAAGGCTACAATTATGACTTCTATGCTTTCTCTTTTCGTTAGCCATTTCTCCGATTGCGTCCAGTCATTTCAATTTCTTTCGTCAAGTAACGGATTCGTTCCATGATTCGTTTGGCTTTCAATGGTTCTTCATCTCCACGCTGTGTCACAGCAAGATGTTGTTCCAATTCATTCATTGTAAAATTGGAAGAGAAAAAGGTTGGCAGTTGCTCTTGCATTCGATATTGCAAAATCACACCAAAGACTTCATCTCTGATCCAACTACTCATTGCATCGGCGCCAATGTCATCCATCATTAAAATGGGTGAACGTTTGACCGCATCTAGTTTTTCTGCGACTTGATCTTTTCCAATCGCTTGTTTCATTTCAACAGCAAAAGTTGGAAAATGGACAAGTGTAGTTGTAAAGCCTTTAATGGCTAGTTCTCTGGCAGTCGCTCCTAAAAGATAGGTCTTTCCTATTCCAAAGCTGCCAACTAAATAGAGTCCTTTGTGATAGTCTTTGGGACTTGCACTATAATTTTCCACAAAGTCTAATGCTTCAAAGCTCGCATAGCTCCGTCCATCGGTACGCTCAAAATTATTGAAAGAAGCATCTTGGATATCTTTTGGCATATCGACAGCTTTGATCCGGTTCCTGATTTCTTCTTGTCTTTTCTTCGCCAATAAGGCTTCTGTTGGAACATAAGTCACATCGACATAATGAAAATTCAAGGTTAGCTTGGGCTCATAGCCAGGAGCGATCATCGTAGGATCATTTTTTTGGTATTTTCGTTTTTCTTGGACAAATTCATATAGTTTTGCATAACTTTTTTCGATATCTGCTTGTGTTAATTCATCTTTGTGATCCGCCAAAAAGGCTTGCACATCTGGATCGTTAAGGACTTCTTCGATCATTTCAGCAAATTTTTGTTGATAATTTCGCTGGCTGATGATCCGCTTTAATTCTTTTCCTACATCTTCCATTAGCTATCTCCCTCCTTCTTGGCAAAATATTCTTTGAATCGTCGTTCGATCTCCGCTTTTTTCTCACTACTGATTTTTTTCTCTTCTTTAGGCTGGTTGACCCAATCCGGTAATTTCTCACGACGAACGTTTCGACGATTAGTTGAATAATTCTGGTTCGTATTTTTAGTATTTTGTTTGCCTTTGCTATTGGTTTTCCGAATATGTTCAATGGCTTCTTCTGGGGTCATGATCTTTTTTTGTGCCCATTCGTTAGCGATCGTGTTGACAAAGCTTGCGGTTAAGCTAGGACGATCTTTGATTACTAAGACATAATTGATCAGGATATTGATCAAACTATTCGACAATCCCGATTGTGAAACTAAATCCTGTAAAAGCCAAGTTTCTTGTTTTGACACATAGCCGCCTTTTGCTTGTTTCAGTGCCTCTAAATATTTCATTGGCGGAATGCTTTTGGCTTCGTTCACTAACTGTAGTGTCGCATTTGTCAGAGCAGTTGCTTCCTTAGGTGTCTCATTCTGATTGGCAGAGGTTGCATCTTCATTTTGATTAGCCAATGTATTTGTTCGCTTCGTCTGTTGGTTCATCAATACGATGCATTGAAGCTCTTTGACAGATACTGTCTGCTCAGAAAAATCATACGCTTGTACGACCCATTCACCTAATGTCAACTCATCCACGCCATAAAGTAAATGATACATTGTTAACTGTTCCTTCAATGATTCATCTAGATTCATGATATGTTTTTTTGCCAACCAATCTGTCAAAAAGCGCCAATCAAGAGTGGATTGTTCCATGGACTTCCCCAGATCAGCTGATTTGGTTGTAAATGACTGTTGGTTTTCCTCGAGTTTCTCTTGATCTGCAGCATAAGTTTTTTCATTAAAGCGATATACTTCTAAAAATTTCTTCGTGATCTTTTGATAATCATTCGTCGAAAAATGTTCCGGCTGAAATAGTTGGATCAACTGATCGAAACGCCGTTGACCGACTTTTTCTAATAGCAGAAAAGACAATAATGTATCTTTAAAAAATGCTAACGGTTCAATTGGCTCAAGTAACTCATAAATAAAACATCCCCCTAAGCTAGGGTCTTCTTTGAAAAAAACTTCTAAAAGTCCGATCCCTTCTAGTTTTTTTCGTGCTTCATAAAGCTGAGGAATACCACAATTCAAGCTACTTAACAGATCAGCATGTAATCCTTCCGGTCCAACGCCTTTTTGTAAAGGAATTTCTGATAGTAAGGTAAAATACAAACTCAAAGCTTCACTGCCGATTAATGGCTGGTAGAGATAAAGTAATGAGGATTTCCCTTCTTCTCTTAGTGGATAGCTTTTTCTTCCTTGGTAGATATTTTTAGGTTGAAGCTCTTTCCATGCGTTATCCAAGGAATTTGGCCTCCTTTTATGACTTGATTTTATTTCTGATTTATTCGTTGTTTTCTTTATGATTCTCTTTATGATTCTCTTTATTATTTTCTTTTGCTTTATCAACGATGTCTTGTAATTCTTTTAAAAACACCGACATATCTTTAAATTGACGATAAACACTGGCAAAACGGATATAAGCAATCTCATCTAAATTGACCAGATCTTCCATCACGTATTCTCCGATCAACGTCGTCGATACTTCATTTTCACCAAGACTTCGCACCCGATTTTCAACATGATTTACGATTTGCTCCATTTGTTCCATCGCAACTGGTCTTTTTTCTGCTGAACGGATTAATCCTCTTAAAATCTTGTCACGATTAAATTCTTCCCGTTCCCCATTTTTTTTGATCACTAATAAAGGTGCTGCTTCAATTCTTTCAAATGTTGTAAAACGAAAAGAACAGTTTTCGCACTCTCGTCTTCGACGAATTGCTCGACCATCATCCGCTTGTCGACTATCAATCACTCGGGAATTGTTATGTTGACATCTAGGACATCTCATTATTTTCACCTCTTAATCTGAAATTTTTCTGATATACATTCATTTAATATATTGAATCAATTTATATAGTATTGATTCAACGAACAGTCAAAGGATAAATTTTCACTCGATAATAGTTACGTAAATAATTACGTATGAAACAATATTTTTATGATTCACTCCTGCTTTTCCATAAAAAAAGTTTCACACATGTAACTAGTTGTATTATAACATGAAACAATTCTTACAGGCGACTCTCCTGTATAAAAAACCTCGTTAGAAGAACCTTTTTTTCAATCGATTGATCGAAATTGTTCCAAAGCAAAACAATTAGGCTTGACTTTCGAGAAAACTGCATGTAAAAAATGATTTTTAAAAAACTTCTTTCAGGTGCATATTTCAATCAAAACCACCCGTGTGAACGGGTGGTTTGTTCTGCGGCTGAAAGCCTCTTTTACCGGCCTAAGTCTAAAAGACTTACCGAATCGGTTCCCTCTTGCACCACATTTACTCGCTGCTTCTCAAAGAAGCTCTTAGTGTTTCTTACGATTTTTTCTCCAGTAAACGGATCAACTTCTTCAAACAATGTAAGCTGATCTGCTACGTGGTCTTCTCGTAATTGATTACGAATATATTCTGCGATTTTTTTCTTGTTTCGTCCTACTGTGTCCTCATAATATCCTCTACACCAAAACTTTCTATTTCCATAACGATATTTGAGTTCTGCATGTCTATCAAAAATCATTAAACTACTTTTTCCTTTTAGGTAACCTAAAAATTGAGAGTCACTTATTTTTGGTGGGATACTGACTAACATATGTATATGATCTGGACAAACATTTGCTTCTAAAATCTCAACGCCCTTTCTTTCGCATAATTCACGTATAATCTCTCCAATACTTGCTTTGTATTTGCCATAAATGATTTGGCGGCGATATTTCGGAGCGAATACTATATGATACTTACATTTCCAAACAGTGTGTGATAAACTTTTTGTAGCCTTTTTCATAAAAAGGTACCTCCTAAATTTTTTGATGTGGTGGTCGGGAAACCTACTTCATCTTATCAGTTTAGGAGGGTTTTTTTATACCTCGCTGGAAGCTTTCCGGAACCACCTGCATAGCAGGTGGTTTTCAAAACACACAAAAAAAAGACACCTTCCAAAAATAGAAAGTGTCTGAAACGTTGATATAATAGTAGTCTTAACGTTTTGAGAACTGTGAAGCTTTACGAGCTTTCTTAAGACCTGGTTTGGTAGAAATGTTATTTATTTGGTTTCAAATGCTTTTATATCAAGATTTTTCACCCTATTAATTTTGATCTAATATCAACCAAATTCAATAGATTTTAGATGAATGGTGGGGATTAAAACAAAAAAACGCGAGTCATTGGTGTATATCATAGTATCGAATAGCTAGCTTTCGATGAACTAAATTAATGGTTACTATTTAAAAAATCCTGTGATAAGTAATCTTATCAAGATAATGCAATTGTAGTGCTTCGCTCTCTGATAATAAGACGATATCCACAGGAATAAGTAAAACCGCTTCTATCTTTAATTTAATATTATTTTTAAAATGTATTACTTCATCAATTTCATTCAAGTTTGAAAGCCTATATATAATTAGAATATCAAGATCATTTGGCGCATCAGAACTTAACGATGAACCAAATTGATAAATTTTAACCTCTGGCACCTTCATATACTTTATTTCCATGCTCATCATATGTCGTAAAGTATTGTTCTGGTCTATCAAAATTAATTGCCCCCATCAACTCTTTAAATATAAAAACCCCAATACCCATACTTTGTCCGTATTCCTTTGCTTCCAATGTATAGCTATTCCATGAAGACATAGTTACTATAGCATTTAGGTCATATGTTCGCGATAACTCTATTACATCAGCAATACCTACTGTATAGAGGTTAGTGATATAAACTTTATATTCTTTTGAATTATATAAAGTTAAACAATATAGATATTCGTCGATTTTTTCCAAAGACCTCACTTTATCGTGACTTCTAATAATTTTCTCAAAATATAAAACACTTTCAGGTCTTGCTTTGTCGCTTGCATTTCCCATTAATTATCCCTCTTTCTCTTCTAAAATCCTATTTACCAACTCTGTAAAATGCTGAGGAAAAACTTTATATAATGTGCTATCTATTCTAATTGTATCATTTGTTGCAAATGAAAATGCGTGTTCTTTGAAATCCGTAAAGATTTTTCTTTCATCTAAATCAAATAGATTCTCATGCTTATGGAATAATTCTAAAATTCTATTATTATTTGAAAATATTTCTTGTTTTCGAGAGTTCCAAAGGTTAAAAGTGGTTTGTTCTAAAGGGTTTATTATCGCCATTTTAGAATTAGGCCCAAAATTTTGCCATATAAGCTTGTTTTCATTCAAAAGTTGACTAATTTCTGTGCAAATCTCTTTCTTTAGCTTTTTATTATTTGAAATTTTTATTTTAGGAAGCTCTAAATTAATAAGCTCCAGTATATCTTCTTGACTTGGAATATCTAAAGTATTAAAAACTCTTAGTATATCCTCTGTAAGAAAGATGTCTTTTCGAGGATCAAATTTAATTTGAAAAGGATTTAAAAAAGTGCCTGACTTAATTTTATTATTTTGAACCCCTACAAAAATAAATTGAATTTTATAATTCTGATCTGCGTAGGATTGTAAGACTGCTTTTTTCAATGTATTTTCTATTTTTCGTTTTGTGCAGGTTGCAGTTACTTGTACTATCATTTTATTTTCAGAGTCAAATAAATCAATAGCTTCAGCGTTTGATTTGTCAGTATTTAGATTTTTTAAATTTAATCCAAGTAATTGATTAAACAAGTTTATATAAAAATCTTCTGAATGTACGGATAAATCATTAAGATTGAGTTTTCCTCGCAGTTCAATTTCTTTATTTAGAAAAATAAGTCTTTCCAAAAGGCTATCAAAATTATTTTTCCTTCTCATTGAAATATATTTCCTCTCTATAGATATTCATAATAGAAAATTTCTAAGTGTAACATTTTGGGGTTTTATTAATAACTGTAAGACTCTATAGAAATTATCTATAGTATATTAAGTCAGCTAAAATATTTTTTTGCTTTAAATATGAATTATTTACTATTTAGCTACTTTTTTTCTACTCCTATTGGAAAATACACTTGAGACATTATCCTTATTATTGGTTCATCAGGGTTTTCTATTTGCTTATCTAAAACCTCTCTCATTAAAGCCACGCAGAATTTTATTCCTACTTCTTCAGCAATTATATCCTTCAAATAGATATTTTCATTATCATATTTTTCAGGGAAATTCACGTTGAAATAAGTCATTTTTTGCTTTTTTTCTTCCCAAATTCTATATTTCACAGTTCCCTTACCATCGATCTTTATTTTAATGCACTTATTTAGAAATTTATCTATTTGCCCTGATTTACTCCAAGTTGCCAAGTTTTTAGTTATATATACATCATCCCACTTATCAAAAATAGGAAAATGCAACAATAAATTTCTGATAAAGCTAAACAAATCATCTGCGATAATTCCTTCAAGAATCGGTCTTCCACCCTTTTTCATCCATTTTAGATACTCCTTAATTGGTTCATAACTCAACAATTCTTTATATACCGAAAAAGTTTCTCTTAGTTTATAAAAGCGTTCAGTAGCATCTTTCTCAAAAAAATCATCACTTAATATTTCGTCAAATAGCGCATAAAACCTATTGTAAAACAGTATTAATACTTCTTTTTCTTGATCATTGGGTTTCAATGTTTCCACGATAACTCTCCTCCCCCTAAAAAATCACCAACATGACAAAATAGATGTATGGTTTCCAATTAATTATTATCATGAAATCTATTCAATTTATCTCGCCTTAATATTTTCAAAGCAAACAATGTACCCCGCAAAATCTCCCCAACGTTTTCTTTCTTCTGGCAACCTAAGTTTTTCCATCCAGTCCCCATCCAATCCCATTTGTTCTCCTCGTCTATAAAATGCCTTCAAATTAATAATGAATGTATTATGAAGTCTAGTTCTTAATTTATCCTTATCTTGTTTTTCTTCCCTTGAAAAATAATTCCAATAGGTTCTCATTTTAGAGTAGGCTAAAGCTGAATTTACAACCTCTTCCCATAATTCGTGTAAATAATCATCTTGGTTCTCTAGTACCTTGAAGATTGAATTATAAATGTCTAATGAATCTTCAAATGATAATGAGTCTTTCTCTTTCAAGTATCTCATGTAATCAAACATCTAACTACCTCCTCATTCCTTTATAATCAACTATACATTTAATTTGTTACCTTTTCCAATAGTTTTTATAACACATCACATAAAACGCTATCTCCACTAGACGGCTCTCTAAATCAATCAATTTCAATAAAATAATCACCTACAATATCACCACTTGATTTCATCAGAAAATCTTTACCCAACTTTTCATAATCGATATAACTTAACAAATTACGTGGTACTTCATAATAGCCCAATGCTACCACCGAATGCCCTACTCGCTCATACTTACTTAAATTTTCACTCCCACCTAAATGAATAATACTTGCTTCTTTCCCTTCAAAATCAGCGATATACCGAACCACCTCTTCTGGATAACTCATATAGCTCCTCAGATTATCGTATTTTTCAGCCAATTTCTGTGGAAAATCATATTCATCTATCGAAAATGGTGCGTCATGATCAGCTATAAAATACTCCTCATAAGATTCCCCATTTTCATCTATAAACTCATTGCCAACGTAGATCATCTTATATGCTTCTTCTAAGTCTTTCTCATCAAATGGAAAATGAAGATACACACCCAACATTACTCCTTCACGATATGCTCGTAAATTCGTTAAATAAATCCAAAATTTACTATAACCACCCGCTCTTTTTCCATCCTGTTTTTGCATCATTTCTTGTGTCACAACAATTTTTTTCATGTCAATTCCGCCCTTCAGTTTTTGACCATCCATTTTGTTTCGAGCTGAGGCATCTTTAAGAACTTGATTTTTGATTTAGTTTTCAAAAAGCCTCGTATCGATTTTGAGTGGAATGGTTCATTTTGCTTTTTCGCTGTCGGCGCAATTGACACAGCAATGTTCTTTTGTAATGGAAAGGGGCAAATTCATTTGAGCGGCTTTGCCCGACCCTTGCAATGGAAAAAGGTTATTGCTAAATTGCTTCTGCCGATACGAAAAGGTGAAAGGAATCATTCATCAAAGCGCACGAATGGGAAACGAAATTTACGAATTAGCAGTTTTATGCAAAATAAAAAACCGCCAATATTGACGGTCTCTGCAATCTATTTTTGCTCCAGTTTTATAATTCTTTCAATAATATTGAGCAGTTCATCTTTGTTCTTTGATATAGATAGAGCGTGAATAACAGCAGCTTCTCTATTTGTTGTTGTTCCAAAAGAAAAGAAAGCTGGATAATCTTCATCAAGCGCTTCGATAATTTTTTCCAGAGTACTTATTTGAATGTTTGCAGACTTCCCACGTTCAATCCTACCCAAGTACGAAACATCAAAGCCTATTTTCTCAGCTAACTGTTCTTGAGTCATGTTTTTAGCAATTCGGAGCTCCCTTATACGGTTCGCTATTTCCTGGTCTAATTTCATAATGGCTATCCCCTTTAAACTCTCTCAATCAAGATTAAAGGTATTTCATCATTTTAGTTAGAATTTATTAATCCTTTAATAAAATGTAAAATAGACTAATAAGTCCTTTTTTAGGTATAGTTGTATTGGTTACTAATTAAAAAGGGAGTGCATACAATGGAGACTAATAATGGATATGTTAGGGGAAAAGAGAAAGTTCTAAACTATTTATACAAAAAGCAGAAGCTTACCGCAGCGGTTCAAGATGCAAAGTATGATTTATCTGTTACCAAAAATAATTTTCTAGAACTCAAAAGGAAATATAGAAATTATTTTATATTGATGATTATCGGTCGTCTTTGCGTAGGTTTATTACTTCTTTCTAATGAGATCCTATTAAACATCTGGGGAGTAATTTGGCTGCTCGCAGTAATCGTATTAATTGTTTCGAGAGTACGTAGTGGAAAACAGGCAAAGTTAGGAATTCAAGCAGCAACACAAAATTTATACAACGAGCAAAATGATAATAATTATCTTGCAGGTATGAATGACTTCCCACAAAAATTTTATTCATATTGGATTATTGATCGTCTAATAAATCTAATCAAAGAAAATCGTGCAATAACGTTTCAAGAAGCTTTTAATATTGCAGAGAATCAAGATTTCCAAAATGATCAATTAGCTTTACAGCAACAAAATCTTGCTGTTGCAAAATCAACAAACACAATGGCTTCTATATCAGCCGCAGCAAATGTTGGAACATTTTTAAATACTAGCAAAAAATAGGAGGCAATCTAGAAGATGAAAAAGAAACCCTTAATCATTATGGCAGTAATCGCAATCATTGGTGTCATCGGCTTCTCACTATACAATAACTCAAAAAAATTGAACGGCAAGTACACCGCTAAAGTTCATTTGCTTTTAATGGAGTCAGAAAGCACGCTCATTTTTAATGGAGATACCGTCACAGAAAACACAAGTGGGAAAAAAAATAGAGGTACTTATGAAATTTCAGGTGATCAACTTCAAATAGAATTAGGCGATTACAATATGACTGCTGAACTTTCAAAAGATAAAAAATCATTTGTTATCGAGTCTGCTGAAGGGTTGGCAGGTTTGGCGAATGGAACAAAGTATACGAAAGAAGGTAAATAGCATGAACAAGAAAAAAGTGATAGCTATTGCAATAATCGCTGTCCTTGCTATCTGCGGTGGAACATACGGTGTTGTCAACCATAACAACGAAGTACAAGCACAGCAAAAACAAGAAGCTCTAATCAAGAAAGAGAAAGAAAATCTTGAATCTGCTAAATCTGCTGTCGATCAAGCTTATGAAACACGAGACAGCAAACATATTGAAGTTGCAAAAAAAGCAATTGATAAGCTATCAAATAACCAAAAAGATGATAAAACAAATCTCTCTGAAAGAATGGACAAACTTGACAGCTTGCTAAAACAACTTACGCTTGTATGAACAAGCTACTGAAGTGTATGCATTCCATGGTCAGGAAGCATACAATGTACGCTTATGCGTATACGGCCTCTAACGACCAATAAAGGATTAACCTTATACAGTCATTATAGCATAAACCAAGTAAAAAAAATTTCTTGTTACTTGGTTTATTTCGTATGCCTTCATTTTCTTCTTACGAATCTAGTTCAAAAATAAAACATTTGATTTATAAATTTCTCTTGACTAAACGTAGGAACAGAGGTTGAGACAAAACTTGTCTCAACCTCTGTTTCAATGTTCTAAGTGATACCTATTAAAGTTTTTCTTCAATCCCTGTATAATGTTTCATTCGTTGTTCATCGATTTTTTGTTGTTCAGGAATATGATCGGATTCTGGTAAAGGTGTTTTTTTGTGTGTTGGATCATCTTTTTTTCGTTCTTGTGTCAGATCTTGCTCCTTGGCTTCTTTTTCTGCTTGTTGGTCTTCTAATTCATCGACTCTGGCTTTGTAGCGTTCATCATTTTCTTTTGCAGCTTCTCATTGTGCCCGTCCTTCATCTACCAGTTCATCTTTATTCAAGATCTCTCCTAGTTTTTCTTTTGCAGAACCGACTACTTTATCTTTTTGATTTTTAAAAGTCCCCATACCAATCCCCCTCTTTTCTTTATATTCAGCATAGCAAACTATCTAAATATACTCAAAGAAATCGATTGTTGAAGTCCGAGAGCCAACGTTCGATTTGACAAGTCAGTTCATCCTTACTACCGGAATTGTCAAAAACGATATCTGCTAATTTTTTCTTCTCTTCAATCGGCATCTGGCTTTGTATTCTTTTCTTTGCTTCGTCCAGTGTCAATTGATTTCTTTTCATCAAACGTTGCAATTGAATTTCTTCTGGAAGGTAAACGACTGCTACAGCATCCATTTCCTGTTCATAATGACCTTCAAATAATAAAGGGATATCAACGACAACTAAAGGATAATTTGCTTTTTGTTGCTTAATCTGTTCCGTAATCGCTTGACGGATAAATGGGTCTAATAAGCGATCAAGTTTTTGTCTTTGTTCTGTCGAATCGAAAATAATCTTAGCTAAAGCTACTCGATCAAGCGAGCCATCTTCTTGAAGGATTTCTTCCCCAAATTCTTGAACGATTGCCGCCAATCCAGGAGTCTGAGGTTGGACGACTTCACGGGCGATGATATCTCCATCGATCATCGGGATTTGGTGACGGCTAAAAACAGCTGCTGCAGTGCTTTTCCCAGTAGCAATCCCACCAGTTAAGCCTAAGACATAGCCTACTTGCTGATTTTTAGTCTTTGGCAATTTGGACAATAGTGAGTCCCCCTTTGCGCTACTTTTGTTTTGACGATCGGTGTATGACAACGAACACATGGTTGACCAGTCTGACCATAGACATGTAAAGCTACTTGAAAGTTACCTGACTCGCCTAACGCATTGAGATAACTCCTGATCGTCGTTCCGCCAGCCTCGATTGCCCGAGACAACACGTCAATAATTGCTTTTCGTAACAACTCTGCTTCTTTGGGCTTCAATGTATCCGCTGGCTGTTCTGGATGGATCTTCGCTTCCCAAAGTGCTTCATCAACATAGATATTCCCTAGGCCTGTTACTAATTTTTGATCTAATAATAATGGTTTAATCGCTTTATGAGATTTTTGTAAGCCTAAACGAAAGCCGTCTAATAAAAATGTATCTGGCAACGGCTCTGGACCTAATTTCATGATGCCTTTGTAAGCATCACTCGCTCCTTTTTCAACTAATGTCATTCGTCCAAATTTACGTACATCATGGTATCGGAGTTGGCTACCATCTTCAAAGAAAAAAATGACATGCGTGTGTTTATCGATCGGTTCATTTTTTTCAACAAATTGGTATTTTCCTTCCATACGTAAATGCGAGATCAATTCATAATGACTCAAACGAAAAATTAAAAACTTGCCTCTTCGATCAATAGCCAGAATCTCTTCGCCAACTAACGAAGCTTCAAAGATTGCTGTTTCTGGTTGTTCAATGATTCTTGGCCATAAGACTTGGATTTTTAGGATTTTCTTTCCAACGACTAAACGAGACAAGCCTTTTCGTACAGTTTCTACTTCTGGTAATTCTGGCATGTTTTCACCTTCGACTTATTTGCTTTTTTATCTATTTATTGAACAGATCGGTTCAATAGTGGCAATCAGCTATTTCGCTTCATACCACGTTTTTCCCCAACTACTGTCTGTAATCAATGGTACGTGTAAGGACACGGCATGTTCCATGACTTCACTTACTAATTTGTCTAATCGTTCTAATTCTGTTTCTGGCACTTCAAAAACCAATTCATCGTGTACTTGTAACAACATGGTTGCTGATAGTTTTTCTTCTTTTAAGCGTTTATCCAACTCGATCATCGCGATTTTAAGAATATCAGCGGCACTTCCTTGGATTGGGGTATTGATTGCGGTTCTTTCAGCAAAAGAACGTATATTATAATTTCGTGAATTGATATCTGGTAAATAACGTCTGCGATGGTAAAGGGTTTCGACAAAGCCTTGTTCCTTTGCTTCACGAACGATACGTTCCATATATTCTTTGACTCCAGGATATTTCTCAAAATACGTATCAATGTACTGTTGTGCTGCTTTTCTTGTAATCCCAAGATTTTGTGATAAACCATAGTCAGAAATGCCATAAACGATCCCAAAATTGACTGCTTTTGCTTGACGACGCATATTTGGTGTGACATCTTCTGCTTTTTCAATCCCAAAAACACGCATAGCAGTACTTGCATGGATGTCTTGTCCTTCAAGAAAGGCTGCTTTTAAATGTTCATCATTCGAGATATGAGCTAAGACACGCAATTCGATTTGTGAATAGTCAGATGAATAGATCAACCAGTCTTTTTCTCTAGGCACAAATGCTTGGCGAATCTTTCGCCCTTCATCTAAGCGGATAGGAATATTCTGTAAATTAGGATCTACTGAACTTAAACGCCCTGTTTGAGTCAATGTTTGAACATATCTGGTATGGACTTTTCCATCGGATTGAATGACTTTTAACAAACCTTCCACATAAGTTGATTGGATCTTGGCGATTTGGCGATACGTCAAGATGTCATCCACGATTGGGGCTTGTTCTCTTAATTGTTCTAAAACATCGACCGCAGTGGAATAGCCTGTCTTCGTTTTCTTGATCACCGGTAACCCCATTTTTTCAAATAAAATGACCCCTAATTGTTTTGGTGAGTTTAAATTGAAGGATTCACCAGCCTCTTGATAGATTGTTTCCTCGATCTCTTTCAATCGATCGGAGAATTCGATTTTCATTTCTTGTAAACGAGAAGCATCAACTTTGATACCAGTGATTTCCATTTCAGCTAAGATGATTGAAAGGGGTAGTTCCATCTCACGGAACAAGGCCATTTGGTTTTTTTCTGTTAATTCTTGACTTAACTTAGGTGTTAAAACATTAATGGCAGATACTTTTCTGGCAAGGTGGGCAAAAAATACTTCTTCCTCTTCCGGTAATCCTTTTTTTGCCCCTTTTCCATAAATTGCTTCATCTGACTGCACTTCATGATAGCCATAATGGGCAGCGATTCCTTCAATATCCGTACTTTTCTCATTTGTATCAAGCAAGTAGGCACCAAGCAAGACATCAAAATCGATCCCTTTTGTTTTCGTAGCATAACGATTTAAAGCCACATAAGTCCGTTTAGCATCATAGACTTTTTTCAACCGTGTTGGATCAGCTAGCCAAGCACAAAAAGCTTCGTTCTCAAATAACGCTAGATCATTCGTAACATAAATTTTTTGTTTCGTCCCCCAAGCTACACCCACGATATCTTCTGTATGGTAATTGTCTCCCATCATCTCCACATATAAAGCCATGTCAGTCGTGAACATGTCCTCATGGTATTCATGGACTACTTCAAATAGGATATCTTCAAGTTCTACTTCTTCCTCAACAAGGTCCAGTTTTGCCAGGAATTGTTTAAATTCCATTTCTTTATAAAATGGCACCAATTTCTCTAAGTTTTTCCCTTCATATTTCAATGAATCAATTGAGACTTCAACTGGCGCATCTGTATTGATCGTCGCTAATTGTTTGGATAAGAAAGCTTGTTCTTTATCATTGATCAAATTTTCTTTCATTTTGCTTTGTTTCATTTCATCAATATGCTCATAGATCCCTTCAACGGATCCATATTGTTTTAACAATTTGATTGCTGTTTTTTCGCCGATTTTCGTCACACCAGGAATATTGTCTGAAGCGTCTCCTGCCAAACCTTTCATATCAATGATTTGATTTGGCGTCAATCCATCATATTTTTCAGCCACATGTTCAGGTGTGTAACTTTCGATATCACTCACACCTTTCACCGTAATGTCTACTTTGATTTCATTACTAGCTAATTGAGTCAGATCTCGATCACCAGATAAAACAACGACATCAAATTCTTCTTTATTGACTTTTTCGGCTAATGTCCCAATGATGTCATCCGCTTCATAATTAGGTAATTCATAGTATTGGACACCTAGTCCTGTGAGTAATTCACGAATGTAAGGCATCTGTTCTTTAAATTCTCCAGGAGTTTTTGAACGGCCACCTTTGTATTCTGCATACATCTCGGTTCTAAATGTCGTCTTTCCTGCATCGAATGCAACTAATACATGAGTAGGTTGCTCTTTTTGCATCACATTTTCAAACATCGTGTTAAAAGCATAGATCGCATTTGTATGCAACCCATTTCTATTTTTAAACCGTTCTAATGAATTGTGTAAAGCAAAAAATGCGCGAAAAGCAACACTATTTCCATCTACAAGTAATAATTTATTTTTTGTCATCTGCCTAACTCCTTACTGTAAAGTTCTTATTTATTCTAACAAAGAATACTGAGGAAAGCGAAAAGAAAAACGCAAATTAGCCACTTTACTGGACAAAAAAGAGTGAAAAGACTCAATGCTTTTCACTCTCATAATTATTGTTCAATTGAACTGTCCATTCAATCGCTTAATTGTTACGTCCGAAAATTCTTAAGAATGCTAAGAACAAGTTGATAAAATCAAGGTATAGTTGCAATGCCAAGAAAACGGCAATTCCACTGTGTGCTGTCCCATTTGATTCTATATAGATTGACCGGATCTTTTGGTTGTCATATGCGGTAATTCCTGCGAAGATCACGACTAAAAGAAGAGAAATAAACAACTCTACTGCGCTGCTTCGTAAGATAAAGACATTTAAGACCATGGCAATAATGACACCGATCAATGCGGCCATTCCGGCACGGCCGACACCTGTCAAATCTTTTTTAGTAACCAAGCCTACAACGGACATCCCTAAAAACATTCCAGTTGCTGTAATAAACGCTCTGGTAATGCTACCGATATCATACATCGCTAATGTGACAGCTAACGTCAGTCCATTCAAGAGCGAATACGCAATAAAACCACCAATAGCTAAACTTGGGGTTTTAGCTGCTTTAACGCCCAATACAACTACTAAAATCAACTCTACGATCCAGAGACCCATAAAGCCTAATGGGAAATTATTGATGAACGAGAAAACTTGTTGAGGATATACTTGTAATGCGAGATAAGAGATAATCGCACTTAATGCTAGACCTCCTCCTAGATAACCATAGACCTTAGCATAGAAGCGATTCAGTCCTGTTGAAATAGTACCTTGATTATTCATATGTTTCACCTTCACTTTCAAGAGTAATCTCTAATTCTGGTTCGACCGGTGGCTGAACCATCACTACTGCATCCAATACCCGATTTTCTTCGCTATTGTTTGCTTCGACAGAGATTGTCACGACATTTTTCATTTTGTCTACTTTGATAATATCAAACTGAAAAGTCAATGTTTGATAATGGAAAACTGGCTCAATAAAATTGACAGAAAAATTGACTACATGAGACCCAGGACCTGGCAAATGTTTTGAAATTGCACTGGTGATGATGCCCATCAACATGACAGAAGGCACAATCGGTTGTTGGTACTCCGTTTGTTTCGCAAATTCATGTTGGATGTAGAGTGGATTCGCATCATTTGTTAGTCCTAAATACAATAACAGCTGATTGTCTTCAATCGATTCAGTTAAAGACAACGAGTCCCCTTCCTCCAGTTCATTGATGGTTTTTCCTAATTTACGTGGTTTACTTATGTTCAAGTTAGTAACCCTCCAGTTTATATATTGATCACTTCTTATTGTATCAAAACAGTCCAAAAAGGCAAGTTACACTGATTAAAACAAGAAAATATTAACGAAACTGAAAGAAGACAGCGATGTTGATTCCTCTTTTGAAAACCAGAAAAATCAAAAAATCTCTACCTGTTAAGTTTCATTCTTTAACAGATAGAGACTGCTTTACAATCGACTACTTAAAAAAATAGATTACAATACATTCTTTGTCGTACTACTTAATAATTTTTCATACGCTTGTTCAAATTTTTGAACGTCCCCTGCACCCATAAAGATAATGACAGCATCATGGAAATCAAGTAAAGGAGAAACATTGTCTTCTTTGATCACTTGACCACCTTTTTTGATTTTATTGCCAAGATCTTCAATTTTGACATCGCCCTGTTCTTCACGAGCAGAGCCAAATATATCACATAGATAAACTTTATCTGCAAGATCTAGTGCTTCTGCAAACTCATCCATCAAAGCAATTGTGCGGGTAAATGTATGAGGTTGGAAAACTGCAATGATTTCTTTATCAGGGTACTTTTGTCGAGCCCCATCGATTGTTGCTTTGATTTCAGCTGGATGATGGGCATAATCATCTACAACTGTCATATCAGCTACGATTTTTTCGCTGAAGCGACGTTTTACACCTGGGAAAGTTAACAATTCTTTCGCTACTTCTTCTTGGTCTAGTTTTTCAAAATAAGCAACTGCGATCACGCCTAATGCGTTTAATATATTATGTTTGCCAAAAGCAGGAACAGTGAAATGTCCCACAAATTCATCTTTGTGGTACACATCGAAAGCTGACCCCGTCGTTGTGCGTTCGATATTCCGAGCTTGGATATCATCATCTTCAGAAACACCATAATAATAGATCGGAACATCTGCTTCTAATTTTCTTAAGTAAGCATCGTCTCCATAGGCAAAGATCGCTTTTTTCACTTGATTTGCCATTGATTGAAATGCGGTAAACACATCATCAATACTTGTATAATAATCTGGATGATCAAAATCAATATTTGTCATGATAACATAATCAGGCGAATATGCTAAGAAATGGCGACGATATTCACAAGCTTCAAATGCAAAAAATTCTGCTTGAGGATCGCCATGTCCTGTGCCATCACCAATTAAATAACTTGTTGGACGAATGCCAGTCAACATATGTGAAAGTAATCCTGTCGTACTCGTTTTACCATGTGAACCAGTCACTGCAATACTCGTGTAGTTTTGGATAAAGTCGCCGATAAAGTCATGATAACGAACAACTTCTAATCCCAACTCTTTCGCTCTTTGAATCTCCTCATGCGTATCTGGGAAAGCATTACCAGCAATGATCGTCATTCCAGGTTGAACATTCTCTGCATCAAAAGGCAAAATTTTGATATTTGCTTTTTCTAAATCCCTTTGTGTAAAGAAATATTTTTCGATATCTGATCCTTGTACTGGTAACCCTTGCTCGTGTAGGACAAGTGCCAATGAGCTCATTCCTGATCCTTTAATACCAACAAAATGGTATAATTTATTTTGATTTTCCATTTGAATCCTCTTCTCTTAAATATCATCCATTATTTTGTTTTCTATTACAACACGTTCCTCATTATCATATAAACCTAAAAAAATTTCAACCAAATATATTTGAAGAGGTTACTTACTTGAAAAATCGTTCAAATTTAAAAACTGGCTAACGCTCTCGTTTGGTCTACTAGGGATGATTTTCTCATGAACGCAAGAAAGTTCCTGAAACAGAAGAATGGATCCGTTGATAGGCTGACCAAACTTTTTGTGGGATGTCCACATGATTCATATAATTTTTCCCATTGGGTCCATAGCCCTGTTCATCATCCTTCAAACGAACCATTTCTCCTAAAACTAACGCATATAAATAATCTTTCGACCATTGATCGTTCAACTCTGGCTGAGAAAAATGTAACTCTTCCGCTAGTTCAATTAATTGGGGAACAAATGGGACATAGTTACACCATTCTACTCCTGTGCCTTTCCAGACCTTCTCAAAAGTTGCTCTGGTACGTCGCTGTAATGTTGGATCATTCATAAGAAAAATCCGTTCAGGTAGAGCGCCCTTTTTTTGAAGGATTGTCAAGGCATGTTGTGCATTTTCCCCAGAGTTCGTCGAGGTTGTTTCTAAAATGAATCTTTCAGTTGGAATGTGGTATTTTTCTGTTAAGTAACGAAAACACATCTCACTTTCACTGAGTCCATCCTCAAATAAACCCCCTTGCTTTGCAAAATTTTGGCGAAGCACCTTAGTAGCATGTCCGATTCCTCCGACTAGAAAAATTTGCTGCACTTGTCCTTGCAAATACAGTTCAGCTGCCTTATCAGCAAGAATCGGCAAGCCATTGCCTGCTAGAATCACTATTGGTGCCGAATCATTTGTTCTTTGATCACTTGCATCAGCCAAAAAGGATAGCAAACAATTCCAATCTTTCAATTGTTCCCCTTGATTCGTCATGAGCTTTTTTCTCCTTTTTAAGATTTTTTACTTACTGGAAATCTGTTCATTTGGCACTTTATCCAGTGTTTCCTTCCAAATCAAATGCCCTCGACATTTCCCGCAAACATAGCGTTTGGTATCGATTTTTCGCTTGCGGTAAATATCGGTTGTACAACTAGCACACTGATACCATTCAATTTTAGTCGTTTTCTTAGCAGAAAGAGCAGGAGCGTATCTTAAACCACCCGTTTTTTTTAGTAAAGCCTTAAAATCAGCATCTCGATGACGATAACCTTTATTAGCTAAATGCAAATGATAATGACATAATTCATGTTTAATGATTGCAACTTTTGTCGCTTCATCCACTTCTTGAAACATCTTCCAATTAAAATCTAAATGATGGTCGTTTAAGTGATAACGTCCCCCTGTAGATCGCAAACGAGAATTGAATTTTGCTTGATGCTTAAAGGGCAATGAAAAACTATCTAGCGAGATTTTTTCAACGAGTTGCTGCAATTCGATTTCTGTCACTTTATTTCGCCTCATAAGGGGAAAGCATCGTTAAACTGATTCTTCCTTTATTGACATCAACAGCTTCAATCCAAACTGTTACAACATCGCCTACAGAAACGACATCAGTAGGATGTTTAACAAATTTTTTACTTAATTTAGAAAGATGAACTAATCCGTCTTGCTTTACACCGATATCAACAAACGCACCAAAGTCGATTACATTCCGTACAGTCCCTTTCAACTCCATCCCTGGTTTCAAATCTTCCATACTTAAAACATCTGAACGCAAGAGTGGGGCTGGCATTTCATCCCGCATATCTCTACCAGGTCGGGTTAACCCTTCAATAATATCAGCTAACGTTTCTTCTCCTACAGATAATGTTTTGGATAAATGAGTGGAAGAAAGTTGAGATAGGGTTTCGATTGCTTCTTTTTTACCTAATGCTTTTTCTGATAACCCGTTGCTTTTTAGAATTTCTTTTGCAATTGGATAGCTTTCCGGGTGAATGCCTGTATTATCAAGAATGTTTTTCCCACCTGGTACACGGATAAACCCGATCGCTTGCTCATAAGCCTTTGGTCCTAAGCGAGGAACTTTTTTCAATTGCGCTCGCGTCTCAAACGCACCATTTTCTTCTCGATAAGTCACAATATTTTGAGCAGTTGTTTTATTCAAACCAGAGATGTGTTGCAATAATTGAGGGCTTGCAGTATTAACATCCACACCCACTTGATTGACCACAGTTTCTACTACAAAATCTAATTGTTCCGCTAAACGTTTTTGAGAAACATCATGTTGGTATTGTCCAACTCCTACAGCTTTAGGGTCAATCTTCACTAATTCAGCTAATGGATCTTGCAAACGTCGAGCGATCGACACTGCACTTCGCTCTTCCACTTGGAGGTCAGGAAATTCTTTGCGGGCAATATCACTTGCAGAATAAACAGAAGCTCCCGCCTCATTCACGATCGCATAGTAGGCTTTATGATCAGCTGATTTTAATTGTTCAGCAACAAATTGTTCTGATTCACGGCTAGCAGTACCATTTCCTATTGCGACCATATCTACTTGGTATTGGTTGATCAATTGAACAAAAGCAGGTCCTGCAGCTTCACGTTTCGCTTGAGAAGCAGGTTTATGCGGATAGATGACTTCAATTGCCAAAACTTTACCTGTCGCATCTACTACAGCTAACTTACACCCAGTACGATAGGCTGGATCGAATCCTAAAACGACTTTTCCTTTTAAAGGAGGTTGTAACAAGAGATTACGGAGGTTTTCTCCAAAGATCGCAATTGCTTGCTCATCAGCTTTTTCAGTTAATTCATTGCGCACTTCCCGCTCAATCGCAGGTTGAATAAATCGTTTGTAACTATCTTGATAAGCATTCCTAACAAACATAGTTGCGGGAGAAGCTGGGTTATTGATCAATTGCCGCTCCAGATAAGACAAAATAGGTTCCTCTTCCACTTGGAGTCCGACTTTCAAAATGCCTTCTTTTTCACCACGATTCGTCGCTAAAATGCGATGAGAGACGATTTTATGAATGGGTTCGGCATAATCATAATACATTTCATATACCGCTTTTTCATCTAGCTCCTTCTTTTTAACGACACTGACATAAGAACCTTTATTGTAGGTATAGGAGCGTACCCACGTTCTGTAAGTTGCATTATCACTGACTTCTTCAGCAATGATTTCGTGAGCGCCTTGCAATACTTCCTCGACCGTATGAACTTCTTTTTCATCATTGAGGTATTTTTTTGCTTCTGCATAGACATCTTCATTGGGCAATTGACGAAGCCACTGGGCAAAAGGCTCTAATCCTTTTTCTTTTGCGATCGTCGCTTTCGTTCTGCGTTTTTGTTTATAAGGACGATACAAGTCTTCTACTTGTTGCATTTTAACTGCTAAAGTAATGTCTTTTTTCAATTCTGGCGTTAGCTTACCTTGTTCATCGATTAAACGAATCACTTCTTGTTTTCGTTTCTCTAAGTTTTCTAAATAAGCATAGCGCTCTTCAATTTCTCGAATTTGTACCTCATCTAAGCTACCGGTCATTTCTTTTCGGTAACGTGCAATAAATGGGACAGTATTTCCTTCGTTCAATAAATTCAATACGGTGGTAAGTTGTTTTGAATGATACATCGTTAGTTCTTTTTGAACTAACTGGACAATTGTTTGATTTAAATTCTCTGCCATCAATATACTCCCTTTTTAAGTTAAAGCCATTTTCATTATTCCCTGTTTCTAAATAAAAATGGTGGATTTTCTCACATACTTATTTATTTTATCATATTTGATAACAGTACTTATAGCAGCTCTCAGCAAAACAAATCAATCACACTAAAAATCCCCTATAATAGTTGAGGAATTTGAGTTTCCTCAATACTTTTATAAGGAATCATGTACTGTTATCCTGATCCATTAATTTCCTTGCCACGGTCCTTCAGTGTTTTGATACTCAATGTCTTGAACGATACCAGTTTCATCAAAAACCACACCATGCATCGATCCACCAAAGACTGCTCCACCGTCAATTCCGATTTTCTTATCGTGAATCCATAAATCTGTCGTTTCCATATCTCCGTGTAGCATAGGGGTAATGGTATGACCAAAAACGATTGTTTTTCCTGTATTATTTTTACCTTCATGGAAAGGTTCGCGGATCCAGATGAAATCATGAGGGTTTGTATCATGCCAATCTTTTTTAGTTAAGTCAACCCCTGCATGGACAAAGAGATAATTATGCCATTCATAATAAAGCGGTCGCTCACATAAAAAATCAATCAGTTCGCCATATCGTGAGCGAATCATCAACGCAATCTCTGTGGGCGAATACTCTTCAGTTGACCCAGGGTGTAAAAGACTGTCAAATGTTTCTTTGCCACCATTCCGTAAATAGGGCTCATACCAGTCTTCAGGACTTTGGAGGAACTGCAAAAAGTACTCTTCGTGGTTTCCTCGAAGATAAATCGCGTTATTTTCTTTGACTAGTTGCATACCTAGTAAAAAACATTCTTTCGTGTTAGGGCCTCTATCATTCAAATCCCCCATCAATACTAATTGATGATTTAATGGATCAAATTCGTTGACCAATTTTTTAAAGAGATCGTATTTTCCATGAACATCGCCAATCGCATACACCCACTTTTTCATGATGAAACTCTCCCTTTCCATTGTAGTATAACGTATCTTTCGCATAGATTTACATTTATCGAAAAGGTTTTTCCCTTTCCTATACTGATTTTCTCAATAAAAAGAAAAAAAGACAAGCCAAAAATAAAGATAGCAAAGGAATTCCCTTATTCACTCAGCGCTCAACTAGTGCTAGGTGATTGGAGAACAGCTTCTCCTGCTATGTTTATTTTTCAGCTTGTCACTAAATGCTAGTTAAAAAAAGCAGCTAATTTTTCTTCTACTTCTTTTTCAGACAGTTGATGCTCTTTGATGTAGCGGTTTTGTGGATGTTTTGCGCATTCGATCGAACAAGAACCTAAATGTTTTTCTTCATTTTCAACAGAAGTCAACATCTGACGATTGCATTCAGGATTGCCACAATTGATGTAGCGTTCGCAAGGCGTACCGTCGAACCAATCTTTGCCTACGATTCGTTTATCCACTTGATTGATATCAACCGCAATACGTTCATCAAACACATACATCTTACCGTCCCACAATTCTCCTTGGACTTCAGGGTCTTTTCCATAAGTTGCGATCCCGCCGTGTAGTTGACCAACATCTTTGAAGCCTTCACGGACTAACCAACCCGAAAATTTTTCGCAACGAATCCCACCAGTACAATAAGTAACTACTCGTTTTTCCATAAATTCTTCTTTATGATCACGGATCCATTTAGGGAGTTCCCTAAAGCTTCTAATATCAGGACGAACAGCCCCACGAAAATGTCCTAGATCATACTCATAATCATTTCTGGCATCAATGACAACAGTATCTTCATCTAAAATTGCCTCTTTGAATTCTTTTGGTGAGAGATAATCTCCTGTCAATTCGTGAGGATCGATATCGTCTTCTAATTTCAAAGAAACAAGTTCTGGTCGTGCACGAACAAACATTTTCTTAAATGCGTGGCCTTCACTTGGATCAATTTTAAAAAATGTATCAGCAAAACGCTCGTCTTGATGCATCATCGCCATATATTTTTCAGTTTCTTCGATCGTTCCAGACAATGTGCCGTTGATACCCTCTTTGGCAACTAAAATTCTTCCTTTTAAATTCAACGATTTACAAAAGGCTAAATGTTCCTTCGCAAATTGCTCTGGGTCTTCAATGGTTGTGTAGTTGTAATAAAGTAATACTTGGTAATCCATGTTTTCTTTCCTTCCTTCTCTTCTCTCCAGAATAGTATAAAAAAAGTAAGGTTCGTTTGACGATATTTATGCTTGTGTATTTATGTTCAAACTCTTCAGTTAACATAATATAATTATCGTTTTTTTAATTTAGGCAAACTTTACTACATAAAAGATGGAATAAGATGCCCTCAACGATGGAATGACCATTTACATAAACTAGGTTCTACCAAGTGAAAAACACCCACTCTACTAGTCGCTAAACATTACCTGTTTAACTACTAGTAGAATGAGTGTCTGAAGACTACCTTCAAATCATTTCTTTATTTCCCTGTTACTGCAAAATAATTACCATCAGGATCGGCAAAATTAAATACGTATTCTTCACCTAACTGGACTAATTCGCCTAATACCGTACCTTGTGCTTGCATTTTCTTATATAAATCAAAAATATCATCGCTATAAAACATCAAGGATGGGGAACTTCCAGCAACTTCTGGGGAATGTTGTTCAATGAATTCCCGATCGTATAAGACAAGTGAAGTAGTCGCCTTCTCTGATTGGGCGATTTCTACAACCAGTGTGCCATCCATTTCTTGACGATCTAATTCTTTGAATCCAACCGCAGTCCAAAAATCAACGTTTTTTTTCACATCATCAACATATAACATGATTTTCATTTCATTGGTAAACATGTAAACCCTCCTACATTTCTTCGTTTTAGAAGTCATAAGCTTAACTATTTTAGCATACGGAGATCGGAAAAGCTATCTTCACTCCATCTTTATACTCTTATACTTGCCCTTATTGTCATAGTTTTTGGAGTGGATGGAATCTCGTTTTCACTTTTCGGAATAAAATAGATTCCCTGTATCAATCGCTTATAAAAAAACAGATCCCGTCTCAAAGACGAAATCTGTTTTTGGCTTATAACTAAGCATTGACATCAATGACTTTTGAATCATCTTTGATTGCTTCACGATCCAAGTCCTTAATTCTAGCACTTGTGACAATCCCGGCAACCATACTGCCACTGACGTTCGTTGCTGTTCGAGCCATATCAATCAATGGTTCTACTGAGATAACTAAGCCAACGATGGCAACTGGCAAATTCATCGCCCCTAAGACGATCAATGAAGCAAACGTTGCGCCACCACCAACACCGGCTACACCAAATGAGCTGATCGTGACGATTGCAACTAACATCAAGATAAAGCCAATACTAAAAACATCAATTCCAGCAGCTGGAGCAACGATCGTGGCCAGCATCGCTGGATACACACCTGCACAGCCGTTTTGCCCAATTGATAAACCAAAGCTGGCTGAAAAATTCGCTGTTGCTTCATCCACACCTAACGCTTTGGTCTGTGTTTCGATATTCAATGGCAATGCCCCTGCACTTGAACGTGAAGTAAAAGCAAAGCTCAATACTGGAAAAGCTTTTTTAAAGTAGTCAAACGGATTGACTTTCACTGAAAGCAAGATCAATGAATGAACAATCAAGACTGCTAGTAAAGCAACATACGAAGCAAGTACGAATTTTCCTAAATTGATAATGGCAACAAAATCACTAGTAGCCATCACATTCGTCATCAACGCAAAGACGCCATATGGAGTCAAACGTAAAACTAAGGTAACGATACGCATAACGATTTTATATAAACTATCAATCAAATTGGCAAAAAATTCTGCTTCTTTCGGTGCTTTTCTTTTGACTCCTAGATAAGCAATCCCGACAAATGCAGCAAAAATCACAACACCGATCGTACTTGTTGCACGTGTACCAGCTAGATCAGCAAAAACATTTTTAGGGATGAATGATAATATTTGTTGCGGAATCGTTAATCCTTGGATACTCTCTTGGCGAGTGGCTAATTCCGAGATTCGAGCTGTTTCTGCTGCGCCCTCGGTAAACTTCGCTCCTTGAAGACCAAATAATATGGTTGTACCGATTCCAATCAATGCAGCAATTGCTGTTGTTGCAAGCAGTGAGGTTAATACTGTTGCACTGATTTTACCTAATTTTTCAGAAACTTTCATTTTTGTAAATGCGCCAACGATCGAGACGAATACTAATGGCATAATCAGCATTTGTAAGAAGCCGACATAGCCTTCACCTACGATATTGATCCATTCCATTGATTGACTGATGACTTGGTTATCTACTCCAAAAATCAATTGTAATAAGCCACCAAATACGATTCCGATAGCTAGAGCTGTATAAACCCTTGTTGAAAATTTTGCATGGCGCTTTTGCATGCGATAGAAAACATATAATAATACCGCAAAAACTAGAACCACTAAAACTGTGATGAGTGTTGTCATTTTACTCCTCCTCTAATTTTTAATGACAAGTCCATCTAAGGAAGTAAAGGTTCCCGAAAATGATTCTTCAATCATTTTCCTGAAAATATTTTTTTCAGCGACTCGTTCATTCTAGACTATTTATGTAAAAAATACATTCGTTTTGCTTACAATTAGTAATAGAAAAAAACCAGTAGTGATAGCCTTTGGCTATCACTACTGGTTTTAAGCACGTTTTATGCTTCGTTTTCTTCTTTTTCAGATTGAAAATTTAGTTTCACGCCTGGTTGATCCAATGCAATCTCAGTTATTTCATAGGCCATTCGTTTGACGATGTCAAATAATGGCGCAACTAGCTCATCCACTTCTTCTTGTGTGACATCATTTTGTCCTTCAATCTTTCGATTAAGGATATGGTTAATTTGACTCACGCTTCCTGATAAAACATATGTATCAAAGACTAAGCGAAATTCTAAACGTGCCCCTACGATACTGTGTTCTTTCGGATAGTTCTCAATCGTCTCTTTCAGAGGAGAAAATCCTACTTTTAAATCTGTTTCAACTTCTTGATCAGGCCTTTTAAAATCATAGTGAAATGCCTCTACTACTTCTTTTTGTCTTTTGATTTCCATTTGATCACTCCTTATTCAAATTATAACATACCTCACTTTGAAAGAGGATACTATTTTATTGCTTTCTCCTTGATATCAAGGATTTTTAAGAGTTCATCTACAACATAATCGGCAGGAATATCTTGTAAAAAATGATCAATATCATACAAACAAGTCAAGACTCCTGCGTTCTTACCAGCTTCTATATCTAAACGACGATCACCAATCATGATCGTTTCCGACTTTTTCAATTGATGTCTTTGGATCAAATCATTTAATGAGTCGGGCGCTGGCTTACGAGGAAAATTCCGATCAATCCCAATGACTTCTTCAATTAAATCAGTTAGATCAAACTGTTCAAGTAATCCCCAAGTTGAGGATGAGAGTCGATGGGTCAAAATAAAATGCTTTGCACCTTGGCTTTTCAATGATCGTAACACTTCTTGGGTGCCTGCAAAAGGCTTGGAAATTTTCTGACTCGCTGCTTCATAACGATGAAACAAGGGTGTAAATTGTTCTTCTGGTAATTGGTATTCTTTGATTAGTTGACGGGTGGAAAATTTCTTCATAATCGGATAAATCGTTTCTTGATCCGCTAAGATACCTAACGCAGCCATTGCTTGAAGCGCTCCATCGACCATGGCTGGATAAGTATCAAATAATGTTCCATCAAAATCCCAAACATAATTTTTTATCATCGTAACTTCTTTCCTTTAAATCTATTCATATTCCCACAAAACATGTCCCTCTTATAACAATTCTTTTCCGAGGATTTTTAACTCTTTATTTAAAGTGTATTGAATCGGTTGCGCATTCGGGATATCAATCGTATCCAACTGATTTTCTGGTACATCTTCTAAGTATTTCGTTAACGCACGTAAGCTATTCCCATGTCCAACCACTAAGACATTTTTACCAGCTAATAAGTGTGGTGCAAGTTCATCTTGCCATAAAGGAACCACGCGCTCAACTGTCATCTCTAAGCTTTCACCATGGGAGAGCAAACGTGGATCTAAAGAATCATAGCGTCGATCAAAATGGTTTTCTGATACGAGTGGTGGAACTTCTCGATAGCCACGACGCCATTTTTTGACTTGTTCTTCGCCATATTCTTTTTTCATCTCCGTTTTATTTTTACCAACTAATGCCCCATAATGTCGTTCATTTAACCGCCAAGTTTTTTGGACGGGAAGATACAATTGATTCATTTCTTCTAAAGCTAACTGTGACGTTTTGATTGCTCTTTTTAGTACAGATGTATAAACGATATCAAAAACCAATCCTTGCTCATTCATTTTTCGTCCAGCTTCCGTTGCTTGTTGCATCCCCTTTTCAGTTAGCGCAACATCTAACCAGCCAGTCCAATAATTTTGAAAATTGGCTTCACTTTCACCATGTCGTAATAAGACTAACTTCATCCTCTTCACCTAGACTTTCGTTTCAAATTGGGTACCGCATTTTTGACAAGTCACTCGAATTCGTCCTTTACCTCGTGGCGCTCTTTGCTTTTGGTGACAAGTAGGACAAGAAAAAAACGTGTACTCCATCACTTTCTTTGAATTTTTTGGCTTTCTCAACTGAGAAAACCATAATTTTATTTGATTCGATTTTTCGATGAATTTACGATTTTCATTTATTCTTACATAGATTTTCTTCGATAACAATCGAAATACGATCAGACCGAGTAATCCCCAAAATAAGAAATAACCGATTGAAAAAGGAAGTAAAAATTGAAACAGACGAAAGAATAGTGCCAGAATCAACAATACTCGGTTCAACGAATCAAATGTTGCATAACGTCCTTGCATCACTTGGTTGTATTTTCTTTTGTATTCAATCAAGCGTCTTAACCAAATTTGTGCCATCGTAACTCCTCCTGTTGCTCTTATTATGGCAAAAAAAAGCAAAAAGAAAAAGCTTTAATTCGCTTTTTCCATTGTTAATTGATGAAGTGCATTCCGATTCTTCATAAAGTCAATCACGATGACTTTCTTTTCCTGCGCTCTTTGGACGACACGAAATGTATCCGCTAACGGTAACGTGAGCTTTCTAGAAGGCACTTCCTTCAAGCGAACAAATCGGCGAATCAGCGTTAAGAATTGTGTTAATTGAATCGATGTATGAACTAAATCAGGATATTTTTTTAATAATTGAGTTGTCTTTAATAAATGGCGTTTTTTACCAATTTCACTTAAAAAACTTTTTAAGATTTTTTGTTGCCGTTGAAAAATTGAAAATGAATCTTTCTCATCAATTTTATAACGCATTTGTCTTTGAAGTTCACTGACCGTTAACTGTATCAACTGGCCGTTCTCCTTGATTATCAAGCCATTTGGAAATAGCTCTGTTACTGCCTGATCCCAACTTGTTAATGAAAGCTCAAGGTAATCTTTCACAGGTAAATCAAGTTCTCTATTAAAAAAGAGCAAAAGTGCAGTTAACCCTTCTGATTGATAGATTTCTCCTAGTGTTTGACCTTCTAAATGAAACTCTGGCGAAAAATGCAACAAAGTTTTCCCCTTGTTTAACTGAACATAAAGAAAGGTCGAACGGTTGATGACTTGATCCTTTAGCACCACTAAAAAATTCATTTTTCTCCCCCTTTATCATTTTTAACATAGCATATTTTTAAAAAGTTGTCTGGTAAAAGAGGAGGGTTTCATAAAAATTTAGTAATTCATCAAATTCTCCTTAAAACAATGAAACCACCTGAGCGATTGCAGGTTCACTCCTCTTTTTCCATCAATTCTTTCATCTCGATCACTTCCCGATATTGGTGGATTTTAGTGATCCCAATGACTTTATCGACATCAATACTAAAACAGATACCATTTCCTGGAACATCAATGTTGATTCCCTGACCAATCGTCTCCATGACTTGATTGGTTAAACTATCAGGTACGAGGGTTAACACAATATCTTTTTCAGGTGAGATTTCCAGACCTAAAAAATTACTAGAATCATGAATCCCTGATCCACGCCCATGGAGTATCGTACCTCCAGCTGCTCCGGCGGTTTTTGAAAACTTAATCACTTCGTACCCCATTCCCCCATCAACAATCGTGACGATCATATTCAGATTCAACGCTACAGGATCTTTCATTTTTTTCCCTCCAACTGTTGTAATTTGTGTTTGGCTTGTTTATCTTTTTCATCTTTCCTTTTGTATATATAGCCTAGAACCAATGTCGATAATATGGGCGTCAATGCAATCATAGCCACCACTCCAAATCCATCAATAATCGGATCTCTTCCTTCAATTTGCGTGGCAATTGCCACACACATCGATAAAATGAACGTGGAACACATGGGACCAGTCGCTACCCCTCCGTTATCAAATGCCATAGCAAGAAAAATTTTATCAACCTTGCGTCCTAAAATAAAAGCTAAGCCATATCCTGGAATCAAAAAATAGTAGAGAGAAAAACCAACTAATAAACGCCACATAGATAACCCAACTGCTAAGCCAATCCCAATAGAGATGACTGCTAACATGATTTTTGCTTTGATTCTTCCCTCACTCAATTCTTCCACTTGTTTAACCATGACATGGATCGCTGGTTCTGCGAAACCAACTAAAAACCCCATCAAGAACCCTAAAGGTATCAAAAGCTGATTATGTTCTAAACTAGCAAGTACACTACCTAGATGTTGTCCAACAGGAACGTAAGCCAGATCGACACCATGCAGGAATAAGATCAATCCGACAGTAGTGATCAAAAAGCCCTTGATAATAGCCCAGAAACGTTCTTTACTCATCTGAAAGCTCAGGAAGTTCATGACTAAGAATAATAGTATGATCGGCGATATGGCGATTAACACCTCATAGGCAATGATTTCTATCCCCGAGAATAATTCTTGGACTATCTTCATTGAAAAATCATCCCTAAAATCATTACTGCCAGAATTGGACCTAAAGATGCAATCCCAACCATCCCAAAGCTATCATTGGCACTCGTTTCTTGACGAATCATACTAGTCAGTCCGCCAGCTAATGCTAGAATAAAAGGAACAGTAATCGGTCCAGTCGTAACGCCTCCAGAATCAAAAGCAATCGGCATAAATTCATTACTTGTAAAAAATGAAGCGACTAATACACCAACATAACCAATCGCCATCAATTGATAATAAGATAATTTGAAGACAACCCGTAACAGAGCAAACGCTAAAAAGACACCTGTGCCAACGCTTACAATTCCAATTAACAACACTCGGCCAATCTTTCCTTCAGAAATCTGATTGACTTGTTGTCCCAACACTTGAACGGAAGGTTCTGCGATCGTGATTACAATTCCAATCATAAATCCTAAAGCAATGAGGATTGTGAGACTTTTCTTTTTGATCATATATTTTCCCACTAATCGCCCGACTTCCATCATCGAATAATCGGCGCCAAATAAAAATAGTGTCATGCCAATCATCATAATCCCTGCCCCAAACAAAAAAGAAATCATTTCATCTGAGTCAAGCGGTGCGAAAATAAAAGTTAAAATAACAATTAAAAGCGTCATTGGTAAAATGGCGATAACAACTTCTTTTAAATTTTTTAGCATATATCCTCCTCCTTTACTCTATTTTACCTGATTCCTTCACAAGTTACGAGCAGAACAGGTAAACGCTGTTATTTTTTTCAATAAAAAAATACTCAAATATGACATTACCGTAAAAAGAAGCCAAATGGAGCGAAAATCAAACTTGGTTTCGGCTCCTTTGGCTTCTCTTTATGTTATAAGCAACCCTGCTACTTCAAAATCAAGAATGAAAAACCATACGAGCCTTTCAATTTTTGGGGCTTGATTCTGAAAAGGAAGGTCTGCTGTTTAGCAAGGTACTCAAAAAACATCTGGAGCTTAGCGCCCTTTTTGTTTCACCCTGAAAAAGCAATCACAAAATAAGTACTCAGCTCTAAGACAAGGAAGCAATCAATTGTTTTCGAAATGCTTCGTATTCGTCTGCCTGTTGATTAAACAAACGTTGGTTGCTTGTATGGCTATCTTGCATCCATTCTTTTGGTTCGCTGCTGCCTAAAAATGCATCTAACAATTGTTGTGTGACAATCGGATTCTTATTCACTGCTTCTTTGACCAGGTAAAAATCTTCAATTCCTCTTTGCAATTGTTTGTAACGTAAAGACAACAATAACTGTCCAGAATAGCTAGGATAAATGAGACAAGTATCACCGATCGGTAACGAACTAGTATTATAGCGGATATCTTCTCGCACATTTTCTGGCCAGCAATTATATGCCCAACGCAGCATACCATCTGTTTTGAAGCAATGCGCTAAAATTCCTTGGATACGAGTCTCTAGTAATGAGCTGTGTAAAAAGGTATTCGGACGATCAGGATAATTACAAATATAATATTGTGTCTTTCCTGGATGGCTTTGTGTTAACTGCTGATAATGGTTGCACGTACAATAAAAAGAAGTGACCGGAAAATCGACATCTGGCAGCAATTGTTCCAAGACGTTTTCTTTATCAAAAGCGACTTTTATCTGAACACTAGTATCCACTGACTTTAATTCTGCTAATGAAGCTTTAAAGGTGTCTATTTCGTGAATCTTCGGCTCATCAGAGATAATCCTGACTTTATCCCATACCCCAATCTCTTTGAAATGCTCAAATAATTGGTTGAAATAGGACTTCAATTCATTTTTGTTTTCGATGAATCCGATCTTTTGCAAGGCTTCATCAAAATAGCGAACCACAATTTTTTCAGGGTAATCTAACTGTTGGATCAATGGGAAGAATGGTACTTGCCACACACCTAACAAACCAAAGACGTTGATTTCTTGATCGATACCTGCTTCTGCCATCGTTTGAAGATAGCGATCTAAAATGGTGAAATCACACGTCAATTCTCCTTTGAGATCCTTCTTGACTTTGATCATTGAATACTCATAGAGATTCGCTGGATAGTCTTTGACGATATAATTGAACCAACCTTTCCAAGGGATCTCGCCTGCGATCACCGTTACCGCTTTTTGCCCAATAGCTGCTAAACTGGCAGCCATTTCGCGAATCAATCGGAAATGAGTCTCACTCCAAAGTGGGACTTGAAAACTTCTCGCTAAATTAGACGGTTGTTGCCAGATGTCCAAATTAAATTTCTGAGTCACGTTATCTGGAAAACAATAATCTGAAACGTCAATCATTAATTTTTTCGTCACTACTTCTTCGTCACCGGCTGTCAAATATGAACGGTAAACTGTTATTTCTAGTGAATAGCTGCCAGACTTGATTTCAGTATCCAAAGGAAATTCCAGATAAATTGGCGCATAACGATCGCCTGAATAAGTTTTCACTGTTTGTTCTAACAACTTATCAGCATACAATATATCTTCGTTGCCTAAATAATAGTCAATAAATTGAGCTTTTACTGGTAACGAGGATTCGATAGCGATACGATAAATCGGTATCTCAATAGCATCTGGTATCGAAAATTCATCCGATAGTACGAAATGGTTTTTTCGCCCGTCATGAAGTAGTAACTGACAAGCATTTTTACTGTTCTTATAAAAAGTTAACTCCGTAAGTTCCTGAGGCTGTTCAGCCGTCAGACGATTGGTCGCTTTATAACTTTCATGGACAAGGTAAGCTTGCATTCAATGCTCCTCCTTTGGTCGATTCAATCCATCGATCAATTGTTCAAATCGTTCATTCGTCATTTGATCTGGAATCATTCGCCGTAATTGCTTTAAATTAAGTCTTTTTACTAATTTGAAACGACTAGGATCTTGCCAGCTAGGGAAAAATCGTTGGAGAACTTGCTGATTTTCTGCCTCTTTTACGAGTTGAAAAATCGGTATGTCGATGATCTCTCTGGTCGATAATTCGTTGCCTTTTTCTTGTTCTTCCCACTGTGATTCCATCCATTCCATCGCAAATGGAAACCAGCGAGCAAAACGTTCGTCTGTCACTTCATCAGATGTGCGGTACCACTTAGTTGCCAAAGAAAGACCATGAGGTCCTTTTTGAAAAATATGTGATTCAAAAGGAACATCATTTTCTTCTAACGCACGTAAATATAGTAAGGAATTTTCGATAGGAACGATCGAATCTTCAAATGTGGAGAATAAAAACGTCGGCGGCGTATCACTCGTCACGCATTCTTCCAAAGAAGGAGCCGAAATACCCATGACCTCTGAAAAAGAAGAGAGGATAGCTGGATAACCTAATAAACATAGAGCGGGTTTAGTCGCTAACATTGTCGACATGGCTGCTGCTAAATGCCCACCTGCTGAAAAGCCAATGACCGCAATCTTATGACGATCAATCTGCCATTCTTCCGCACATTCTTGAAGTAATTCCATTGCTTTTTGTCCATCAGACAATGCTTTTTGAAAATGACGATGTTCTCCTACATGATAATGTAAAACACCTGCATGATAGCCCTTTGACAGAAAGCTTAATGCGATCGGTTCCCCTTCTCTTTCACTACAAAAAGAATACCCACCCCCAGGAATTACTAAAATAAACGGACGTTTTTCGATTGGCTGCGATTCAAACAATTCTTCTTGTAAGTAAAGCTTGAGACCGGTATTTGCCTTGCGATCAAAAATAATTTCTTTTGTTCTCATTGCTTCATTCTCCTAAGCCATTTTCCTCAATCACTTGTTGATACCAATAAAAGCTATCCTTTTTATACCGTGCTAAATCGAGTAACTCTTCATCGGTCCGATTGACATAGATAAATCCGTACCTTTTATTGATTCCTTCATGGGTACTGATCAAATCAATCGCACTCCATGGGCAATAACCGATCACCTCAACGCCATCTTCAATCGCTAAAGCCATTTGCTGGATGTGTTGATGTAAATAATCAATTCGATAATCATCATGGATTTTCCCGTCAATGAGTTGTTCTGATGCACCGATCCCATTTTCTGTCACCAAGAGTGGTAAGCGATAGCGAGAATAAATTTCATTTAAAGTAAAACGAAACCCTTCTGGATCAATAGGCCAGCCAAATTCCGTCATTGGTAAATGTGGATTTTCGACTGTTTGAAAGAATCCTGGAATCCCAAAACCGGATTGCTGATCTATTTTTTGTTCTTTAGCAAAATAACTGGAGACAGTCATTGTATTATAGTAGTTAAAAGCAATGTAGTCTCCTGTTCCTTCTGCTAAAATCGTTTGATCTTCTGCAGTAATCACTGGTGCCGCACCAATCTTCTCTAATAAATGCCAAGCATTATGATTGTACTTCCCAAAAACAGCAACATCTAAAAAGAGCCAATTTCTAAGCGCACTCATATATAAAGCGGCCATCTGATCCTCTGGTTTATCTGAAGCAGGATACACACTGGCGATGTTAGGTGCTGGTCCAATTTTGCCGTTATAATTCCCTTTGTGGTAATTACTGGTCACGAGGGCTTGTGCGACTAACATATGATGGTTTTCTTGGAATTTTTCTTTCATACTTTTATTACTTGTCCCAATTACAGAACCAGCCAATGCCATGACATTTTGTTCATTGATTGTTTGCCAAAGTGGAACATCTTGCCCAAAATGGTCAAATAATACCTGACAATAATCCGCAAAAGCTTGAATCGTTTCTCTATTTTCCCAACCACCTTTTTCGGCAATGGACGCAGGCAAATCAAAATGGAAAACAGTTACGATTGGTTGGATATCATTTTCTTTCAATAACTCAATCAAACGTTTGTAAAAAGCAATACCAGCTGGATTCACTTTTCCATTAGGCATTACACGACTCCATGAAATCGAAAAACGATAAGCTTTTAGTCCTAACTCTTTAAATAAACGGACATCTTCTTCCAATCGATGGTAGTGGTCAGAGGCAACTTTAAAATCAGTCGTTCCTTCTGGGATAGACTTGATATCCTGAACAGATGGTTCTTTCCCCTCTTCATTCCAAGCGCCTTCTACTTGATAAGCACTGGTAGAAGCTCCCCATAAAAAATCTGTTGGAAATTTATTTTTCATCTTCATTCTCCTTTATGGCCGCACCAATTAAATTGGCGTCTGCTTGAAATTTTGCTGCTTCAATCGTCATTGGTTGTAATGTTTTTTTGATGATTGGCGCTACTGTAAACAGCTCTCGATAAGCTTGTTGAATCGTCTGGACCAAATATTCTTGTTGACTGATTCCTCCACCAATGACGATCTTTTCAACATCTAGCAGCGTTTGAACATTGAAACAAAGAAAAGCAACCTGTTTACAATAATCATGAAATAAAGCTTTGGCTGACTCATTCTCACTGTCTTTTAAGGCAGCAAAGACCTGTTCGCCCTCGTTGTCTACTTTTAATAATTCAGCTAATTGTTTGATCAACCAAACAGCCGACAGTCCCATACCTACAAACGAGTCTTGACCAGTAATCTGACGATCACGGATCATAAAGCTAATTTCACCGGCTTGCATGTGCGTTCCTTTATAAAGCTGTCCATTGATACAAATGCCCATGCCAACTCCAGTTCCCAAAATAATTGCTGCGCCTTGTTGGATCCCTTTTAAATTGCCATATTTCATTTCACAGGAAGTAGCAGCTTTGGCATCATTTTCAACGAACACTTCGAAATTCTCCAACTCTAAAAACGATTGCAATTGGAGTTGATCCAGGTAAGGAACAGCACCGCCGAAGCGAACTGTCCCAGACTGATCAACCGATCCAGGTACTGAAAAAGCAATTTTATGGAATGATTGGATTTCTTGATAGTCACGAATCATTTGTGATAATAATCGTTGAAATTGCTCTTTGTCTGAAGGTGTTGGAAAACGCTTTTTAAAAGAAACTTCATTCTGAGAAATCAGAGCGGTCTTGATCATCGTCCCTCCAATATCAATCCCTAAAACGACCATTTGCTCTCCTCCATTATGCTTGAACTTCTTCTGCAATCACACCAGCCATCTTTTCTTTTGCTTCCTTAGCTTCGGCTTCTGCTTTTAATTCTAATTCATACTCTTTTTTGTCAGCAATCTTGATAAATGGATACCACATCAAGATTCCGATACCCATGCAAATAACCATCAAGATTGTATAATTTATCCCACCAGAAAGTGGCATCTTAACAAAAGTTGGTGTCGTCCAAGGCAATAAACTTATCATTGGGTTCAATGAAATCGGTAAAATGGTTGTGGTTAATCCCCACGTCACAAAGCCTGCGATCAACTGTGTAAAGACTTGTGGAATGAAAAACAATGGGTTTAAAATAATCGGCATACCAAACATCAAGGGTTCCGTAATGTTGAAAATGGCAGGAATCACGGATAATTTCCCAAGTTGTTTCATTTTGGCAGATTTACTACGAATCATAAAGAACGTCACAAATCCCATGAAGCCTGCAGCGTACATTCCCATGTAGATCACAGAAGGAATCAAGTAAGGCAAAGCTTCATTTTTTTGGAAAGCTGCGATATTTGAGACAACCATCGTCATACTGATTGCTCCTAATGGTCCTTGTAAAACTGCGTTGTGAATCCCAAAGAACCAAAGGACAGCTAATACTTCCATGATAATAATAATTGATAATGGACTAGCAACCAACGCGTTAAGCGGTGCATTGATCACATCGATAAAGAATTGAAAAATCGAGCCAGATTTTGTCAAACCAAATAAGATACGCAGAATAAATACAAGGACAAAGATGATTGTTACAACAAAGACCGGTGCCAATGATTGCGTAACCATCGGAGGTACGCTATCTGGTAATTTAAGCACAATATTTTTTTTCGATAGATAAGCATAAAGTTGAGTAACCACTAAAGCAACGATCATTCCAATAAACAAGCCTTGTCCGCCTAAGAAATCTAAGCGTAATGCTGCAATCGTAGAGTCTACAGCCTCTCCATTTTGCATAGCCATTGTTGCGACAGTTTGAGGCATCAACATCACAAAACTAGCTAAAGAAATAATTGCTGCGTTTCGCTCATTCGTCCCCAGTTGTTTTGCATAAGAAAAAGCCAGACTATAAACGACATACAATGAAAATACTCCAGTTGCACCATTTGTAATAGCTTCTACATGTGGGTAAATACCTAATGAAGTCAAATAATCGATCCAACCAGGAATTGGGAAGTTCCCTACGATCGTAATCAGCGCAATCCCCAAAGTGATTGGACTCGTACGAATAAACCCTTCCATCAAAGCAGCTAACACTTTATTTTGTTGTAATTTTTGCGATAATGGTAATAACTTACTTCCTAAAAACGCTTCTAATTTTTCCATCGTAATCCCCCTATTGTTTATATTCCCATGTGGTAACACTTTCTAACCCGTCGACATTTAAATAAAAATGGTAGACACCTTCTTCTATCCAACTATTTCCATTATTATCAAAGATAGCTAAGTCAGAAATTGGAATATTGATTCTTGCTTGCTTTTCTTGATTTGCTTCTAAATAGATTCGCTGACTGCTGACCAATCGTTTTTCTGGTTGCACAATCGAAGCATATTCTTGATGAAGATAAACATGTGTCACTGTTTCTGCTGAAACATCCGATCGATTTTTCACTAAATAATTGATCTCAATAAATTGGTCTTTTTGCTCACTTCTCAGTAATTGACTTTCGAATGAGGCGTAACTCATTCCCGTTCCAAATTTGAATAGCGGATCATTGGATTCATCGATATATTTTGAGACAAAACGCTCAGAATGATTGCTTGTTGATATTGGTCTGCCTGTGGAGGTCTGAGCATAATAAATCGGTAGTTGTCCTTCACTTCTAGGAAACGTCATCGATAGACGAGCAGAAGGACTGACTTTACCAGCAAGTAAATTAGCGATTCCGATCCCACCCATCGTTCCAGGAAACCAGACAAGTAATAAACTATCGAAATATTTTTCTATATCCGTTATGACTAGCGGTCGACCGGTGTATAGTACGCCTACAATTGGTTTATTTAATTCATGTAATTTTTTGATCAGACGTTGTTGTTTTTGTGAAATCTGTAAGTGAGCTTTAGAAGCTCCTTCACCACTTTCGAGAAATTGTTCGCCAAATGTTAATACAATCACATCAGCCTTTTGAGAAATCTGGTAAGCTTCTTCCATTAATGATTCATCTTCTGCAATTGGCCCATTCAATAATTCCATTCCTTTTTTCAGAGGTCCAAACCCATCATAAGAATCGAATAAATTGTATCCTTTAGCAAACATTAAGTGATCTGTCGCAAAATGGCGACTCAATCCTTCCTTCAAAGTAACCGTATCTTGTGGCTTTCCGCTGACTGAAGCCCAAAAACCTAAAGTGAGAGGACTTTCGCCGTATGGACCGATCACAGCAATTTTTTGCTTTGGTACTAATGGAAGTGTGTCATTATTTTTTAAAAGAACACAACTTTTTTCAACCAACTCGACTGCTGCTTCTTTAGCTTTTTCGGTTAAGATTTCTCCAGTATTCACTTCTTCCAAGCCACGATAAGGATTTTCAAATAAGCCCAATTTATTTTTTAGCATTAAAATACGCCACACCGCTTCATCGAGAAGTTGCATAAATCGTGGCTCTTGTACTAATTCAGACAGGTGATTGGCATAAATCGAAGTCATCATGTCTAAATCAACACCTGCAATGAGTGCCTTTTTGGCTGCATCTATTTCGTCTTTGGCATACCCGTGAGGAATCAGTTCTTTGATTGCTGCATAGTCTGAAACTAATACGCCATCAAAACCAAAGCGAGAACGTAAAATCTCTCGATTCAACCATTCATTTCCAGTTGCAGGAACTCCATTCAACAAATTAAAAGCAGTCATTACTAATTCACATTTTGCTTCAATTGCTGCTTGATAAGGCTGTAGATATTCATTGAAAAGCCGTTGATGGGACATATCTACCGCTTGATATTCTCGTCCTGCTTCCGGTGCTCCATAAGCTGCAAAGTGCTTCAGACATGCAGCTACATGTTTTTCTGGAATTTTTGTCTCACTATCTCCCTGATAACCATTGACGATACTTTTTGCAAACTCTTTCGCCGTATAAACATCTTCGCCTGGAGATTCCATAACCCTTCCCCAACGTGGATCACGCGCTAAATCTAACATTGGTGAAAACAAGACATGTAAGCCATTTAAATAACTTTCTTCTGCTGTTAACTTAGCTGCTTGTTGGATTAACTCAAAATCGTAAGAACCAGCTTGAGCTAGAGGTATGGGGAAAATTGTCCGAAATCCATAAATGACATCTGACATAAACAACATGGGTATCTTGTGTTTACTTTTTGCTAAAACTTTTGTTTGTAGTTCTTTTAATTTTTGATGATCGTTGATATTATAAATAGAGCCAATCTCAAATACGTCTAACTCTTGAGGTAATCCTAATTCTTCCATTGGCCCAGTATTCATCACATCATTTTCTGATAAAATACTTCCATTCAGTTGGATCGTTTGTGCGATTTTTTCCTGAACAGATAATCGATCAAACAAAGCTTGTAACTGATCTGCTTCCATCGGCGCCTCCTTTGTAACCGCTTTATAGAACAGATTATAAAGAATAAAAAACGAATTTTATATAAAAAAATTAGCATTTATACCAAAATATTCGCGCTATACAAAATTTATTCGTGTAAAATAAAAAGAAAGAATTCGTCACAAGGAGTATTTACATTATGACTACCGATACGATTAAAATAACTATGGATTTATTGTACCGAAAATATCTGATTCCGATGCTATTATTTGATGAAAACGGATATCTCATCCATCCAAAAAATTTAGAAGACTTACCAATCACGATCAGTACCTATTTTCCATTTAAAAAAACAGAGCAGATCCAGCTTTACCATACAACATCCTATTTATACGGCTATTTTTGTTTTAAATGTGATCAAAAGGAATATCAGATGATCATTGGCCCTTGCGGTATTATCGGTTCAAAAGAAACCTCTTGTTTTTTTATGGGACATGAGTACCATTATAATATTCATTATTCCAAAGAAGACAAGTATTCATTTGAAGAATATATCCAACTATTACACACGATTCTGACTCAGCGACCAACCAAAAAGGAAGAATTTATTTGGTACTTTCAACAAGAAAAAAATAAAAAAAATCTATCCACTGATTACAGCCTGGAAAATAATCTTTATGATCGACGGATCCACAAAGAAACCTTCGATTCGTATCATTTTGAATTACGCTATCTAGATTACATCAAACGAAACGAACCTGAAAAAGTCATTTGGGTCTTTAATAAAATGAAAGAAACCTATAAAGTCTCTTTATCCCCCTTTGAATTGGAAGGGTTGAAACTTAAATTTGCCTCGTTCGTAGCCATCGTTACCAGAATGAGTATTGAAGAAGGTGTACCGATCAATCAAGCCTTTGGTCTGTCCGACTCTTTGATTCAGGGACTGATTTATATCCACTCAGTCAAAGAATGTCTGCAATATATGAAAGAAGCAACCTTCCGTTTTATGGAACTGCTTCATAATTTTCCTTTAGCTCAAAAATCCATGTTAGTAAAAACGATTGTCAACCACATTGATAATCATTTATACGAACGCATCACCGTCGACGAGTTAGCTGCCATCACTGAAAAACATAAGGCACATATTTGCAGCCACTTCAAAAAAGAAATGGGGATTACCATTCACGGATACATTCAAGAAAAAAAGATAACCGAAGCAAAACATTTGTTATTGTTTACAGATCATTCTTACGATGAAATCAGTCACTTGCTTGCTTATTCTAGTCAAAGTCATTTTATTCAAGTGTTCAAAAAGGTCGCCGGCTGTACCCCAAAAGAATACAAAAGTATCCACTATGCCCATTCATTGGTCTGAAAATGCCTTAACTACTAAGTCGTTCTCCATTTATCTTGATCGAGATCAGATAGGTTCAATACTTTCATGTATGTATTTGTAACTGCTTGTGGTTTGAGTAAATGTAGTAAAAACAAGCCGAAGAACACTAAAATCAAGGAAATAATTTTAGATTCTTCGGCTTATTTCATCAACCTAATTATGCGTGGCGCTACTCTCTCGATCGTGTCAAACTTCGTCCCATTCCTCAGAAAGATCAATCATTTTTTCTTAATGTCTTTGACTTCCAAAAAGATAATTTAGAAAATTAGTGACATATGTTTGATACGCTACGGGATCAACTGATTGGGCTTCCCCATGTCCAGCTCCTGATACAATCAACTTGACTTTATAGCCCCCGGAAAGATCATAGAGCTCATCCGCATTTTCATGAGGAACTACTTGATCAGCATCTCCGTGAATGATCAATTTGGGGATCGTTGTGGCCATACCAATTTCAGGTAGATTTTCATTCACATTCATTTTTAATTCTTGGTCAAAGTAATACTCTTTCAACAATCCCATATATAGATCTTCATGTTCTTCGTCTGCTACAATGTCAAATTCTTCCCCAAATATTGAACCTAATAAAGGCGCTACGGTATTTTTGTAGGTGTATCTAAGTTGTTCATCAATTGATTTAAATCCGCAATTCTCGATGATTCCTTTTACGTTTGCTGGGATATCCTTAGCTAATGTTGACATCATAGTTGCAGCCCCCATTGAGCCACCATAAAGTAAAATCTTTTGAGTCGGCTTAGTTCCTACTTCTCGATTGATCCAATAGAGCACATCATCTGACTCATATTGTCCATAAGTGACATAATCGCCCCCACTGTTTCCAGTGGCACGAGGGTCTACAAATAATAAATTATAGCCCGCATTGTAAAAGATATTATACTCATCCGTTACTGTCCCTAAATTCCAATTTCCTCGAAAACCACCATGAATCATCACCGTTACATCTGATTTTTGATCCACATAATAAGATTTCAACGTCATTAATTTTCCATCTTGCTTATTTACGGTCGTTCCTTCTAATTGAGTGGTATTAGGATAAAAACCTGTAGGCTCAGCAGGTGCCGTTCCATCATTCGCTGCACCAAGCAAGCTCATAAAACAACTGTCTTTTGCAAAAGCAATGTCATACATCGCACTGATTGTAATCAAACGTTTGATTACTTCTGGACTAACATCAAAGCGTTCTTTTACATTCACTTCTGAAATTTGGTCTGATATCAACGAAGAGAATTCACTTAGAAGTTTAAAAATATCTCCATTATACTCTTTGAAAACTTCAGTTATTTTATCTCGGATATAATTTAAATAAAGTTTTCCCTTGAAATTCTTGCCTTTACCGATTGCTTGAATGATCGCTTGCTCATCGTCAGATAGTCCAAGTGTTGTTGTTTTTACTTGCCCCTCGTTTCCTTTGTTGAGGGATTGAGAAACAGATGCAAGGCTTGTTCTTGCCAATAGTCCCTCTTGTTCCTTTCCGTAAACGATACTTGGTGTAGCACATCCTAACAATAAAATAGAAGCCAAAGTAATCATGCAACATTTATTTTTCATTCTACTCACTCCTTTATTTGATATTTCTATTCTAATGAAAGCGTAACCATTTTTATATCAAAAAAGAAGTGTTTGTTATATAAAAGAAGCTCTTTTAAAAAATTCTTGAGTAAATCTTAGGATCATTCAAGTCATTTATACTAGCATAGCCATTTAGCTAATATTTTATACTGGTCTTATTTGTATTACATCACTAAAACCAAACGCTTGTGATAAAACAAAAGAAGAGACTGAGACAACTTTTTTGTCCCAGTATCTTCTAGTATATCTAAAAATGAATAAACGGTGTTTAAAGAGCTCTTGTTCACGACGAGATAAAAGCAGCATTTTCGAAAGATAAGCCGAAATTAATCAAAAATTGGAGAAGCACCAAGTAGATAACAATCGACAGAAAAAACTAGCGTTTGTGTTTCTTGGCAAGTTCCGGAACTTTTTTTGGTGCTTGATAATTAACACTTTCGTCTCAATCTATAAGGTGCTAAGTTTTTTTGCTAAAGACGATCAATTCGATAATTTTGACTGCTCATTTTGCCTGCTCATCATATGCTATTTGAACAAAACATAATATTGGGACATATAATGTTCTGTATCTTTTGGAGATAGAGATTGTATGGCTGTCCATAATTGTTTTTTAGCCATTGATCTTTCCCACGCCATCGGTTTAATACCCTCAGCTTTTACTAATGAATTCCCTAATTTTTCAATTTTTTTCATAAGATCTTTTTCTGGATTATTGTTTAATCCAAGGTGTTTTAACCCATGTTCCGTAACTAGCCAGTGGTTAGTATTTTGTCCACGATCAATAAGATTTTCTGGACCTTTCAAACGATTTCTTGCTTCTGCATGGTAGATTTCTATGCTATCTCCTGTCTCAAGCAACAAATGGTCATCGGTGAATCGTTCAGGTATGTCTCCATTAATCGATTTTTCATACCTAATTTTGCCATCCTGAGATTTGATAGTCACTTTTACATAAAGTTCATCTTTAAATAAATAATGAGGTTTTGGCATATTTAAGGTAAGTGTTGCTTCTCTTGAATTCAAATTCGTTCTTAATGAACCTGACCATTGATCATTAAAGCCATAAAAGATAAGATCTTCATCGGCTAACTTACTGATATCAGCTTTGATTAATGAAAGAGAAGCATGGTTTTGGGTTTCCTTTACATAAACATAATTTTCGCTTGGTAAATAATACTTCATTTGTTCACCAGAAAATTCTAAATGATAGACCCCATTAGGAATATTTTTAAATGTCATTTTTTGTTGTACTGGTTGACTCGCTATAATAGTTGCTCCATCTTTTAATTCAACTGTGAGCCCTTCAAAGTTACTCAAATCGCTAGGAAGAATTTCAATGGTCAAATCACCAACCAACCCTAGAGAGGCGATTTCCTCGTTAGTAACCAATTCAAAATTAGAATTGATCAAATAGTTTGGGTCAATCAATTGACGTGCACGCACCAACTCATTTTCAGAGACAATATCTGCCAATGAAGCCACAGCTGGATAACCTGCCACACGATTTTTTTCTGCTTGAAATTCATCAAGATACAACCCACGTTTTTTTAAGGCAGCAGAAAAATCCTGCTTACTATTTTCACTGTAGATACGATTCATTAAATTGGGTAATGTATATTCCCAATCTTTGAAATCACTCTGATTAGCCATTTTACGGTATTCCTGATATATCTTAGTGAAGGAGTCATTTCCAGCTTTTTGTTTGAACATCGTTAATAAAATCAGTTGTTCACGCACATCGACATCATGGTAAGTGTCTCCATCACGGATCAACTTATCATACAGCTTGTTTTCGACTTCTTCTTTTTTACCTAAATTAAACAACCAACCGATGTCATCTGCTTTTTTTCCATATTTTTCATACTGATATTGGACCCCAAATAAATTATTTGACACTTCGCCAGTATACATATCTTGCCCATCAAAACCAGCTTGATAACCGTGAGCAATTTCATGTAATGTTGCCCAACTTAGTTCTTTCAACCACATATCTGTCGTAGGTTCACTATTAGCTGTCCAATCACCCCCATAATAAGCAGCACCTGCGCCAGAATCATCTGCCTTTAAAAAGTAACGATTCGCGCCGTTCTGATTTTCTGGTGCGGAACCATCAAAACCAGCGATACCGTTAAATAAAGCAAAAATACCGTGATGATACTCAATCAACGCATCAATTGATGGAAAATCTTTTAAGTTTCTCACTAGTTCTTTGTCCAATTTGGGTACGAGTAATTGGAAATCTACTCCTTGAATTAGCGCATACTCTGCATCCTCCGTATCCCACATTGAAAAAAACATGGTCTCATTCCCATGATATTCATAAACGGGTAACGCTTTCATTTCTTTGGAAGTCACCACTTCGTATTCGATCTGTGCTGATCCTTCTCCGTACGGTGTATCAATAAATGGAACCAAGGGCTCATCTGCACGTATACTTACCCAATTTGATCCAACTTCGATACTTTTTTCATTCTTTTTATCGTTTCCTAGTAGTCGCAATTTTAACTTATTCTTGAAATGAGCATTTGTCTGTCTCATTCTCAATTCGGTATTTTTGCTTAAGATAAAACCTAGATCCTGACGATCATGGTTTTTCCCTTTACTCATCCCTGAGTTGAAGATCCACGTCGGCTTCGGAATACTAAAAATCTCTTTTGACGTGACTTCTTGCGCCCCAACATTGGCTGAAAGTACAAAGATACCAAACACAAACAACAACAGACTAACCGCATATTTTTTCATTTACCTCACTCCTTAAAATTATTTTATGAACAAAAAATAATTATTCATACATTACGAAAACGTTATCTTTTGTACAATTTAATTATAAATAACAACTAAATAAATAGCAACAATATAATATTTATTAATTTTTAAGCTTACTACCTTTAATAATTACAGTTATTTAAATAATTAATCATAAATATATTTTTAATATAAAATGTTATTTAAAAAGAAAAAAAGCTCTCCCCTAGTGGGACAGCTTTTCCTATACATTTAAAGTTTATACCAAACTAATTTTATCATCGAGTCGCGTTTACTTGACAGAACCGATCATTCCTTGAACAAATTGTTTTTGTAAAACAAAGAACACGATAGCTGTTGGTAATGTTGCAATCACAAGCCCGGCCATAATCATTCCGTAATCTGGTGTATAAGAGGCTCCCATGGCAGATAAAACTAATGGGACCGTACGCTTATCTGGTGATTGTAATGCAACTAAAGGCCAAAGATAGTTATTCCAGCTACTCATAAAAGTAATGATTGCAGCAGCTGCATACGTATTTTTAGCAGTGGGTAGGTAGACACGGAAAAATATACTTAATTCTTTTAATCCATCTAAACGTGCAGCTTCTACTAAATCTTTAGGAAACGCTTTAACGTTTTGTCGAAAGAAGAAGATCAAAAAAGCTGTACTTACTGAAGGCAAAATGACGACTAAGAAGCTGTTAATCCCTAAGATCGTTCCGTTTAAGTTAGAAAACATGCGGTACAAAGGAATCATCAATGCAGCAAAAGGAACCATCATCGATAAAAGCAAAATCGTAAATAATCGTTCTTTTTTTCGACTTTTATAGATCTCAAACCCATAACCAGCCATAGATGAAATCAACAAAGCTAAGACCGTTGTTACAATAGCGATCAAAGCTGAATTCCACAATGAACGTGCAAAGTTTAAGTCATTTGAAAAAAGATTCTGGAAGTTGACAACTAAATGGCTACCGATCTTTAATTTTCCGGCAGTAATATCGATAGGTGTATTCGTCATTCCTAAGATCATCCAAACAAAAGGAAAAATCGAAATAAATGAAATCACGCTCAAAGAGGCATATTTAAAAACAGCTAACCAATTGAATGTTTTAGTCGCTTTTTTTTCATTCTCTTTAAGAAGTACTTTGTTTTCTGCTTGATCTATCACGCTTTTTCACCTCCGACTTTCGTTTGAATGATTGATAACAGTACAATAAAGACTACGATCACAAATGAAACCGCCGCAGCATAACCAAAATTCGGTGTAAATTTATAACTTAAATTGTAAATATACTGAGATAGCGTAGTTGTTGCATTTGCTGGTCCACCACCCGTAATATTTTGTACTTCATCAAAGAGTTGCAACGTACCGATCGTTGATGTGATTGACGTAAACAAAATAATTGGTTTTAAGTTAGGAATCGTGACTTTGATCAATTGTTGCCACTTAGATGCGCCATCGATTTCTGCTGCTTCATAAATTGCCGGATCAATATTTTGCATTCCTGATAAAAAGAAAATCATGTTATAACCTGTCCAACGCCATGTAATCGAAATGATGATTAATACTTTCGCCCAAACTGGATGAGTCAGCCAGCCAATTGGCATATCGATCAAGCCGATCGTCATCAAAAAATTATTCACTAATCCCGATTGAGAAAACAAGCTTTTCATAATAAGCGAATAGCTAACCATGGATGTGATACAAGGTAAAAAAATCGCTGTCCGGAAGAATCCTTTCATTTTAAGCTTTTTATCATTTAATAAATTAGAGACAAATAAAGCTAAAAACAACATAATCGGTACTTGTACCAATAAATATAAAAAGGTGTTAAAAAAAGCCTTTTTGAAGGTCGCATCATTCAACATGCGTTGATAATTCCCCAAACCATTAAAACTCATATTAACTGGGGGACCACTTTGAAATGAAGTGATCAGCGCTAAAATCATTGGGATAAACACCATGATCGAGATCATCAGAACTGGTAAAACAAGAAACGCATTTCCGTTCTTGAAAAAATCTTTTTGTTTCATCTGCTTTGCTCACTTTCGTTACGTTCATCTTCGTTTTATCTGTCATTTAAGGATCGTCTCACAAATCCTTCCTCTTAACTAATTGTCTGAGTAATTGACAGCGTCCTCACGAAAATTCTACGGTATTGATTGAAACTATTTTTAATAGATAGCAAATTTGTGTGACTGATGACCGTTCAAAAATCACCAGCCAACACAAATTTGATCCTCTAAATCAATTCATTTCACTCTGCTTAATTGGCTAACTGTGCTTCTACTTGTTTTTGCGTATCTGCCAAGACTTTATCAGTATCTTCTCCATTGATGATTCGGTGTAATGACTCTGCTACAACTGCTTCGATTGCATAGGTTTCTTGTCCATAATTAACTTGTGGAATTTCCGCTGTCCATTTAGAAAAGTCTTCAAACACCTTTTGACCACTATAGAATTCAGAAGACTCTTGATAAGCTGGTTGATCTTTTGCACTTAACATGGTAGAAACTAACCCGATTTCTTTCGCTAAGGTTCCCATCAAGTCTTCGTTAGTCGCAAAGGTCTTCTTCAAGAAGTCTTTCGCATTTTCTTCGCCTGAAACACCTTTGATCACATACCACCCAGCTCCGCCTAAATTAGAAGCTTGTGCTTTTTGCATATTGGCAGGTAATGAAGGTGTCGGTGCAATTGCCCATTTCCCTGATTGATCTTCAGCACCTTGGATCGTTGAGGAATACCAAGCACCAATTGGACTGGATGCAACAGCCCCTGATTGAATAGCCGTGACACCTGCATTCCAATCTGAAGTTTGTTCCACTAGATCTTCTTTAAGTAGTGTAGCAAATAGATTTAATCCATATTTCAATGATTGGTTATCTTTGATCGTAACCGTCTTTCCATCTTCCGAAGTGTACCATTCACCAGCTTCTTGCATGATCATACGGACACGTCCAAGATCTGAGGGATTCACTTCAGTAATTTTTTTACCCGTTTTTGCTTTAACATCTCGAGCAACTTGTAAATAGTCATCCCAACTTAAATTCTGCATATCTGCTTGACTGTAACCGGCTTCTTCTAACAAATCTGTTCGATAAAAATTAGCCGTAACACCTGAATCAAATGGGACGCCATAAATTTGATCATCGATCTTATTAACCGCAAATTTATACGAAGCAAAATTGGATTCATCTACGATATCGGTTAACTCAGAAAATGCGTCCGGATAAGAATTCAAATAACCTTGAATACGATAATCCTCAATCAACACGATATTCGGTAATCCATCCGTATTTCCACTGGCTAATGCTGTGTTTAACTTTTGTACGATATCATCTTGTGACATCGTAACGACATCCACTTCGACATCTTTATTGTCATAGACTTTTTTTGCTTCATTGACTGCTTTGATATTAAACGTTTCATCCCATGCCCAAACACTGATTTTATTTTCATCTTTCGTTGCTGAATTTGAGGAACTCCCACATCCCGCAAACAAAACTGCTGCTGAAGCTAAAAGCGTCGCACTTGCTACTAATTTTTTGAATTTCATATCCAACCCGCCTTTTTCATTTTTATTCTTTACATGTGAATCATACCAAAAAATGTAATCGTTTTCTTAATTTCTAAAAGAGTTCCAAAAAATATCCCAAAATAAGAAAAAATCACAAATTTAGATTTCAAATTTTTTTATTTTGAGTAATTCATCTTGCTTTTCTGCCAATTAAACCGTATTTTAAAAAGAGAAACTGTTTAAAAGGGGGAACAAGCTTGATTAATTTATTATTGATCGACGATGAAAAAACAATCTTACATGGCATAGCCAATTTGGTTGATTGGTCAAACCACGGATTCCAAATTAAAGGCGCTTTTTCAAACTCATTGGAAGCGCTTGATTTTTTCTCTATTCATTCTACTGATATTGATATTGTCATTACTGATCTTATCATGCCTGAACTGGATGGGATTGAACTTGCTCGCCTCCTAAAAAAAAGCAAGCCTGATATTCAAATATTAGTGTTATCAAGCCATGATGATTTTCAACTAGTGAAAGACTCTTTTAAAGAAGGCGTATCCGATTATTTACTTAAACCAAAATTGAATCCAGAAAACCTGCTTTCTGCTTTGAACCATTTGGTTAAAAAAGGCCAAAAAAATCTAGACTCTAAATTCTCTCTAGATAGTGCTTTAACACAATATTTCTCTGGACAAAAAACAACGATATCTAACGATCCTTTTCGTTTCCCGTTATTTTACATCGTCTATAGCGAAATGGATGATTTAGCTCCACTAGCTTCTCTAAAAAGTAACGAAGAACGAGCTGAACCCTGGATTGATTATCAGCCTTTTACCACTCTCGACTATGAATATGGTTGCTTACTAAATGTTTCTTCCATGGATTGTTTCGAACAAATTCAGACTTCTTTGCGTGAATATGCGCAAAAATCTGATGCATTATTGATTATTTCCCCTTGTTTAGAGCTAAGTGAGCTGTTCGATTGTTTTCAAAGATTAAAAAAATTAGGCAAAGGACAACGTTTTTATCAGAAAAGTGCTGGTGTTGTATCGGAAGAACAACTAGTCCCTTTGATTCCACACTTTGATCAGAGCACGAAAAGCTACTTAACAAAGATTGTCAACAAAGATTATGTATCCGCTATCAGAGAAATGAAATCAGCGATTGAGACTCTGATCGCTTTAAAAATTGACCCTTTATTTTTAAAACACGAAACAATCAATCGTCTCTACGCACTCATCAATGCTTTAGAAGATGGTCAAGGGACGAAAGAATTGACGACATTAAAAATTACGTTACCAACACTTATAACGAACGTCACCACCATCGAAGATTTTTCCATTACGTTTACTAAAATCATCACTCAATTGATGCGTTGGAGCACGCCGGAAAAGAATGAAAACTCAGAAATTCTGACAGCGATCTATGATTATGTTCAAGAAAATTATCATCAAGATATTTCCTTGCAAATCATCTCCGAAAAATTTCATTTTTCCTATAGTTATTTATCTACCATGTTTACCGAGAAATATGGGATTAGCTTCACCAAATATCTAAAAAAAGTCCGGATACAACATGCGAAACGGCTTTTGCTTGAGACAACCGAGCCACTTTCACAAATCTCTTACCAAGTAGGATTTGCTGAACTTGGTTACTTCTCAAGAGTATTCAAGGAAGAAACTGGGCTAAATCCTTCTCAATATCGAAAAGGAAGTTTGAAACATGAAGAAAAAATTCAAAGAGTATGAACTAGTTACAAAACTACTGGTTGTCCTAGTCATTGCGCTTCTTACTCAAGCGATTATTCTGTCCTTCTTCATTTATGATCGATCCAAAAACGCTTATATCCATCTATTTGATAAATCGAATGAACTAACGCTTGGCAAAATACAACGTGATTTTGAACGATTGAATGATAATATCGAAAATACCTTAACGATGGTCGCTAACAACCCTGCAGTCGAAAATTATTTCTCTAACGATCAGCACTCTTCGTTAGATAACTACACTAATGTAAAAACGATCCAACAAATGAACCGAAGCTTTACTTCGATCTCTCCTTCCATCAATTACGATCTGATGATCTATGGTGAAAGTGGACATACCTTCGTTGGAAACGAGATGCTTGCCAGTATGGATGCTGCGGCATTCATGAGATCTGATGTCGTACAAAAAGCAAAGGCACATAAAGCATCGACCCAAATGTTCTTTGTCAACTTTGGTTTGACTACTCGTGACCAAACAAAAAGCAGCATCCTATTCATTAAGAAATTGACTTCCTCGTTGAATCATATTTATGGGTATGCTGTCATTGCGATAACTGCAGATGAGCTAGCGAATTTATTCAATGAAACGATCCATTCGGAGGTCTCCAAAATCTATCTCATCAATGAAGCAAATCAAATCATTACCTCCAATGAAACTGGCATGATTGGTGCCAAAACCAACTTGTTAAATGATTTAAATACCAATGAAACAAAAACAGTTGATTATAATCGTTTAACACGTGTTCCATTATATCGACAAAACTTAGCTTTGATTAGTAAAGTAAATATTCGTTCACTAGTCAATCAAATGGGACTGATTGTTCCGATCGTCCTTTTTAATTTGATGACTTTAATGGTAGTTGGTGCTATTGTCTTTCGCTATATGAACCGTCAGACGAAGTCGATTTATGCCTTGATTCAGTCCTTAAAACATATCAAAAAAATTCCTAATAATACCCAAGTAGATGTTCAAGGGACCTACGAAACAAAGACTTTAGGCACTACAATCAATCAACTATTAACAACGATCGATGAGAACTATTTTACTTCAATTGAAAACGAAAAGAAAAAACGCCAATTAGAGATTCAAACGATGCAAGCCCAAATCCAGCCTCACTTTATCTACAATACGTTAACTAGTCTAAAATTTTTGATCTGGCAAAAAGAAAATCAAAAAGCAATTCATGGAATCGATCATTTTATTGATTTGTTGAGAAGTACCATTGGGAAAAAAGCAGAAACAATCACTGTCGAAGAAGAATTAAAAAGTGTGCAAAGCTATATCCATATTCTTTCATTGAGATATGGTGATGATATCGCCACTCGGATCATGGTCCCCGATGAACTATACCCTTTTAAAGTGCCCAATATGATGATCCAGCCAATTATTGAAAATGCTTTTTTACATGCTTTTCAAACAAAAAAAAGTGGGTTTATTACTTTATTCGGAAAAATTCATGAAACACAATTGATCTTTGAAATCGTAGATAACGGTGATGGATTTGATACAAATCAAAAGAAAAAAAACAAGGACTATTTTTCTGGAATCGGCGTCAAGAATGTGAACGAACGAATCAAATTGCTTTACGGCACAGAGTATGGATTGCAGATCCAATCGATTATGGGTGTTGGAACAACGGTAAAAATCACATTGCCATTAATCAGTTAATTCAAAAATAAACAATTCAGTTAGTTGATACTTATAAGCAATAGACGCTGCCCTTCTAAGATAGATGATCCTAGAAATGCAACGTCTATTTGTCTATGGTTTTATATTTTTTGTGTCTGCTAATAATATGAAAAGCTATTGTTCTTTACCGATACTTAGCTATCAATCCTTCCTTTCTCTAGATAGACAGCATTCAAGCATCAGCTCCTTGAAATAAGCCTAAATTTTTTTTAACATGAAAAGGTGTTTTAAAAAATTGCCTCTTATTTGCTCGGAGCTGACCGCTTCTTTCACGACCTTTACTTCACGATAAAACTAAATTCATGGTCTTCTTCCGCTGAAATATGATACGCTTCTTCAACATCTGCTCCCCAGCTGTTGATTCCTCCTACACCACGTACCTTCCCTTGAATCACTAAGACGGTTCTTCTAGCTGGTGGTAACTCTTCAAGATGCGTAGCATTTTCTAATTCTTCGGCTTTATAGGGGAGAGCTGAAAATGCAAAATCGCCGTTCACTTGTTCAAAGCGTAATGAAAATTCCTCCTTTCCTTGATCCGCATTATTCATCGTAGAATCTCTAGTGATTTCTAGCCATTTCGTCTTCATATGGACACCACAATCTTGTGGCACGAGATAGGGAGTCACTGGTAAACCAGTTACTTTATAAGTACCCTCGATTCCTCCTGCCATTCGATCTGGATACGTTTCTCCTGATAGTCCTTCATATTCAAAATATTTCGCTTTGGTTGGCATAATAAAGCGAAAACCTAATAAAGGTAATTCAGGCAGTCCTTGCTGTCCATGATAAAAGACAGAAATTTTCATTTCCCCATCAGATTGTACTTCATAGTTGACTATGACTTCTGTTTTGGGCACCGTATTGATTTCTAACGTGAATTTGATCGCTGCTGATTGCGCATATTCATGATTGGAATAGCGATTATTGATCGGAGCAATTGGCTGTTCGATTGGTTTTTGATCAATGGAAACTTGAACATTTTTTACTTTCGGGTACATCCCAGCCCCTAGCCACATGGACGAACGATAGCCAAACCCATTCCCTCGATCATTATCCGTCAAAGCCCGCCAAAACGTCGGCAGCGTTTCTCGATACAACCATTCTTTCCCATTTTTATTTAAGGATTCCAACCCACCTCTTGTATAGGAAAAGATATAATGAAATCCTTCACCTTTTAAAGCAAATGTACAATCTCCATAAATAATCTTCATTTTAATCGCTGTATTTTCCATAATAATACCTTACCTCCTGTAATGCCGGTTTTTCTTGACCATCAGAAAAGACGATCCCGTTACCTGAAAATTCATAATCACTTGGACGATCATCAAAGTCCCCACCGTATCTCATTACTTTTTGTTTCGTCAATGGATCGATCACTTGAATCGCTTGATCTTTAAAGTCCCAAATATAGCCACCTTGATACATTGGGTATCGATCTAATAATTCCATGTAAGAATTCAATCCTCCCAACGAATTCCCCATGTCATGCATGTATTCACATAAAATGAAAGGCTTTTTCCCATCATTTTCAAGGTAATCACAGATATCTGTTGGCGTAGCATACATGCAACTCTTGACATCAGAAATCGAATCTTCGAATGCAGGATTAGGGAAATTTCCTTCATAGTGAACAAGGCGATCGGGATCTTTTTCTTTAAAGTAATCATTCATCAAACGAATATTCTCTTCTGCGTAAGATTCATTTCCTAAAGACCAGAATAAAATACTCGTATGGTTCTTGAATGTCTCAAAATTTGTCTGTGCTCTGTCAAGAACGATCTCCCGCCATTGAGGAACGTTCCCCGGTACATTGTAAGACGGCTCAAACGCGCCCATCTTTTGCCAAGAACCATGAGATTCCAGATTGGTCTCTGCCATCAAGTGAATCCCCGCCTGATCACAAAGATAATACCAAGGGATTTGATTTGGATAATGTGAGGTTCTAACCCCATTGATATTCGCATGTTTAATGATTTCTAGATCTTTCTTCATATCCATCAAATCGATAGCTCTTCCTTTTTCAGGATGCCATTCATGTCGATTGACACCGTTGATGATCAAACGTCGGTCATTCAAATAAATGATCCGCTCTTTGATCTCGATCTTTCTAAAACCAAATGGATAGTAACTATACTCCGTCACCCCAGTATCATCAAACGTTTCAAATTCGGCGGTGTATAAATTGGGTTGAAAATGATCCCATAAAGTAATTTTATCTACTGGAATATGCAACGAGATTTGTTCTTCGATTCCCACTTCTTCTTGATGGATCTCTTCTCCTTTGCAATTGAGGAGTCGGACACGTAGCTTTCCGTTTGAAGTAAGATTTTCAATAGTCAAGTCGATATCTACCCAACCGCTTTGAAAAGAGGGATCAACTTGAGGTTTGATCCACATATCCTCTATATGATTTTTCCCTCTGGCGATCAATGAAACATCTCTAAAAATCCCAAAGAAACGGAAAAAATCTTGGTCTTCGAGAAAAGCGGCACTACTTCTTTTATGGACTTCTACCGCTAAACGATTCTCTTCTTCCAGATAAGGAGTTAAATCAAATTCAGAAGGCGTGAAAGAATCTTCTGCATAGCCGACAAAGTGCCCATTTAACCAGACATACATTGCCTGTTCGACACCTTCAAATCGAATGGTGATCGCCTTTTCTTTCATTTCTTCATTTAAAGTAAAGTTCGTCACATATGAGCCAACTGGGTTATACTCGGCTTGAGAAAACATCCCCTCGGCTTCTTCCTTACCAGCGGTTGTATAAGCCGGACGTCTAAACTCATGCCCTTCCCATGGATACATCGTATTGATGTAGTGGATCTTGTCGTATCCTGCTAGTTCGATATGCCTAGGAACATCAATCTGATCGAAGCCACTGTTATCAAATTCCTTTTCAAAAAAATTCACTGGACGTTCTAAAGCATTGCGGGAATAGCAAAATTGCCACTTCCCATTCAGCGATTGGATTCTGGTGTTTCCTGTTTCCACTTCTTCTTTAGCACCATAAATAACATGATCACTATGGGCTTTCCTTTGATTTACTCGATACACTTGCGGATCATCTAACCATTCAATCAATGCGTTCATTTTTCTATTCTCCTTCGTCTATACTCATAAAATGAATCAATTCTGTTTGAAAATCGCCATAAAAATCCGGGAAATAAAGACCTATTGTCATTAATTCCGATCCTGAATATACTTTGCCATCTATCTGGTTCTGGTATAGTTTTTCTTCGCTTAGTCCAACAAGGCGTACCTCATGAAATTCGGGCTGTGCATTTGCCAACCGACGATTTATAAATAAGAGGACTTCCTGTTGGTTTTTTGAAACAAATTCCCAGGAAGCAATATTTTGCTCAAAGGGATTTTGTAAACGATAGAAATCACCATATTGGACTGTCTGTCTGATTTTTTTATAAAATTCTACCTGTGCGGCTACTTCCTGCTTTTCCTCACTAGATAATTTTGTTAGATCGAGTTCATATCCAAACACCCCGCCCATGGCCACATCTCCACGTGTTTTTAAACTGGTGACTCGACCCGTTTGATGATTAGGAACAGCTGATACATGGGCAGTCATAGCTGAAATAGGATAAGCTAAGCTTGTCCCATATTGGATATTGATACGTTCAACCGCATCTGTATTGTCACTAGTCCAAGACTGTGGCATATAATAAAGCAGCCCTGCATCGAACCGTCCACCACCACCAGAACATCCTTCCCAAAGGATATGAGGATAGTCGTTTGTTAAGTTTTCCATCATCTCATATAATCCTAATAGATAACGATGCAAAACTTCCCCTTGGTTTTGTTTGCCCAATGACACCGAATAGACATCAGATAGCGATCGATTCATATCCCATTTGATATAGTCGATCTCCACACTGTCTAACAAATGCCGTAACTGTGTTTCAATCGTCTTCCGGACTTCTTTTCGGGTAAAATCAAGGACGTGTTGAGATCTAGAAGCCGAGGGTTGACGACCTGGTTCTTTCATCATAAATTCGGGATGATCCCGATTTAATTGAGAGTCGCTGGAAACCATTTCAGGCTCAACCCACAAGCCAAACTTTAGTCCTTTTTGGTGAACATAGTCAGCGATCCCTTTTAAGCCATTTTTCAATTTCCCTTGATATTCAAACCAGTCTCCTAGAGAAGATTGGTCCGAATCTCTTTTCCCAAACCAGCCGTCATCTAAAACAAACATCTCTATCGCTAATTCGTTTGCTTCATCAATGATCGCTTCGATCTTTTTGCTCGTAAAGTCAAAATAAGTCGCTTCCCAATTGTTGACTAGGATCGGACGTTCTTGGTATTGAAATTGCCCTCTTGCTACTCGTTCCCGTAATAAATGATGGGTCACTTGACTCATCCCATTCAACCCTTGATCAGAATAAGTTAAGAGTATTTCCGGTGTTTGGAAGCTTTCATATGGTTGTAACTCCCAAGAAAAATTATAGGGATTGATCCCCCCGATCACTCTAAATTGTTGAATGGCATCTTTTTCAATCTCAAAGGAATGATTTCCCGAATAAACAAGATGGATCCCAATCGCTTCCCCTGTGAATTCAGTTGTTGCATGATTTGTCAAGGCAATGAATGAATTCATCTGATGACTGCTTGAACCACGACGGCTTTCAAATGATTTGATGCCATCTGTTATGCTTTGTCTAGACATCTGCCGTTCTTTGACATGCGCTCCTGGTAAGGCAATCACTTCATCAAACCGGCCTGAATTCGTAAAATCAAGTTGAAAAGAGGCTGCTTTTTCAATCATCACTGGATCATTGGTTTCATTTCTTACCTTCAGCGAACGTGTAATCACTGCTCTTTCTCGATAAATCGTATAGGAAAGATCCACGTAAATCTTTTCTTCACGATCTTTCAACGTCACGATCAACGTTTCTGCCTCTGTATCATTCTTGATATACGCTTGCGGTAATCCAGATAAATTTGGCTTTCCTTCTTGGATCTGAAAACTTTCATAACGTAGATCAAGCAGATTTGATCCATTTTCTCGACGAATCATCAAGGCAGGTAATCGATAATCCATCCCTCCGTGCCCTGAATACTCTTGTGGTAATGTATCTTTTGAATACGTTCGATCTTCATTTAAGGGGACGTTCCCAGAAAAGCCGCGATCTCTGCGAGGATATTTTTTATGATTATGATAATGGGTCGTTCTTTTACCAAAATAAACATGAGCCAGAACTTCACTTTCTTCAATTTGAAGAATATAGGAAATTTCTGAATTGGATAGATGAAATACTTTTTCCTGTTCGTCAAATGTGATTAAAGCTGCTCTTTGATTCTTCATCACTTGTTCCATTGTTTCACCTCTCAAATAAATAGTAACCGTTTACTTTTGTTACATTTCCTGTATACTGTTTACTAAACAAATATGTCAATAAAAATTTTTATTTTTTTGTAAGGGGTGCCATTTTATGGTTGGAATTAGAGATGTCGCAAGAAAAGCCAATGTTTCACCTGCTACGGTCTCAAGAGTTTTGAATGAAGACAAAACGATCAGTGTCTCTGCTGCTACTCGTCAACGGATTTTCACTGCAGCTGCCACATTAAATTATGATATCAACAAGCGAAAATATATTAAAAAACGCCGTCCTTCCATCGGTGTCATTTCAGCAATCAGTAAAGCCAGCGAAGAAAAAGATATTTATTATCGAGAATTACGAGCAGGTCTAGAAGAAGAAGCCAGCCGACTCCATATCGGCATGAATCGAATTTATAATATGTCGGATAACCCGACCGAGTGGAAAGATTTGGATCAATTAGGTGCTATAATCGTAGTCGGTACGATCGATAAAGGTGCAATCGCCGATTTATTGAAACAGAACCGACAATTAGTTGTAGTAGATAATCCAGATATCCAACAAGAAGTGGATATGGTCTATGGGGATCTCGAACGAATGACTAAATCTGTTTTAGAACTTTTTTTAGACAATGGGCACACCAACATCGCTTATATTGGTGGTTATCAAATCGATATTAACGAAGCTGGTCGGAAATCAACAACTGAGAATGAAAAAAGGCTCAGAGCCTACCGCCATTTCATGCAAGATCATCATTTGACCAAACAGATCAATTATTATTTAGGAGAATGGACAGAGGAATCCGGAGAGCAGTTAGCGACCAAACTTCTCGAAAAACAAAAACATGATTTACCGACGGCCATTTTGATCGGTAGCGATCCTTTAGCATTAGGTGTTTATCGAGCATTACAAAAAGACAATCGAAAAATTGGAGAAGAGATCGTTCTAGTTAGCTTCGATAACATCGAGGCGATTGCTGATTTATCTCCTAGTTTAACAAGTGTAGCGATCAATGCAAAAGCCATTGGTCAGTCTGCTGTTCGATTAGCGGTGGAGCGAATCGATGGTTTGAGAGATGAACCGATCATTGTCACTTATCCTACACGACTAATCATTAGAGAAAGTTTTAACCCTGATAAATCCTAACCAAATAGACGAAGAAGAGCGAGATAACTATCCTTTCCCGCTCCTTCTTCGTCTACTTTTGCTTATCCTCATTTGTTAAATCAGCTTCTACTTTTTGGCTTTCGATCCATCCTAAATAATATTCATGATAGACTCCTTCTTCCGTTTGCTTCGTTAGCAGATACTGTCCAATCACATTTCCTGTTTGATACCCTCGTTGAGCTAATGTTAATCTTACTTCTTCGATATTGTTCTTTTCGGTATGATTGACTTCCACTTGTAATAAAAATCGATGATAAGTTTTACCAGGCTGATTGTACCAAACAATTTTAGACAGTGGAATTGTGGCTGATGTTTGGTCTGTACAGAAGCCATAAATCATTTCATCGCTCAGCGAAAAATCAAAATACCCACCGAAGCTGGCATAGTTTTCAAGATAGGCTTTCGAATCTAAAATGTCGTCGGAATCCACTATGACGATTGCCGCAAAAGGAATTGTTTCTTTGGTAATGCCTCGATTGTCAATCATAAGTTTTAATTGTTCTTTTCGAGCCAAGATTTCTTCATGTTTTTTTTGCAGACTTATTTTTTCTTGCTTAATCCGCTGCTCTGTTTCTGCAATCGTTGCATAATGTTCTTCGATCGTTTTTCCATATAAATTTTTCATCTGTTTGATTGGAACATCTAATTTTCGATAGAAATTGATGTCATAGATCTGAAAAATATCATCAATATTAAACATCCGATACCCGTTTTCTTCATGGCGTAGAGAATGGATTAACCCTTGCTCATCCCAAAAACGAATCGTTGACTTTGGTACATTTAGTAGTTCCGAGACTTCTCCGATTGTGTAAAGTTTTGGCATTTCCGCTCACCTCTTGTTAATTTTACCGCTTCCTCTATTGACCTTCAAGTAACTTTAAGGTGTAAAATTCATTATTGTCTAGTAAAAGGAGGAAACAAAATGACATTACTTAAACAATTCCTATGGAAGAATAAAAAAATCGTAGGCATGACTTTTTTATTCGTCTGTTTACAAATCATTGGTACACTTGGTGTTCCTAAATTAGTGGCAACATTAATTGATGAAGGGATAGTTACTGGTCAAAACAGTAAAATTTATACCATTGGTCTACAAATGGTATTCGTAGCCTTGCTAGGTACTTTTTCAGCGATTGCTTCTAGCTATTTTTCTGCACTAGTGTCTGCAAAATTTGGCTACCAAACAAGGGAAACCTATTTTGATAAGTTCCAACAATTATCGATGAAAGATGCAGATGAATTTGGAAGTGCCTCACTCCTGACTCGAATGACTAATGATGTAGATAATATCCAACAAATGATTGTACTCTTTTGTCAAATGATCTTACCTGCACCAATCATTGCGGTGTTTACAATTGTCATGATGCTTCAATATTCCATGACATTGACATTGATTACATTGATTTCTGTGTTTATTTATGCTGTCGTTATTTACATCTTAATGAAAAAAGGAACCCCTCTATCTCTCAGTATCCAACCAAAAATGGATCGTATCACAGTGACTTTAAGGGAATTTTTTACAGGTGTGAATATGATTCGAGCCTTCAACAATCAAGACTATGAGGAGAAGCGCACCAATCAAACATTTGAGAAATATGCCGCACAGATGATCCGAGTCAATCGCGTATTTGCTTGGGTCACTCCAATTGCTTTTTTATTAATGGGGATCGTATACAGCGCCATTCTTTGGTTTGGTGGTTCGTTGGTCAGTGAAGGTACACTACAGATCGGGACTGTTACTGCCATCGTCGAATATTCGATGCTCACGTTGGCTTATCTAATGACTGCAGCTATGGTGTTAGTCGTCGTTCCAAAATCGATGTCCTCTCTTCGGCGGATCGAAGAAGTGTTGAATCAACCTATTGAGATCATTGATCCGGAAAATCCATCAACAGCTTCGCTGAATATGGATGATGAACATGTGTTATCTTTTGAACACGTTTCTTTCAGTTATACCAAAGATTCGGAACCTGTATTGGAAGATATCCATTTTAAGGTACCTAAAGGCAAAACAACTGCCATCGTTGGCGGAACTGGTTCTGGTAAAAGTACAATAGCCAAATTGCTCCTTCGTTTGAATGATGTGACCAGTGGACAGATTACATTAGGGGGTCAACCACTCCAACAATTAACACAAGAAATGATTCGCTCAAAAATCAGCTATGTTCCGCAAAAAGCGTTTCTGTTTAGTGGAACAATTTTATCAAACCTGCAAATGGGCAATGAGCATGCAACAGAAGAAGAATTGACCTCAGCTATACGTATTTCACAATTAGAGGAAGTTTTGGATAAATTGCCCAAAAAATTAGCTAGTTTTGTTGCACAAGGCGGAGATAATTATTCTGGCGGACAAAAACAACGGATGTGTATTGCACGAGCGCTCATCAAACCAGCAGATATCTATGTTTTCGACGATAGCTTTTCTGCTTTGGACTACAAGACGGATGCAAAACTAAGAACAGCCCTCCATGAAGAAATGGCTGATAAGACATTGATCATTGTGGCTCAAAGATTGAGTACAATCATGAACGCTGATCACATCATCGTTTTAGACAATGGCCGAATCGTGGGACAAGGAACTCACGAAACACTCCTTGCTACTTGTCTTTCTTATCAGGAATTTGCTAAATCACAAGGGATTTTGAAAGAAGGGAATATATGAAAACAACTGATGTAAAAATGAATAAACATAGTTTGATCCGCTTTTGGAAAATGATCCAATCTGATCACAAAACATTTTATGGCTTACTATTATGTAGTTTAATCGGTAACCTGATGGTCGTTGCAATGCCGATGATCATGGGCGTTGGTATCGATCAGCTTTTAAGTCGAATCCGTACGATCGGGATTGCTGAAATGACATTTCATGATGTCAAGGATGCCCTTTTGTTCCCTGTTGTTTTATTACTCGTTTTTTCTTTTTTAAGTAGTATTACTTCTTTCATTCAAGAATACGCAATGGCTTCATTGAGTGAAAAAATCACACTGAATGTTAGAAAAGAAATGACCAAGAAATTCAAAACATTACCAATGGCCTTCTTTGATCAGCATCAGGTAGGAGATATCATCAGCCGAACAACGACTGGTTTGAATCAACTAGCACAAGTCTTGCTAACAGGGATCAATCAATTTTTCACTTCCATCGTAACGATTTTATTTTCAATTTTGATGCTGTTTTATATTGACAGCAAATTGACGTTACTGATTCTTTTATTGATCGTTGGTAGTTCATGGGTCACTCAACTCTTTGCGAATAAAAACAAAAAGATTTCTGATGACAATCAAACAGAACTAGGTTCATTAAATAATAAAGTGGAAGAATATCTTGCAGGTAACTTGGTCATCAAAACATTCAATCAACAAGATCAAGCGATCGAGTCGATCCGTCAAGTAAATCATTCACAGTACCAAGCATTTAAAAAAGCGCAATTCATGAACTTTGCCATCTATCCAGCGATTCGCTTGATCAATCAATCAGCGTTCATTTTAAGTGCTGTCTTAGGTGGGATCTTAGTAATATCTGGTGGACTCACACTAGGATTGTTACAAGCTTATCTGCAGTACATCAATCAAATCTCTGAACCGATCTCGACCGCTTCTTATGTCATCAATTCGTTACAATCTGCTATGGCGGCGATTGATCGTATCTTTGAGATTATGGATGAACCAAATGAGCGTTCTGATCACGAAAATACAACATCACTTGACCAGCCTGCTGGTTCAATCAGGTTCAAAGATGTTCGATTTGGTTATAGTCCAGATAAGATCTTGATGGAAAATGTCAACTTTTCGGCTAAACCAAAACAAACAATTGCAATCGTGGGACCAACTGGGGCAGGAAAAACGACATTAGTCAATTTACTCATGCGATTTTACGAGCTAAACCATGGAAGAATCGAATTCGACGGAATCGATATCACGAAATTCTCTCGTAGTGAGTTACGTAAACACTTTGGGATGGTTTTGCAAAATACGTGGCTCTTTGAAGGCACAGTGGCAGATAATATTGCTTATGGGAAACAGCAAGCTTCCAGAGACGAAATCATTGCGGCTGCCAAAATTGCCCAATGTGATCATTTCATCCGCACGTTACCTGAAGGATATGATACGATTATTTCAAGTGAAAATGGTTCGTTGTCACAAGGACAACAACAGCTATTGACCATTGCTCGGGTATTGCTGGCGAATCCTTCCGTAGTTATTTTAGATGAAGCAACCTCCAGCGTGGATACCCGCACCGAAGCAATGATCCAAAAAGCAATGAATGCTGTCACAGAAAACCGAACCAGCTTTATTATCGCCCATCGGTTATCTACGATCGAAAATGCCGACTTGATTTTAGTGATGGAAAATGGAAATATTATTGAACAAGGAACTCATCAGTCACTATTAAGCAAACCAACACTTTATGCTAGTTTATATAATAGCCAATTTCAAATCACATAAAAGAGGTTGTGAAAAGTGCGTCTTGACCCGAGTAATAAGGAAGAAAATCTCGAAACAGCTCCTCATGTTTTGAGATTTTTAGACTTATTACCGAGGGTCAGCACTTTGAACACCGTTTAGCAAGAGGCTGTGAAAGAAGCGTTTAGCTCCGAGCGAATAAGAGAGAATTTTTTAAAATAGCTCCTCATATTTTAGAAAATCATCGCTTATTGTTGAGGAGTTGCTTCTTGAACGCCGTTTATATCAAGAGGTTGTGAAAAGTACGCTTTGACCTAAGTAATTTTGAACACTTTTTACCTATTTTAACCCCCATAAAAAAGAGCCTTGGAAAAAAGTCCAGGCTCTTTTTTATGGGTCTATTCTTTCAATCTCTCTTATTCACAAATTCAATCGTTACATAGAGAACTTTCACTTACATAAATTGTCATTGTCTCTCCTTACGCCGTTTCCTTTTTGGTGTTGAAATTCATCTAAACTTTTTTAGCGATTCTCTACTTGCGATAATTGTTGTTCGAATTGCCATGTTTCTCCACCATCAGTCGAATAAAAAAGACAAGCAAACATTTTCCCTGCATCGATCGATCCATTTTTTAGGAGGTAAAACTTGGTTTCCAATTTATTGGCACTTACTTGTACCACTTCATTTGGTGACTGGAACAAATCGATCCCTCCCAATTGATACTCACCCGGGATAGCTACCAAGGATTCTTTGAATGTTAGTCCCCCATCATTCGTATAATAGATGTTTTCTCTTGTAGAGAGGAAACCCAATGTCTTCGTCACAAAACTAACATTTTGAATCGGTTGATTTACGATGGTACTGCCGCTTTTTTGCCAGCTTTGCCCTTTATCGTTGGTCGTATAAATTTTTAGACTTTCCGCAGACATTCCTGTAGAGGATGAAAATACCATGACGCCTTGATCGTTTGTGAAAAAGTTTGCTTTACGATAACGAACCTGTCCGCCTTGATCTGTAATCTGACTTTTTTGCCACGTCTTCCCATTATCAGCTGATGATAATAGGTAAACGTTTTTTTGATCAGGTGAATAGATAAACCAAGAAAAAGTAGGAGAAACATCAAATGTTTTGTCCATCCATTCCCCTTTTGCAACAGTACCCGAAGTCAAAGTATAGTCACCAAAACGCAACCAGTCCACAGCAATTGGAACGAAACGCCAGTCTTTTCCTTGATTCGTCGTCAAATACAAGGCTTGTGTTTCTGGGTCTATTTTTACGTCATTCGTTTGCTCAGTGGTCAAATTGACGGATGTTTGAACAGGTTTCAATAAACCGTCCTGATTAGTCGAAGTTGGCATTTTTCTTACTTTTTCTTCGCTTTGCATCATAGAGTGTACATTCGTTGCTACTGGTCCTGCATTAATGAATTGATAAACACCCCCGCCAATCAACAAGAGTGTTCCAACTCCAATTGCTAAATGAGAGTAAAAAGGCTCAATTCTTTTTTTGTTTTTTCGGTCTATCGGTTCATTTACTTGCATAAAAACATAGTATCGATTACTGCCATACCAAGTAAGTTGTTCTCCTAGAAAAAGTGAGACACCCTCCATCGTTTGCAGCAGAAAATAACGCCTCTTTTTCGCAAGTGTAAACTCCTTTTTGTTATGATCACTCAAGTAGAGATAATTTTCGTCCTGAGAGCCAACTGAAATATGTAACATATTCGCCACTTGTTTTTCCAGCCATTGATCATAATGCCGAGAGATGTTCCTCTTTTTGAACCATAGCACAGCAACGAGTAAAAACAAGAATAGTCCTATCGCAAAGTCAACATAACTTGAAAAATGGTACAAACTAGTGATTCGCTCCATTTTAAATGAATGTGGATGATTCTGCTTTAAATGATGGTAGATGTTTCCCCATCCGACCAAGAACAACAAGTTAGCGATAAAATACATCCCAATTTTCCATGTCATTTTTTTCGTTCGTTGATTGATGATAGACAACATCTTTGCTTTTGCTGACATCAATTCAATAATCAATAATTCTTTATCCATCTTGCCAATCTCCTTTTTTTACATTATGACGTAAAACGAGGAGATTGGCTAGTTGATTTACGCTTTATTTAACGTTTATCTTTTTTTTGTAAACAAAGTATAATCCAAGTAAGAAGCAAGCCATGCCAATCATAGAAAGACTTGATTTTTGATAACCTGTAGTAGGTAGTTTTTTGTCTTCTTGTTCTTCTTGTTCTTCTTGTTCGTCTTTTTCATCTTTTTTATTTTTTTCATTTTTTTCGTCTTTTTTATCTCTCTGATCGTTGTTATTCGTTATCTCATTTGGCGTTGCTGGTACTGGCTTTTTATCCCCCGATTGGTTCGTATCCGCATCTGGTTTTTCTTTAGTTGGTTCAGCTAGCACATGGATTTCAACAGTTTTCTTTTGATGACCGTTTTGATAGGTCACTGGATAAACGCCAACTTTTGTCGTATCAACCTTACCAGAAACCATTTTCTGGTCAAATGTTAGGGGATTTCCTTCTTTATCATTGGCTGAAATAAAATTGTCTTGTGGATTCCAATTGTCTCCTACATAGAGTGTGGAACCTTTAACTACGAGTGTTTCTTTGTTCTCTTTGACCGTTACTTTGATCGTCTTACTTGCTATTCCGTTGGTATACGTCACAAAATAATCGCCCGTTTTTTGGCTATCCACCGAACCTTCCACCATTTTTGTAGTGAACGCTAGAGGCATCCCATCTTCATCAGTAGCTGAAACAAAATTAGCTTGTGGATCCCATTGATCACCCACATAAATAACTGAGTCTTTGGCCTGAATGCTCTCCTGGTTTTCTTTTACTGTTACATGAATGACTTGAGCAGCGCTACCATTAGTATAAGTAATCGGTGTCACTCCTACTACTGAGGTATCCACTGTTCCACTGACCATACTCATATCAAATGGAAGGGGATTTCCTTCCTTATCTGTTGCTGAAATAAAATTATCCTGTGGATCCCAGGTTTCACCAAGGTAAAGCGTCGAATCTTTGGCTAAAATTGATTCATAGTTTGGCTCTTTCTGCCAAACATACGTATCTGCCATCGCTCCTGTATAGTTCGCCATCAATTCTTCTGAAGTTAGCACGTATTCCCCTGCAGGGTTCGTAACCGTTCCAGAACCAACGTTTTGCCAATAACCAGTGTTTCCATCTTCTACTGGAATAGCAGGAAGATTGGCTGAATCTACAAAACGATAGCCTTTACCAAGAGTCAATTCATTGAGGCTCGTTGTTCCAGCCAGCATTTCTGCCATTTCTACGGGATCCTCAAACTGAAAATAAGAAAGATCTAATTTTTTTACTTTCGAACAATTTAAGAACATATATGTCAGATAATTCACAGACTCTGTATTGAAATTAGACACATCGATCGTCTCTAGTAACTCACAATTAGCAAACATGTATCTCATTGCTTGGACTAGACTGGTGTCAAAATTAGAAACGTCCAAAGAGGTTAAACTATTACAGCCATTGAACATATAATTCATGGATGTTACTTGACTTGTATCAAAACCTTCCACTGCGATCGTTTTCAATTTGCGACATTGATCAAACATGTAATGCAAATGAACAACCTTTGATGTATCAAAATTAGAAACGTCCACACTCTCTAATTCATAATTCAAACGAAACATCACTGAAAGATCAATCGCACTTGATGTATCGAAATTTGAGACATCCACATAGCGCAACTTCTTACATTCAGCGAATAAACGTGACATATAAACCACATTTGATGTATCAAAGTGAGCGATATCTAAGGTAATTAATTCATTACAAGCAAAAAACATTCTGTTCATGTTGACAACATTACTCGTATCAAAACTAGAAAGATCGATTGATTGTACTTTGGTACATCGACTGAACATGCCACTCATATCAACTACATTACTTGTATCGAAACTTGAAAGATCAAGATGAATGAGATTCTCTGTTTGGTCAAATGCTTCAAAAAACATATTAGACATATTCGTGACATTTGACGTATCCCATCCTGACAAATCAACGCCATTTAGTACACGACAGTCAGAAAAAAAGGAAGTCATATCCGTTACTTGACTTACGTCTAAATAAGCTAAATTCTCAATGGACAAAAGATTACTATATCCATAAAATAAGCGATGAGTTTCTTTAGGAGCAATCGTTGGTCCAGTGAATACCATTTTTTTTATTTTAAATCGATAGCTGTTGAACCAAGGAGGAAAAAACGTAACCGGTGTTTCTCCCAATGTGCCTCCTCCAATATATAATGTACCTTCTGCATCGATTCGCCAAGAACAAGTTCCGAAAACACCACTGGCAATATCGGTGGATTCTTCTGTAGGTGTGGCAGTGTTGAGAAGTGTCTCCTCTTGTTCTGTGTTTTCCGTCAATTGATCCTGATCTAAGTCAACAGCTGATTGACTTTCAGTTGGTTGATCAAGGCTCTCTGATTCCTCTACCAGTTCTTCTTGCGGAACTTCTGTCATTGACTCTTCTAACTCTGGCTGATTTTCATCAGGTTCCTGGATCATTGTTTCTAATGGATTTTCGACCAGATCGTTTTTACCTCCTGGTTCGTTTAAACTAGTTGCTGTTTGTACTTGCTCTTCGTCTGGTTTACTCCATTCTTCGGCATAAGAATAAGAAAACGGATGAAGCAGAGATTGTGTCGCCAACCAAATCGCTAACGAACATTTGACTAACTTTTTCTTGTTCATTGATTTTCCCCCTAAATTCACCATGTTTTTAAAATAAAAGCTATTTATATAATCAACGATTACTTGAAGGAAAAGTTTTCTATTTTTTTCTTTCAAAAAAAATATTAGTAAAAAAATTGAGCTCATCGTTTATTCAAGTTAAAATAAAAAAGATTTCACTAAATAAATTACGCGGCTTTTAATTAAAGTCGGGAAGGAATAAGAATGAATAACCTATTTTTCAGATTATTAAATAACAAGCAATTACAGCGGCAGATAAGAATTCTTTACTATTTACATAAATGTGATTCGATTTCTTCAACTGAAAAACTAGTGAAAGAACTTGAAACAACAGCACCGACACTTCGCGCGGATATTGATTCTTTACAACAATTACTTCCCAAGGGAATGACCATCAAATATTATAAAAAGATCGGTTACCGATTGATGGTGTCTACATTCAAAACGATTGATTCCATTGTCATGGAGATCGCTAAAGATACAATTGTTTATAAATTGATTGACGAAATCTACCGAGGTCGTATTCATTCATTCCAAACTGCCACCGAACAGTTTCATCTCTCGCATTCAGTTTTGAGAAAGACCATTCGCCATATTAACAAAGAATTAAAATTTTATCGCCTTACTTTATCGACTAAACAATTAGATTTATTAGGAAATGAAGCAGATATCCGTTACTTTTTATTTGAGTTTTACCATGGTTTTAGACAAACATTTACGACCAATCATTCTTATCAAACAATCAACAATACATACGAAGAACTCCAAGAAGCGACAACGCAAATCGCAACAAATTATTTTCGCATCAACTTATGGATGAATATTTTAAAACAGCGCTTATTAAATAAACAAATGATTCATCTCGAACCGTCCTTATGTAAAGAAATTAAGGCAAGAACAAGTTTCATTCAGTTTAAATCGGTTTTTAAAAAGTATTTTAAAAGTAGATTTGGTATTACCCAAGTAGCCGAGGAGGAAATTGTTTGGTCTTACCTCATACGCTTACATTGTGTTTCTTACTACCCAGCTAACAAAACTTTGAATCTGTGCTATCCAGAAGATATTCCAACCTTAGAACAGTATGAACCATTTTTACGACCATTACAGAATTCTACAACTATCACAAATGTCGACCTGCTAAAGTTAAAAGGATATCTCAGCAACCTGCGTCTGCTGACAAAAATCTCTTCTCATTTTGAGCGAATCACTTTAGAACTTCATACCAGCGTACCTATGAAAGTCAAAAAACTTTTTAAAGAATGGCAGAACTATTTAAAAAAGTATACACATGTATTACCTTTTTCTGTTACCCACTATCAAGATATCGCCTTAACGTTAAGTATTATTCATTATGCCAATTTAACCTCTTCCTCTACCCAAAAAAAACAGACGATTTTATTTTCATTCCAAGGAGAACCCGGATTAGAAGACTATTTGACTCGATTCGTATGCCAATTGCTTCCACAAAATGTGGTTCCTCTTTTTGTCTCTAATAAATTTATTTCACATAAGATGGTTTTAGAAACTGAGGTTGCATTGGTTGTTTGCAATTATGATTTTCTAGATACAACCTGCCCTTGCCCAGTACTCTTACTTTCTTATTTTCCTACAAAAAAAGAATGGCTCGATCTACAACAATACATTTTTAAATTAGCTTATCCAATCAATGATTGATCATTAGCTGAACAAGTGAAAAAAAGAATCAACACGATTTTTAGTTTCGTGTTGATTCTTTTTAATTATTTATTATAGATTTTTGGTCCTTTTCGCATATTCCGTCGATCATTTTTAGGCTCAGCCATTTTTTTTGAACGTCCGCCGCCTTGTTTCTTTTTGATCAATTCAAGCATTTTTTCCTTTGTATCCATCTTGTACCCCTTTCTTCATGATTGTCAGCTACGTTATCATTTTCTAGTTTTCTGATTCTTTTACATGATTCACTAAGTTTGAATTATCCCTTAGGTGCTAATAGCGCCACTAATTCCACATGATGTGTTTGTGGGAATAAATCGACTGGTTGTACTTTTTTCACTTCGTAGCCTGACTCAGCAAATAACTTTGCATCTCTGGCAAAAGTTGCTGGATTGCAAGAGATATACACTAATTTCGCAGGTTCCATGTCAATGGCTGACGCAATAAAACGTGCATCTAATCCTTTTCTTGGCGGGTCGACAACGATCACAGATGGTTTGATCCCTTTGTCTTGCCATTTCTTCATGACTGTTTCTGCCTTACCCACTTCGTAATGAGCATTTTCAATTTTATTTGTTAATGCATTGAATTGTGCATCTTCAATCGCTTCCGGAACAAGTTCCATGCCATAGACCTCTTTAACTTTATCAGCTAAAGATAAACCGATCGTTCCAATACCAGAGTAAGCATCAATGACGGTATCTTCTTTTTGTAACGCTGCAAATTCAATGGCTGTTTGATACAATTTTTCCGTTTGTTCAGTATTCACTTGATAGAATGATTTTGAGGAAATACGGTAAGTTTTTCCCAATAGTTGATCCTCAATATAACTTCTACCATAAAGAACCTTCTCTTTATCGCCTAATATCACGTTTGTTTTCTCTTCGTTGATATTTTGAACGACTGAAACGACTTCTGGCAATTCTTCATGAATAATAGAAGCAATTTCCTTTCCTTTAAAGAATTTTTCTTTTCGTGTAACTAAAACGACCATCATTTCATGTGAGTAATGACCTCTTCTGATGATAATATGACGGATTTGTCCTTCATTTTTCGCCTCGTTATAACCACGTACTTGGAAACGTTGCAAAATATCTCTCACACGTTTGATGGCTTCATCGATTGCTGGATCTTGAATATAATAATCCTCGATTTCAACTAGTTCATGGCTATTCTTTTTATAAAAACCAGTTGCTAGACGACCATCTATTCTTCTCACTGGAATCTGCGCTTTGTTACGATAGCCAACAGGATTCTCCATTGGGATGGTAGGTAAAATGTCAACCTCTGGCATCTTTGCGATCTTGCTCATGACATTTTCCACTTGCTTTTGTTTAAAAAGTAATTGCTGCTCATAGTTCAAATGTGCTAAAGGAGCAATTCCTGTCCGTAGAAGGCGATTATCCTTTAATGGTTGACGGTCTGGTGACTCGGTTAGCCATTTTTCTACTTTTCCATAACCAAATTTATTCCCAGCTTTTACTACTAGCACTTCCACTCGTTCACCTGGTAATGCATTTTCAATAAACAAAGGATAGCCATCGATTTTAGCTACGCCCATACCTTCATAACTTAAATCGATAATATCTAATGTGTAACGTTCATTTTTTTTAACTGATAGTTTCTCTTTCATAATAACTCCTCATTTAGGTTTGTAACTGAAGCAGTTTTGCTTTTAGTACTACGGTCATATCCAAAAAACGATCATTTGTATTTTATTGGATAGGGACTTGGTACCGGGTTGCTTCAGGACATTTTTTTTAGGCACATAGAGCCTTTTTTTGGCAAGTCCATTTATTCACTTGATGCCTTCACTTCATTTACGATCCAATTGTCAATCTTTCGTTCGCCTGCTTTAGACTCAACAAAGAAAAATAACATACTGTTACATAATGATCTTCAATGAATAAGAATTAATTTTTATCATACGAAAGGGTGGAACGATCATTTGTCCCACCCTTTACGTCATTTTTCTTTATCTGCAATCTTGCCGTCACCATCTATGTCTTCATCAGTCAAACGCTCAACTTCTTTGACAAATTCTTTGCTGACCTCTTCTAACTCCTCTTCGGAACCAGTAATTGCTTCATCTGGAATTTGGTCGATGTTTGCATAAAATTCAATATGTTGATGAAGGTTTTGGAAGTGCATAGGTGCATTTCCACCATATTCGCCGTCTAAGTTGATCATGACCGGTCGGTTGATATCGTCTTCTGTTTCGACATACAAACTGCTGGTTTTCGTATAAATCACTCGAGAATCATCTACATGGCGCCCACCATTCAACATCAAGGCTGCGATATGCAAAATTTCAAAAATATTCGCTGTTTTGACAATAATTAATGAAAATTTACCATCGTCTAGCTTGGCATCAGGAGCAATCTTTTCGAACCCGCCGACTGAATTAGTGAGTCCTAAAAAGAACATAGAGGCATTCCCGATGTATTCTCCTTCATCATATTTCAAGCGCATTTTGATTGGTTTCACTCGAGGCAGCATCTCTGCACCTTTAGCTAAATATGCCAAATAGCCGAAAATACTCTTTAGTTCTGAAGGAACTTCATAAGTTAACTCCGTTAAATAACCACCCGCAGCGATGTTGATAAAGTAGCTATCTTCCGTTTGACCGATATCCATCTTAACCGTCTGATTCTTCTTGATAACTTCAGCAGCGGCTTTGATATCATCCCGTGGAATCTTTAACGCACGTGCGTAATCGTTAGTAGTACCTGCTGGGATAATCGCCATTTTAGGACGATGCTCAAGCGGTGCAATACCGTTAACAACCTCATTGATTGTCCCATCGCCTCCCGCAGCTACCACCAGATCAAATCCATTTTCTGCTGCTCTTCTTGCTTCATTTTTGGCAGAATTTTTTTCTGGTGTTGTCGCATACGCACTTGCTTCATAGCCAGAATCCTCCAAGGCTTGGAGGATATCCGCTAGATTTTTTTTCAACAATTCTTTGCCAGAAGTTGGATTATAAATAACACGAGCTTTTTTCATGATCTACTCCTAGCGTTTTGCTAATTCTTCTTGCAACAGTTTATTAACGACACCCGGATTGGCTTGACCTTTAGTTGCTTTCATAATTTGTCCTACTAAGAAACCAACCGCACGATCTTTTCCGTTTTTGAAGTCATCTACTGATTGTTGGTTATTATCTAAGATTTCGTTGATAATTGGTAATAGTTTGCTTGGATCAGACAACTGAACCCAACCATTTTTTTCAACAACATCTTGTGCGTCGCCACCATTTGTGATCAATTCTCGGAATACTTTTTTCGCAATCTTAGAACTAATCGTACCATCTGCAATCAGACGAATCATGCCTGCTAGATTTTCAGGAGTCAAGTTCGTTTGAGCTAATTCTAGTTTCTCACTGTTCAAGTAAGCAGATACTTCACCCATTAACCAGTTAGATGCCTGTTTTGCATCCGCACCATTCTCTAAAGTCGCTTCAAAGAAGTCAGACATTTCTTTTGATAGAGTTAGAACCATTGCATCATACTCAGGTAACCCTAATTCTTGGATATAACGTTGACGACGAGAAGCAGGCATTTCCGGCAAGCTTGCTTTCACTTTTTGGATCCATTCATCGTCAATCATAAATTTAGGAATATCAGGTTCAGGGAAATAACGATAATCGCTAGAACCTTCTTTGACACGCATCAAAATTGTTTTATTAGTTGTTTCGTCAAAACGTCGTGTCTCTTGTTGGATTTCTCCACCAGAAAGTAAGACTTTTGCTTGACGTTTTTCTTCGAAGGCTAGACCTTTTTTAACAAATGAAAGGGAGTTTAAGTTTTTCAACTCTGCTTTTGTTCCAAATTCTTCCTGTCCATAAGGTCGTAAAGAAATATTGGCATCACAGCGCATAGAACCTTCTTCCATTTTCACATCACTAACTTCAGTAAATTGGATGATTGAACGCAATGCTTCTAGATAAGCATAGGCTTCTTCTGGTGAACGCATATCAGCTTCAGAAACGATCTCGATCAATGGTGTCCCTTGACGGTTTAAGTCAACGTAAGAATAGCCACCAATACCATGCATGTTCTTACCAGCATCTTCTTCTAAGTGAACTCGTTCGATCCGTATTTTCTTTTTCTTACCTTCAACTTCGATCTCGATCCAACCGTCATGCCCAATGGGTTGATCAAATTGTGAGATTTGGTAAGCTTTTGGATTATCTGGGTAAAAATAATTTTTACGATCAAAATGTGTGTCTTTAGAAATTTCACAGTTCAAAGCGAGTGCTGCTCGCATACCGAATTCTAATGCTGCTTTATTCATTACTGGTAAAACACCAGGATATCCCCAGTCGATCACATTTGTATTGCTGTTTGGTTCAGCTCCAAAATGTGCAGGAGCTGGAGAGAAAATTTTTGAGTTGGTCTTTAACTCAACGTGGACTTCAAGCCCAATGATTGTTTCAAAGTTCATTCGCCTTTCCCTCCTAAAATTGCTGGTTTTTGATTATGGAATTGTGTTGCTTGTTCAAAAGCATAGGCTGCTTGGTACATTGTTTTTTCATCAAAATAATTACCAATGATTTGTAAACCAACCGGCATATCCTCAGATAATCCCGCAGGAACTGACATTCCTGGTAAACCAGCTAAGTTAACAGGAATTGTTAAGATGTCACTCATGTACATCGTGATTGGATCATTGATGTTTTCACCGATACCAAATGCCACTGTTGGAGAAGATGGGCCGATGATCAGATCGTAGTCTGCAAAGACTTTTTCAAAATCACGTTTGATCAATGTTCGAACTTGACCCGCTTTTTTAAAGTAAGCATCATAATATCCAGCACTTAATGAGAATGTTCCCAACATGATCCGACGTTTGACTTCTTCGCCAAAACCTTCAGTACGTGAATTCACATATACATCTTCTAAGTTCTTCACATTTTCTGAACGGTAACCGAAACGAATACCATCAAAACGTTGTAAGTTGGAACTTGCTTCTGATGAGGCAATGATATAGTAGACTGCTACCCCATATTTTGAATGTGGCAAACTTACTTCTTCTACAGTTGCGCCTAATGAACGGAAAGTTTCTGCCGCTTTCAAAATGTTTTCTTTTACGCCAGGAGCGACTCCTTCGCCAAGATATTCTTTTGGTAAAGCAATCTTCATCCCCTTGATGTCGCCAGTTAATCCTTCGGCAAAATTAGGAACAGAAACACCAGAAGATGTGCCATCTTTTTCATCATAGCCACTGATTGCTGTTAAAGCTAATGCATTATCTTTCACGTTGCGAGTCATTGGCCCGATTTGATCTAGTGATGAGGCAAAGGCGATCAAACCAAAACGTGACACACGTCCGTAGGTAGGTTTCATTCCCACGATTCCATTAAATGAAGCTGGTTGGCGAATACTTCCGCCTGTATCACTACCTAAGGAAACTGGGATTTGTCCAGCAGCGACTGCAGCAGCCGAACCACCAGAAGAACCACCAGGAACTTTCGAATGGTCCCAAGCATTTTTTGTTTTCTTAAAGTAAGAAGTTTCTGTACTTCCTCCCATCGCAAACTCATCCATGTTCAATTTACCAACTGGAATCATATCTGCTTGATACACTTTGTCCATGACAGTAGCATCATAGATAGGATCAAAATTATAAAGAATTTTGGAAGCTGCAGTCGTCAACAGATCTTTGGTAACGATATTGTCTTTGATCCCAATTGGAATCCCAGCTAAGACATTATTTTCGTCAATTCCTTTTTCATCTAACGCTTTGGCTTGTGCCAGAGCTTTTTCTTCATTCAATGTAATAAAAGCTTCAATCTCTGGCTCAGTTTCTTTGATTCGCTCAAAGGTTGCTCTTGTTAAATCTTGTGCAGTGATTTCTTTAGAAACCAGTAATGCGTGCAATTCTTCTAAAGAAAGATCATATAGTTTTGTCATTATGCGCCAGCCTCCCCATTGTCAATAATTGCTGGCACTTTGATAAAGCCATCTTCTTTTTCTGGTACATTTCTCAACAATTCATCGCGATCCCAACCAGCACTTGCTCGGTCTTGTCGCATAACGTTCACTGTTTCAACCACATTTGATGTAAATGGAACACCTTCTGTATCAACTTCCTCAAGCATTTCCACCATATCAATGATTTTCCCTAATTGATCAGTAAAACTTGCAAGTTCTTCATCTGCGAACGCAAGTTTTGCTAATTTGGCAACGTGTTTTACTTGTTCTTCACTGATCGCCATACTACCCCTTCTTTCTAAACGAGTTAAAAACTTTGCTCTCTATTTTAACATAAGTGATTCCCATCTGAAATTGTTTCTTGAAATTTGTCTGAAAAAAATCAGATTTTCTTAATTAAAATGACTGTCAGCTAATGCTTCTGCCATTTTTTCTTCTGACCATACGTCGATTCCTAGTTCTTGTGCTTTGGTCAGCTTACTACCAGCGTCTTCGCCTGCAACCACGATATCGGTTTTCTTAGACACACTGCCAGTAACCTTACCTCCAAGATTTTCAATGGTTTCTTTTGCTTCTTCACGCGTAAAACGAGTCAATTTCCCTGTTAAAACCACTGTTTTTTCTTTAAAAGGTGATTCGATCGTTTCGATCTGTGAAGAACGAATCCCTTTATACTCAAAGTTGACACCTGCTTGTTTTAGTTCGGACATCAAGTCATGGACCTCTTCATTACTGAAATAAGTCACTACGCTATCAGCAATCGTATCGCCGATCGTGTCTAGCGCAATGATCGATTCAAAGTCACTTTTACTTAATGTTTCCAGATCGCCAAAATGCTCTGCTAATATCTTCGCTGCCTTGGAGCCGACGTGGCGAATCCCTAAGCCAAATATCAATCTTTCGACCGAATTATCCTTACTATCGTGGATCGCTGTCAATATATTATTGGCTGATTTTTCTTTGATTTTATCTAACGTCAGCAATTCCTCTTCCGTTAGCTTGTAAAGATCAGCCACATCTGTAACTAGTTGTTTATCATACATCTGTGCCAATACTCTTGGTCCTAGGCCATCGATATTCATGGCGTTACGTGAAACAAAATGATTCAATCCTTCTTTGATTTGGGCTGGACACTTCGGATTGATACAACGAAGAGCAACCTCTTCATCAAGATGAACTAATTCACTATGACAGATCGGGCAATGTGTTGGTAAAACATAAGGTTCGCTATCAGCAGGTCGTTGATCCAACACGACTTGTGCTACTTCAGGGATAATATCTCCTGCTTTGTAGATACGAACAATATCGTGCAACCTTATATCTTTTAACTTGATGTAATCACCGTTATGCAGACTTGCTCGACTAACTGTCGTCCCAGCCACTCGTACCGGAGTCATAATCGCTGTAGGTGTCACAACACCAGTCCGCCCAACTGTCCATTCGATTTCTTCGATCTTCGTTTCTACTTCTTCCGGTGGGAATTTATACGCTGTTGCCCAACGAGGTGCTTTGACAGTAAAACCTAATTGGTCCTGTAAAGAAAATTCATTCACTTTGATGACGATTCCATCAATTTCATAGGTTAAGTCCATTCGTTTTTCATGGTATTCTTCAATAAATGACCAAACTTCATCAATCGAATGACACAAACGCTTTTCGTGATTCGTATGGAAACCGATCTGTTCTAATTCTTCTAAAGCATCATATTGGGTTGTTGCTTTCATCGGTCCAAAATCCGCTACCGTATATAAAAAAGTATCCAAATTACGTTTTGCAGTAATTTTAGAGTCCAGTTGTCTCAGTGATCCTGCAGCTGCATTTCGAGGATTTGCAAAAATATCTTTTCCTTCTGCTTCTCTTGCTTGATTTAATTGCACAAATGATTTTTTGGGCATAAAACATTCGCCGCGGACTTCGATACTGATAGCATCTTTCAACTTCAATGGGACAGAACGAACTGTTTTTAGATTTTCTGTGATATTTTCGCCAACCGTCCCATCTCCTCTTGTTGCACCACGAACAAATTCGCCATTTTCATAGCGTAAGGAAACCGATAAACCATCAATTTTTAACTCACAGCAGTAATCAACAGGGCGACCAATCGCTTTTTGGACACGTTGATCAAAGGCAAAGAGTTCGTCTTTGCTAAATACGTCATTCAAACTATAAAGCGGAATATCATGAGTCACTTTTTCAAACCCACTGAGAACTTTCCCCCCTACTCGCTGAGTTGGTGAATCCGAAGTGATTAAATCAGGATATTGCTCTTCAATTGCTACTAATTCAGCATATTCTTGATCATAAACATAATCTTCGACAGTTGGTTTATCTTCAACATAATATTCTCTGGACCAACGATTTAACCGAGATCGTAGTTCTTCTGCTCGTTTTGCAGCTTCATCAATTGTCATTTCATGTTCCATCGTTTATCCCCCCTGTTTAAACTTTTTCAATTGGCGCAAATGCTGCTAACAACCGTTTCACACCTTGACTAGGAAATGCCACGTCCAATTCTAAATCTTTGGCAGTACCATTTACCCTTACCACTGTTCCGATCCCCCATTTTTTATGGTTGACTTTATCGCCTGCTTTCCAGCTATTGCTTTCTCCACCAGTTGCTGTTTTTGAAGAAACAACAGTTGTTACTGGTTGTTTGTAGGCTGGTTTAGCTGTTCTGCTCGTAAAAGGACTCGTTTGTTTTGGCGTTGGCCGCATGCCTTGGACTTCTAATAATTCTTGATCGATTTCTTCTACAAAGCGAGAAGGTCGATTATATTGCGTCCTGCCATATAAGGTACGGGAAAAAGCATTGGTCAGGTAGAGTGCTTCTTCTGCTCTCGTGATCCCGACATAAGCAAGTCTTCGTTCTTCTTCCAATTCGCTTTCTTCCATCAAGGCTCGTGACAATGGGAAAACTCCTTCTTCCAAACCAATCAGAAAGACGACTGGAAATTCAAGACCTTTTGCGGCATGCAAAGTCATCAATGTCACTTGGGTAGTTTCTTCTTCTAAATTATCGATGTCTGAAACTAAGGCCAAGTCATTTAAAAATACAGTCAATTTTTCTTCTGGTGCATCCGCATTTTCTTCATTTTGTTTTTCAAATTGTTTATCAAATTCTTGAGTAACGGTTAAAAATTCTTCCAAGTTTTCGATTCTTGCTTGTGATTCTAAAGTATTTTGAATTTTTAAGTCCTCTAGATACCCACTACGTTCTAAGATTTCTTTTGTCAGTTCGGTCACTGTTAGATAGGGAACCATTTGTGTGACGTCATTGATCATATCGCCAAAAACTGCTAATTGTTGACCGGCTTTTCCACCAATGTTAGTTAAATCAACATTTTGCGCCGCTTCAAGGAGTGGCCATTGGTGGATCGTCGCAAAACTTCTTAATTTCTCGATTGAGCCAGGTCCGATCCCGCGTTTAGGCGAATTAACGATCCGTTCAAAACTGATTGAGTCTTGAGGATTCGCAATCACATTCAAATACGCTAAAATATCCTTAATTTCTTTACGGTCGTAGAACTTATGTCCGCCCACCATTTTATAAGGAATATTCGCTTTTAGTAAGGTTTCTTCCATCACACGAGACTGAGCATTAGTTCGATACAAAATCGCAAAATCGCCATAATTCCGTTGATTTTCACGAATTTGCTCTTGCATACGATCCACGATGAAACGTGTTTCATCTCGCTCGTTATCTGCACGGTAGTAAGTGATTTTATTTCCTTCCCGGTTTTCTGTCCAAAGATTTTTCGGCTTTCGATTGCTATTATTTTCGATCACTTGGTTGGCAGCACTTAAAATTGTTTTAGTCGAACGGTAGTTTTGCTCTAATAAAATGACTGTGGCATTCGGATAATCTTTTTCAAAATCCAAAATATTTTGCATATCAGCGCCACGCCAACCGTAAATACTTTGATCAGCATCCCCCACAACACATAAATTTTGGAATCTTTGGGCGAGTAGATTAACTAAAGTATATTGTGCATGGTTCGTGTCTTGGTATTCATCCACATGGATGTAATGGAATTTATTTTGATAATAAGTCAAAGAATCAGGATGCTCTTCAAATAACCGAATGGTATTCATAATCAAGTCATCAAAATCCATACATTGGTTATATTGTAATTCTTTTTGATAAGCTACATAACACTTAGCTGCAATTTCTTCATAGTAACTTCCTTGCAACTTGGCAAACTCCTGAGGGTTTTGCAAGTTGTTTTTTGCTTGCGAAATCGTTCCAAGTATACTTCTTGGATCGTATTTTTTCGGATCAATATTCAATTCTTTTAAGATACGTTTCATTAAAGACAACTGTTCAGAAGAATCGATAATAGTAAAATTTCGGTTGTAACCGATAAAATCGACATCTCTTCTTAAGATACGCACACACATGGAATGGAAAGTCGACACCCAAACATCTTCGCCACCATATTCTAAAATGGCATTTACCCGCTCCTTCATCTCTTTAGCGGCTTTATTGGTAAAAGTAATCGCTAGGATGTTCCACGGATTTACTTCCTTTTCTTCAATCAAATAAGCAATTCGGTGGGTCAAGACCCTCGTTTTCCCACTACCTGCACCGGCCATCAATAATAGTGGTCCCTCGGTATGAAGAACCGCTTCTTTTTGTCGAGGATTCATCCCATTCAATAATTCACTTTTGGATGACATTTACAACATCCTTTCTTTTATCAATCCGTTTAATTATAGCATTTCCCCAGCTTTCATTAAAGCATATATTATCTATGAATAGGGTAGTAATAACCGCAATCTGATTACTGCAAGCGAAATGAAAATTTGTATGCAAAGCGATGAATTTGCAATGAAAAAAAATTTCTTTTCTTTTCCTCTTGTAAAAAAGAAAAAATCACGCTAAATTAAATTGAAACGAGGGATTAGCAATGAAAGCAAAAACATTATTTAAACATGTCGACAAAACACAACTATATTATATTTTAAAAGGGGTCTTAGTTGGGTTGCTCACTGGCGGTATCGTTAGCATTTTTCGCTTGGCAATTGAGAAATTTGGTGAATTGACCGAACAAGTTTACCTTCATAGTCAACAAGAACCTTTATATTTAGCATTTATCTTAGCAGCTTCAATTATTATTGCTATTTTTGTGGGATTTCTTATCAAAAGCGATCCCGATATTAAAGGAAGCGGCATTCCCCAAGTTGAAGGACAATTACAAGGAGAATTAACAGTCTCATGGTTTTCTGTTCTATGGAAAAAATTTATTGGAGGCGTGTTATCGGTTGGTTCCGGTTTATTCTTAGGTCGAGAAGGTCCATCAATCCAGTTAGGCGCAGTGGTGGGTGAAGGAACAAGCCAATTATTAAACAGCTCTTCAGCTGAAAAGAAAATTCTTATCTCTAGCGGAGCGAGTGCGGGATTAGCAGCAGCATTTAATGCACCGATTGCTGGGTTATTATTTGTTTTAGAAGAAATCCATCATTCTTTCTCTCCATTAGTTTGGCTGACATCCTTTACATCAGCGATCACTGCTAATTTTGTGTCACTTTATTTTTTCGGTTTGAAACCTGTATTGTCTCTAGGAAAAATTCCGTCTTTACCGTTAAAATATTATGGTTTTTTAATTATTCTAGGTATTATTCTCGGTGTGCTAGGGTATATTTATCAGATCGTTTTGCTTAGCTTACCAAAATTTTATCGAAAGCTGCCAATTCCTGCACACTTTCACGGAATCGTTCCTTTTCTTTTAGTTTTGCCGATTGGCTATTTTTGGCCAACAATCCTAGGGGGCGGAAACCAGATCATCATCACTTCAGGACATGCCTTTTACCCATTAACATTGATTGCAGGTCTATTTATCTTACGGTTTTTCTTTTCTATGGTTTCATATGGCGCCAGTTTACCGGGCGGGATTTTTTTACCAATCCTAACTTTAGGTGCGCTGATTGGAGCATTTTATGGAGGGGCTTTAGTGAACTTAGTTGGTATGAATCCGATTTATGTCAAAGACTTTCTCGTGATTGCAATGGCAGGTTACTTTACAGCAATCGGAAAAGCCCCGTTGACTGCAATTATCTTAGTAACGGAGATGGTCGGTTCTTTGAATCATTTGATGCCTTTAGGTGTCGTTTCACTCTTCGCTTACGTTAGCAATGATTTATTAGGAGGCAATCCGATTTACGAATCTTTACTCGAGCGATTGATTCAACAAGAAAAACAACCAATATTAGTCGGCAAAACAACCTTTGATTTTCCAATCACTGCGGAAAGTACATTGGATGGACGAATGGTCAGAGATTTCAATTGGCCAAAACATATGTTACTCGTTTCCATTATTAGAGGAAATAAAGAGATTTTAACTCATGGGGATACAATCATGAATGTTGGCGACATTTTAGTCATCTTAACCGATGAACGTCATCTTTCAAGCGTACGGAAAACGATTGTTGCTCGCTCTTCGATTTTAACGACGAAACAAGCCTTTTAGGCAATAAAAATTTGCTCTTACGATTAGCCAGTATGCTAGTGGTAAGAGCAAATTTTTATTTTATAGGGAAATACAACCAGTATCTTTATCTTTAAAAAAACTTTTCATTTTATTCTCTTTCTTTATTTCCCCAAAAATACTTCACTGTAATTGTTACTCCTACAAGGAATATTCCCAAGAAACTAATCATTAAACTGTCTGTGTCCGTTGTTTTGGGGAAGGTACTCATCGTTTTTACTTCTGTTTTAATCACATAACCTGGTTTTTGAGCCCCTGCACTTTCTTGCTGGTCATTTGGCAGTTCGGCATCAATTCCAAGTGATCCTTTTACGTCAAGTGTTGCCTTCATATTATCCCTTCTAACTTTTTTAATCAGTTTAAGGCGCTGCTGTCCAAGATACAGCATCTAATTGCAACGTCAAATTGAACGTTGGTGTACTCTTGGTTGCTGTGGTAGAAGATACTGTTCCAGCATAGTTGAAGGTGGTTGAAAAAGCATTATTTGCGGTACCATTTGCAGTTAGTTTTCCTTCATTGTTTGCTAATGTAAAGAGTTTGACTGGTGTCGTCGCAAAATCTGTGAGTGTTCCTGCGGCGATCAAGGAAGTGTTCGTTGCTGCTGGAGAAACAAGATTTAGACTAGAAATTTCTGTGATACTTTCGGCATTTGTTTGCGCGAAATCTGCAATGGATACATCAACTGGACGTCCCGATTTATTTTCAATATTATAGGTTGGAGATTCAATATCATTTCGCCCGCTTACGTTATAGAAAATGGTCGCTGTATCTAATGTCACATTGATCCAATTGTCATGACTTTCCTCAATCGCTTCTTCTGGATCTGTGTTATCTAATCCAATCGTACCATTGATTTGAATATCGGCTTGGTCAACACCAATCACGTCTTCCGCTTGAACCATTGCGGGCGCAACAAATCCAACAAAACTCCCACTAAACAACATACTTACAAGTACTTTTTTCATCATATCAATAAACCCCTTTTATTTTTTATTCAACTGTTAATGTAACTCCTGCAGCCACTTGACCTTTTTTTTCGTTGGTGTCTGGGTCATACAAACTAAATAAAGCAACTGATGGATACTCCCCCTTTTCTAATGCCTGTTCCAACGTGACATTTTTTATTTCATACCCGGGCTGAATCGCACCGGAAGTATAAACAAGTTGATTGTTCTTTTTTTCTCTAATTTCTACATTGATCGGATAGCCATTTTCACTGGGATTTTTTATCATCAATTCGCCGCTCCCTGTTTGTCGATCGATTTTCGCTTCAGGTGAGATAACTAAATTGAATTTGCTTTTATCTACTGCAACCTGCGCAATTTTTTTCTTTTCAGAGTCAGAGATTTTTTGGGCATCTTTCCCAGCGGGTAAAAATTCGCCACTAACAATAGTAACGGGCTCTGGTTTTGCTTGAAGATAATAGCGGTACACTAGCCAGCCACTTAGCAACAACAATAATCCTAGTAGAATGAGTAGTACCTGTTTTTGTTTTTTCCGTTTTGTTTCTTCCATTGCTTTTCTCCTTTATTCTTTAGCTGATAGTTGATAAGTAAAGGCATAACTAGGATAATATTTTTGTAAAATGTTTCCTGAAAATTCTCCAGCTAAATAAAGTTCAATTGGTTCTGTTAAAAAAGGGACAATTTCCAATCTGTCCACATTATTTTGCCCGACAACCAACGGTCCCATCGTTGTCCCATCAGTGGCAACAAGATTAAGAATCAACTCGTTATGATTTCCGCCAGAAAATTGATTGACTAGCACAACTGATGAATCAGCTGTAAGATCTTGAACCGTGCCAATCGTAAAATCAATGGGATAGTTACTCGAACTAATGATTGGTTTGGTCGAAGATGCCGTGTCGAATGCACCTTCTGTTTTCGATTCAAATATCATTTCTAAAGGTACTTCCACACTTAATGGACTTTTGACTACTTCCACCTGTTGTTCTACCCAAAGGCTTTCAGTTAAATAGGCTTGAAGTTCGGGATCATCGTTGACGGCACCAGCTATTTTTGTATAGACAAAATAAGTTCCAGCTGGTAGTTTTTCTTTTGTCCATGTCATTCCCGCGGTTTCTTCGACTGCGATCATCCCATCTGTATTTTCATCAGCAAGCTCAACTTGTTGTTGTGCTTCCTCAGTCGTTAAATTGGTTTCACTCCAAAGTTGTTTCGTACTTAATTTAAACGTCGTTGCCTTTCCTATCCGACTGGCTGGCTCATAAGCATTGATCGTAGTGTCTAATTGACTTTGTCCGACCGCTACACTCGGCTGTGCTTTCCAATCGGTAATATTGATTTTTTTTTGATAGATTGCTTGTTTTAGAGCTGTATTTGTAAAGTAACTGTCATTTAATGTAGCTGTACCAGCTCCTACTACTTCCTTTTTTTGTAAACTTTGATCAGTTGCTAAATAGCTAAATTGATAGCCTCCTATTTCTCCTGCTACTCCATCGATCCGGTTAAATGTCATATTTCTAGCAAACAAGCCGTTGGTATTAGAAGTATTTTGAAAACGAACAAAATCGGGCTCATCCGCATTCATTACAACATTTCCATTTGAATTGAATCTGCCTTGGCTGATCATTGAAGTTTGTGAATTAGCGCCAAAATTGATTTCTGCTGCTTGACCATTCGTAAAATTCATTGGCTTGTTACCTGTTTGTTCATACAAAAATTCAGCATTTTGACCAATCGTAAAAATTAATCCTGTCCCATCATAAGAAAAATAATCTTTGCTTGATGTCAATTGCACATTCGCATTTTCTTCAAGAGTGACTCGTATTTTCCGATCACCCGATCCGCCAGAAGCTGAACCATAAAACAAAGCGAGATTCGTACTCGTTTGGTGGTTGATAATCGTCGTCGAATCTTTCGCAAATGTAATGTTGTTTCCTTCCATGAACTCTTCGCTGTTTGCTCCTGCTTCACTGACAAATTCATTTTTCCCCTCAAAGGTGAAGGTGGATTCTGTATGCCAAGCTAGAAGTGGTTGCGCCCCGGTCTTGCCATAATAATTGACGTTTTCAAAAACCGCGTCAAATGAGAGGACAGATAAACTTCCAGCCCCTAAGATCCCGTAGTAAGATTGGTTGCCATAGATAACGCCATTTTCATCAGTTAGTGTCGCGCTTCCAAAATTCATGTTTTTCAATTTGATTCTTAATCCACTAATCTTCACTCGATAGCCAGTATTCGAAGCGGTTGAGTTGGAAGCGTTGGTATATAGCATATGATGATTTTGACCATCGATCTCGACATTTTTATAAAACTCAAAAACATCCGCATCTGTATACACGATGTCTGCTGTCAAAGCAACATAATAGGTTCCCGAACCTGAATCATTATTGATCTCACTCATTACCCTAATTAATTCATCTGCTGTTGCTGCAGTATAAGGACTTTCTAATGTTCCTTCTCCAACCAAAGGACTAATTGCACCAATTTCGTCGGACAGTTCAGCGTTTTCTGCTAACACTTGTTTTGTTTCTTCGCTGCTTGTTGATGCTTCGGTGACTTGATTATTGACATCTTCATGGGATTCTTCCGTAGTTGTCTCAAAGGAAACGGAGTACTCATCACTTGTGCTCGTTTGCACATTGTCATGGAGATTTACACTATTCTCAGAATTTTCTTGTGCATCAAAGTCATTGACTGGGACAATACTAGCACAAAGAATAAAGAGCGATAAAACAACCCATTTTGTACTTTTTTTCATATTCCCCTCCTCTATAACCATTCTTTTTTTATATAAAAGCGCTTTTGATTAACATTAGATTACAAAAAAATGATACTATACACATTTATATCCGTCAATAAATAACTAATTTCTAATCACAAATCCTATATTTATGCATCTATTGATCAATTTCGCTTTCCATTTTTTAATTTTCAAAAAATTTGCATTTAATCTCACAAAAAAACCTTCTTACGAAAATTATTGTTAAATTCCGTAAGAAGGTCTCATATTTATAAATTGAAAATTATGCTGTTGTTACTGTTGGTGATTTTCTTAGTAAACCATAAATCACACCAGAAACGATTGCACCAATAGCGATGAATGCTAAGTACAAGACTGGATGACTTAACAAGAATACAACGAAAATCCCACCATGAGGAGCAAGTAATTTGATACCGAAAGCACCAACTAAACCACCTGTTAAAGCAGAGCCAATAATGAAACTTGGAATGGCGCGGATCGGATCAGCTGCTGCAAATGGGATCGATCCTTCTGTTACAAAGGACAAGCCCATCACAATATTCGTTAGACCAGCATCTTGATCTGTTTTACTAAATTTATTTTTGAATAAACGAGTAGCAACAAAAATTGCTAATGGTGGAACCATCCCACCAGCCATAACAGAAGCCATCACGACACTACCGCCAGTCGCAACAGTTGTTGCTAGCGTAGCTGTACCGAAAACATAAGCCGCTTTATTAATTGGTCCACCTAAGTCAGCAGCCATCATTCCTGCAAGTAAAGCACCAAGTAACGCAGCGTTTGAACCGCTCATACTTGTTAAAAATCCGTTTAATGCATCATTGATTGCTTTCATCGGTACATTAACCAACAACATCAAGAAACCGGTAATCAACAACCCAAACACGGGATAAAAGAGAATCGTTTTGATTCCGTCTAATGATTTAGGTAATTTCTTGAAGAGTTTACGCAAGAACACAATGACATATCCAGCTAAGAAACCGCCGATCAAAGCCCCTAAGAAGCCTGCACCGCCAGTATTAGCTAATGCACCAGCAGCAAAACCAACAATCAAACCAGGGCGATCCCCGATACTTGAAGCAATAAATCCAGCAAGAACTGGTAACATGAAACCAAAAGCAGCTTGACCGATTTGGTTGAACCAGCTGGCAATTTGATTATAATTCCCAAGGTTTGCAAGCTGATCTTGTGGTACACCCATAAATTGGTCTACCATGAAAGAAAGAGCAATCGCAATCCCACCGCCAATAACAAACGGTAGCATATGAGAAACACCATTCATCAAATCTTTATAGATTCGTTGACCGACGGTTCCTTCTGCATTTCCTTCATCAGAACCAGTATCTTTCCCTTGTCCATGATAAACTGGTGCAGTACCGCTTAAAGCAAGATTGATCAGTTCTTCTGGCTTACGAATCCCGTCGCTAACCGGACGATTGACAAGTTCTTTCCCGTCAAAACGATCCATGGCAACTTTTTTATCTGCAGCTACGATTACACCATCCGCACGAGCGATGTCTTCAGCTGTTAATAAGTTTTTAACGCCTTCTGATCCGTTTGTTTCAACTTTGATCTCTACGCCCATTTCTTTCGCTTTTTTCTTCAAAGCATCTTCCGCCATATAAGTGTGGGCGATTCCTGTTGGACAAGCGGTTACTGCAATAACAAACTTGCTCTTAGGATCAACGGTTGCAGCTTCAGCTTGTTTTGCCTGTTCTGCTTTTTCTTCCGCAGCTTTTTGATCTTCCGCTGTTTGGAATAATTCTTGTACAGCTTCTGGTGAATCTGCTTCTTTTAATTTTGCAACAAAATCTGGATCCACTAAAAGGCGGGATAAAGCAGCTAACGCTTGTAAGTGTGTATCATTTGCGCCTTCTGGAGCTGCGATCATAAAGAATAGGTAAGTCGGCTGACCATCTAATGCCTCATAATCGACCCCTTTGTTACTTTTAGCAAATAGTACGGTTGCTTCTTTTACTGCTGCATTTTTTGCATGAGGCATCGCAATGCCGTCACCTAGTCCGGTAGAAGTTTGCGCTTCTCGTGCTAAAATCCCCTCTTTATAGGTTTCAATATCTGAGATTCTTCCGGCAGCAAACATTTTTTGGACCATTTCATCAATTGCGCCTTTTTTATCAGTTGCTTGTAGGTCCATGATCATTGCATCTTTGATCATTAAATCTTTGATATTCATGATAATCCTCCTGAAAACGAATCTATTTTTGTTATCTCAACTTCTGGTAACAGTTCATCAATCAATGCTCTAGAAGCTAAATCATCAGAAAATGCTGTCGCACTTCCACAAGCGACTCCCCATTTAAATGCTTCCACTGGATCTTGATTTTTGCTATAAGCACCAATAAATCCAGCAATCATTGAATCTCCTGCACCAACCGAGTTTTTTAACGGGCGAACTAATACGTTTGATCGGTAAGCACCTTCATTAGTAAATAACAAGGCACCATCTCCCGCCATTGATATCAAGACATTTTGTGCCCCTTCAGCTAATAGTTTCTTACCATATGGCAAAATCTCTTCCACACGATCAAAGTGTGTCTGATATAATTCGGCTAATTCATGGTTATTAGGTTTGATCAACAATGGTCTTTTAGCAAGAGAATTTTTTAGATCATCTCCAGTTGTATCAATCACAAAGTCTGCTTCTTTTTCACGAATGATCTCAATCAATTCTTGATAGAACCCTTTTCTTAAGCTGGCAGGAGTACTACCAGATAAGACAACGATGTCCCCTTTGTTCACAACACTTAGCGCTTGCTTGAATGATTGGATTTCTTCATCTGAGATCGTTGGGCCTAAACCATTGATCTCCGTTTCAGAATCAGATTTTAATTTGATATTGATCCGAGTATCTGATTGAACTGTTGTAAAAGAAGTTTGGATTGTTTCTTTTTCCAACCACTTTGCGATAAAGTTTCCTGTAAAGCCTCCTAAAAAACCAAGGGCTGTCGAATCAGAGTCAATTCTTTTCAAAATTCGAGAAACATTGATCCCTTTTCCGCCAGGAACTTTAAAGTCTTCTTTCATTCGATTCAATTCCCCGATTTTTAACCCATCGACACGTACGATAAAGTCAATCGACGGATTTAATGTTACTGTATAAATCATTGTATAGCTGCCTCCTTGATAGTTGTCCGTTCCCGATAATCGGTAACAAATTCCAATGGACAACGTTCGGTTACGATCGTGGCTGCTTCTAAAGGTGCCACAGAAGTGAAACTAAGCTTGTTGAACTTAGAATGATCAATCAGGACGAAACTTTCTTCCGCATTTGCCATTGCTAGACGTTTCACGGCTGCTTCTTCCGGATCTGGCGTTGTAAATCCACGGTTCAAGTCAACACCGTTCATTCCCATAAACACTTTATTAAAATAGAAATTTTTTAACTGGCTGATTGTACTATTTCCTAGTACAGCATTTGTTGATAATTTAACTTGTCCACCTAATATGATGGTGGGAAGTTGCAAATCAACCAAACTAGCTGCATGTTTCACTGAATTAGTTACTACCGTTACCTTTTTCTCTTGCAAATATGGGATCATTTCTAACGTCGTGGACCCAGCATCTAAATAAATAACGTCATCGTCATTGATTAATTGAGCTGCTAATCGAGCGATTGTTTGTTTTTCTTGAACGTTTTTGAGCGTTTTTTCACTCATATTCTGTTCAAACCCTAAAAGTTGCCCTTTTTTCGCGCCACCATGGATTCTTTCTAACAGACCATCATTCTCCAACTCTTGCAAATCACGTCTAATCGTTGATTCAGAAGCGTTTAGAAGTGTTACTAAATCTTGAGATTTCACTATTTTATTTTGTTCTAACAAGTGTAGTATTTTTTGTCTGCGCTCTTCTGTAAGCATTTCCACGATCACCTCACGACATATAGTAGCATAATTCTTTTTAATAATCAATAAAAATCATTCAAAAACATTCACAGACAATCTAAAACATTCAAAAAAGAGTCTGAACTTTCAACTGGTCCAGACTCTTGATTGGTTGTAAAGAAGTACGAACGGTATTCGCTGTACGATTCTTCCACAACCTTTTATATGCTTTATTTTCTATGCACTAAATAATAGTACCTTCCTAATCCAATGAACATAATGATAAAGCCCAAAATTGATCGTACAGGGATGTTGGGAAGAAAGAACATCAAAAAAGCTACAAATGCTGTAGGTAACATGACCCGATAATATAAGTGTTTATCCATGTGATCACCTCAAATTTTTTGTAATGTCGCAAATTTGTTTAACTTTGGATAATCATAGATTTCTACTCTAAGATGATTTACACCTTTTTTCACGTCAAAGCTTAAACGTCCTCGTCTTTTTCTTATTCGCTTAAACTGAATATCTGATAGTTTTTCGCGAATTTCATTCAATGGGAGCTGTGTCAAATTTTCAGTAGGTACGTATAATCGTAAAGTAACTAAATATTCTTGATATTTTTCATCGTCAACTGCGATCTCTAAGTATTCTCTTATATAGTAGCAATAAGCTTCGATCCCATCATCTAAAGAAATACGGGGATCAATCACTTTGTAAAACATCATCTGCGCCCGCTGCTCATCTACCCAAGGAAAATAAGCTTGTGTATTCAACCGCCCTCTTACTCGCTTTTCGTGGTATTCATCATTGACAAAATTATAACTTCGAGTAACGAAGAACGTCGCATCCTTTTTCTGAGTCGGTTGCATTCTTTCATTTTGGTATTGAACAGATTGAATACTTTGATCGGTATAAGCATACTCAATGTACGGGGCTTTCAAAAGCCCAACACCATTGTCCCAAGAAAGATGATCAAATCCCAATTGGTCGCGATAATAGGTCTGAAAATGTCGATTCGTTTCCTCGGCCCATTTGAAAGGGTCACGATATAATTGAATACAGATCACACCATTTTGTTTCTCTTTTACAAATTCCACTTGTTGGACATCTAAAAATACTTGTTTCGGAATGATGCGATAGTAGTAAGAGCTGTAATACATTTCCCAACAAGAAGTAAAGCATAATCCCTCATGAGATAGATCGTAACCAGGCAATTGATTACAATCAATCACAACCGCTCCCGATCGTTCTCTCATCTTTGGCAACTTATCAATAGCTTCTTGTGTTTCAAACTTCAACCGTTCTTCAATTTCTTTAATATTATGATACTTAAATTCATTGTATGAACGTAAGTAAGCAAATACGCCATTTTTATCCATTTTAAGCTGGATATAATCTCTGATCACCGATTCATGTTGTAAGAAAATATTCTTCTCCAAAATATTCTTAATGATCAATTGTTGACCATCAAAATGAAAACGACACTCATTCCTTTCATTTTTTACAGTCAGCCAACCAAATGCGAACTGAGATTCCTGCATTGCTTCCTTTTTAAAGGTTTTCCATTCAAATATTCGTGCTGTCTGACGAGAAGTCTGAAAAAATGAGGGACTAAACATCATCCGAATAAAAAAGAACCAATCTTCCAATTCATTTTCTCTTTGACTTTGATTCAAATCGGTTAATTGAATCGTCATTAATAATTGTTGTTCTTCCACTCCGCTCTCACTCCTTTCAAAGTATTTTATAATTAAATTATAACCAAGCATAAGAAAAAACTAAAATTTAACGACTTCCAATTATTTTAGTAACTATCCATGGTAAAATAGAAACAAATAATCAAAGAGGTGAATAATTTGGGGCTTAAATTTGAACGTACAGATAATCTTGATAAATTATTTGAATCCTTTGCTGTTGATCCAGAAAAAACAGTTGCTTCAAAAGAAGAAATCGATCGCTTTTTGAAACCAAAAAATGACGAAAAAAAAGAACAGACAAAAAAATAGAAAAAAACTAGTAGCAAGCGAATGTTCTCCTCTTTGAGTCCTTCGTCTGCTACTAGTTTTTTATTCTGAAATTGCTTCTTCAATTGCCTGCCAAGCTTCTTCTTTTCCTTGCTTTGTGACAGAAGAAAATAAAATAAACTGATCATTATTATCAAAATCCAACGCTTTTTTGATTTCACTTTCATGCTTGTTCCATTTTCCTCGTGGTATCTTATCCGCTTTAGTCGCTACGACAATCACTGGAATATCGTAATATTTCAAAAATTCATACATCTGGATATCCTCTTGGGAAGGTTTATGACGTAAATCGACTAAAGAAACGACTGCTCGCAACTGCTCTCTGGTCGTAATATATGTTTCGATCATTTTACCCCATTTTGCACGTTCAGTCTTTGATACTTTGGCATAACCATAACCAGGAACATCGACGAAGTGTAACGCATTTTCAATCAAATAAAAATTCAATGTTTGGGTCTTACCTGGTTTTCCCGAAGTGCGAGCTAAATTCTTTCGGTCAATCAACGTATTGATAAAAGAAGACTTTCCGACATTTGAACGCCCTGCTAAAGCAATTTCTGGTAAATCAGATTCTGGGTATTGTTTTGGTGCAACTGCACTAATCACTATTTCTGCTTGATGTACTTTCATAAAATCTCTCCTAAAAAAGGTCGTTGAAGAAGAAAGGAACTCTATCGAGATGAGAGAAGATTGTTTAATATCACTTTATTAAACAATCTCTGATAAACGAAGAGTCGCTTCTTAAACGCCGTGTAACAGGTTGCGAGAAGCATGAATTGATTCGTTCTTTAAAGAAAAAAATCTCGAAACAGCTTCTCATGTTTTGAGGTTTTTTGATTTCATTCTAAGATTCAACGATCGAAAAACTGCAGTTGATTGTGGAAAGTACGTTTTTACATAAACGAAAGTCATCTTCCCTATTTGTCGATTTTGAGTAATCACAACGTTGAATCGCCTGCTGTCAATAGAATGCCTTAATCATTAATCAATAGTTTCGATAAAAAGACAAAGCTGCCGCAAAAGCAATAACTAACTTTCACGACAGCACTCCAGCTTCTATCTGCTTTTATCCCGCTTTTTTCTCAGAATCTTTATAAACGACAGTCGGTTCTCCTGTTAATTCAGCAGCTTCTTTCGTAATGATCACTTTTTCGATATTCTCATTAGATGGGATGTCAAACATAATATCCATCATGATTTCTTCGATGATCGAACGTAGTCCACGTGCCCCAGTATTTCGGGCAATTGCTTTTTCAGCGATCGCTGTTAATGCCTCTGGTTCAAATTCTAATTCCGTATTATCCAAAGCAAGTAATTTTTGGTATTGTTTGACCAAAGCATTCTTTGGCTCTGTCAAAATACGCACAAGATCTTCTGTCGTTAATTTTTCAAGTGCTGCCATTACTGGTAAACGACCAATAAATTCAGGAATCAAACCAAATTTCAATAGATCTTCTGGAATGATTTCTTGCATGACACTTTCGCCATCTGCTAATTTTTGATTTTTAGTCCCGAAACCGATTGTCTTTTCTCCTAGACGATTTTTAACAATTGTTTCAATCCCATCAAACGCACCACCTACGATAAACAAAACATTTGTCGTATCGATTTGGATAAATTCTTGATGAGGATGTTTCCGACCGCCTTGAGGGGGAACGCTGGCAACTGTCCCTTCTAAAATCTTCAATAAGGCTTGTTGGACACCTTCACCTGAAACATCTCGAGTAATTGAAACATTCTCGCTTTTACGAGCAATTTTATCGATTTCGTCAATGTAGATGATCCCTTTTTCAGCTCGTTCCACATTGTAATCAGCTGATTGCAATAATTTCAATAGGATGTTTTCGACGTCTTCCCCAACATAACCAGCTTCAGTTAAACTGGTTGCATCAGCGATCGCAAAAGGTACATTTAACGTTTTAGCTAATGTTTGTGCCAAGAAAGTTTTCCCTGATCCAGTAGGACCGATCAGGCAGATATTACTTTTTTGCAGTTCAACATCATCTGCATCTTCTTGGGATTGTTGATTAACACGCTTATAGTGATTGTATACTGCTACAGCTAATGAACGTTTCGCACGATCTTGACCAATCACATAATTATTTAAGACTTCCAAAATTTCTAATGGTTTTGGTACTTCTGTGAATTCACGTACCGCTTCTTCATAAAATTCTTCATCAATGATTTCTTTGCATAGGTCAATACATTCATTACAGATGTAGACCCCTGGACCAGCCACGATTTTTTTTACTTCTTCTTGTGTTTTCCCGCAAAAAGAACAACGTACGGTCTCATTGCCACTTGGATTATCATACATGGTCTTCACCCCTTAACTCGCATCATAAATGCAAGAAACTATCACAGACTTTACAGTCTTTTACTATCATACCATAATTCAAAAAAAAGCAAAAGCACTAAACAAGAACCAAAAATCGAAAATATGCAAAAAGAGGAAACCTCTCAGTTTCCTCTTTGATAAAATGCAATAAAAGATGATTATTTTGCTTCAGTAGCAGTTCCAGTAATCAAATCGATTGCTTTTTTCATTGTCACATCATGTTCCAACATATCTTCTGTTAACACTCGTTTGATTTGTTCGATTGGCATGTTGTATGTCTCAGATAATTCTTGGATTTCAGCGTTGATTTCTTCTTCTGTTGCTGCTAGTCCTTCTGCTTTAGCGATAGCTTCGATTACAAGATTTGTTTTTGTGCGTACTTCTGCTTCGCCTTCAAATTGTTTGTGCAAGTCTTCTTCTGTAGAACCAGTTAATTGGTAGTACATGTCAGGAGAGATTCCTTGACGTTGCATGTTGTTCAAAAATTCATCCATTGAACGGTGTACTTCATCGTGAACCATCACGTGTGGTAGATCAACGATTTCTGCATTTTCAACAGCTAAGCGGATTGCAGCTTCATCTTTTGCGTCTTCTGCTTCTTTTTCTTTTGCTTCTGTCAATTCTTTTAGATATTTTTCTTTCAATTCTGCTAATGTAGAAACTTCATCATCTACATCTTTTGCAAATTCGTCATCTAATTCAGGTACTTCTTTAGCTTTTACTTCATGAACCGTTACTTTGAACACTGCTTCTTTACCAGCAAGGTCTTCTGCTTGATAGTCTTCTGGGAAAGTAACTGTTACATCTAAGCTTTCACCTGATTTTTTACCGATCAATTGATCTTCAAAGCCAGGAATGAATGAACCAGAGCCTAGTTCTAGTGAATAGTTTTCACCTTTTCCGCCATCGAATGCTTCGCCATCAACAAAGCCTTCAAAGTCAATCACTACAGTATCGCCATTTTCTGCTGGAGCATCTTCTTTGATTACTAATTCTGCTTGAGCTTCTTGTTCACGTTTGATACGTTCTTCCACATCCGCTTCAGTAACTTCACGGTCTTGTTTTTCAACAACTAAATCTTTATATTGACCTAATTTCACTTCAGGTTTAACTGTTACTTCAGCAGTGATCACCCAATCTTGCCCTTTTTCCATGCTTTCAACATCGATTTGAGGTTGTGATACAGGTTCGATACCTGCTTCTTTAACTGCTGCTTCATAGCTTTCAGGTAAGACAGCATTCAATGCGTCTTCATAAAGAGCTTCTTCTCCGTACATACGGTTGAATACTTGGCGTGAAACTTTCCCTTTACGGAACCCTGGTACGTTCAAGTTTCCTTTAACTTTATTAAACGCAGCTGTCAATCCTTTTTGAATTTCATCTTGCGCAATCGTAAATTTTAAAACACCATCGTTTGTGCCTTTTTTTTCAAATGTTGCAGTCATTTAGTTCCCTCCGAGTTTAGAAAATTCATTTTATACATCAAAAACGTTTCATGCATACCCTTAAATAGTACACTAACCCTTTCAAATTGTAAACATATTGAATGGTTAGAATCCACGTTTTTCATGACTTTTTTATCTGATAAGTGTCAACGGTCACTTTGAAAGAGCAGCATTTCCCTTAAAATATTTCCCCTTTTTTCTAGGAAATCTGCTTCCTCTGCTTCTGTTTGTCTATTATTATAGTTTGGATCATACATGCTAAGTGTATCAGCAAACCATTTTTTGGGATCACCGACATATGTATCATAAACAGGATAGAGAAGAGCGGATTGCATCATAAATTCTTCTTTTAGCACTGTACTAAGATAGGCATCTTGATCTTCATAAGCTTCTGCTAATCGCATTAACTGTTCATAAGCCTTCTGCTTTTCTGGTTTTGGTAATGTTGCAGGTATGACTTCTATAAACGTCTGATCCATCGTTAAATAAACAACTGGCTGGTGTTTCTTCACTTGCACGAGTGACTCTAACATTTTTGCTCGCACTAATAAGTGGATCTCTGGTAAGATAATCATTTTTTTGATTGTTTGTACCAATTCATGATAAGGCAACTCTTCAATCTCAGACACAACCAAAAGTTGTTCTGTAGGTGGCATTGTCGGCATTTTTTCAACACTAAGATGAATCTTACGTATTTTTTGACGGTCATTTTGACTCGTGAAATTTTCTGCTTGTTGGATCTTCTCTACCATGAGTTGCTCAAATAAATCAGAAAAATCATAGCTGGCAATTAACTTGCGAGCATAAAGATAATCTTTTGTTTGGATCAGCAGATCAAAATAAAAAGCTGCCACTTTTTCATCTGTCAGGTAGTCATTTTCATAAGGAAACGCCTGATTCAGCGCTTCTTTTTTTTCATCTAGCTCAACTAAGCAAAGGACAAGTAGACGATTCGCCTCAAATGTTCCTTTAAGCTCCAATGCTCGTTGTAAAAATGTCTTTGCTTGTAAATATTGATGATCAGCTAATGCTTGTTGCGCTAGACGCATAAGATTTTCGTATTTATCAGGAAAATCAATCGGCTCCAATGTTCGTTCTCCCTTCGACTCTTTGCCAGTAAAATCATGAATAAAACTATAGTATCAAACATAAAAAAACATGACAATCTTTTTTAGATTGCCATGTTGAAAAAATAAAATGAATCAAGCATTAATTTCTTGATTAAAGGCTTTGACTAGATTTAGCGTGACTACACTCGTATTTGAAAAATAATCACCAATATGCTGTTTTCTTTGATTAAAGATTGTCGGTAAATAGCCAACAAAAAGTATTGGGAATTTCAAAATGAACCGACAAGCGCCTTCTCTCACCAGCACTGTTGTCCAACTCAAATCTGATTCATTAAAACAAATCACACGAATCCCAAAAATCATTTTTCCAATCGTTTGACCATGATTTAATTTCGTAAATAAAATAAAATAACCAAGGTAAATCAGCAAAGCAGCAAAACCATAAATACTTAAATAAGAATCGGATACTTTTAACCAGTCTAAATTAGCCGCTAAGCCAATGGTCAACCGTGTGATTGAGCCAATACAAATCAGATCCACAATAAAAGCGAAAAATCTTATCCAAAATCCTGCATAAAAATATTTAGGAAAGTCATTTACATTGATTTTTTCCTCTTTATCTTCGGTATACTGTTGCCATTGTTGTTGCTTTACTTTGATTTCACTTTCAGATAATGGTTTTTCTTTAAAAGATTGCAGTACTTTTTGAGAAAAGCTCGGATCTGGCCCTACAGCAGGACGATCTGCCTTGTTATGTGAAGATAAATCTTCTGGTTGCTTCGTCATGCTTACTCACCTCCGTAATAATACATTGCCTTTGGTGATTGAACAGTTCCTTGATTTTCTAAGAAAGACAAGATTTGACTTGTTTCAGAAGCTTTTAGGCCTTGAAGCTGAGCAAGTTTCGAACCGAACCATGTGTTTGCAAAACCAGTAGTATTCGTTTCATATTCTACTAACTGAGCGTTTTCTAAATGTTGCTCACTTCTCATCGCTTTTAACGCGTCTTGTGGATACCCAATTTCATCCACTAATCCGACTGCTTTCGCCTGTTCTCCATCATAAATACGACCATCCGCAATTTTTCGGACTTCTTCTTCTGATTGATTTCGTCCAGTACTGACTACTTTGACAAATCGATTGTAGGCATTATCGATATAAGTTTGTAAGACTTTTTGATCTTCTGGCGTTTGTGGTCTAGTACTTGAACCCATATCTTTCAATGCACCACTTTTTACCGTCGTATCCTCGATCCCTAATTTTTCTAAAAGACCAGAATAATTAAGACCTGACATGATGACACCAATGGACCCAGTGACTGTTTCCTCTGTTGCATAGATTTTATCTGCTTGGGCTGAGATATAATATCCGCCACTAGCAGCTGTATTTTTCATACTGACATACATTGGAATATTTCGTTCATTTCGGATATCACTGATTGTCTTAGCTATTTCTGCACTTTCATAAACACCACCACCAGGAGAATTGACTTCTAACATCATCCCTTTGATCGTTTTATCTTCTTTTATAGCATTTAATTGCTCCATAAACTTAGCGTGATTGTATCCTTCTGTTGCAAACAAACCTGATGTTCCATCACTAGTGATCGTCCCATCAACAGTCAATTTTACGATTTTTTCTGAACTATCTCCTTCTTCCAGAACCGTGGGCGATAATTCATTAGTGCCATATAATAAGCTATTCAAACCACTCATTTGCTTTTCTTCTTTTGAATTTGACGTCAGGCTAGATGATACCAACGAAACAACCAATAAGCCTGCCGCAATCAACACTGCTATCCAACGCTTTTTATTCATACTCTCCCTCGCTTAATATAAATTTTTGATAACGATCACTGTTTCTTTTTCTCCAGTTGCATTCATTTTTTCTGCTTTTTCGACTAATGTAAATCCATTGAACTTCTCTTTTGTCCACTCATCTTCTACTACGAATTGTTGCGCTTCTCCAATAGTCAACGCATCAGGCGCAATTTCTTGGATACTATCCCAACCAGTATCTAAAAAGATTTTGGTTTCATCATCCACTGTATTTACTTTTTCAAGTTCGGCCAACTGTTTTTTTAGCATGCCTAATGTCAAGACTGCGATATTTGATGCCATTTTTCATCCTCCTTCTTTTACTTACTCTCATATTGTACCGAAGTCTGCAAAAAGATGATAGTCAAAACTTCATTTCGACCCTCCCGCCACAACCATATAGACCAATTTTATTTTTTCTCTTTTTTATTGACAAACATCACACAACAACGTTATCATTTAAGAAGTTTCCAGAAAAATACAAAAAAGGAGTTTAGATATACCATTCTCATTTTAAGGAATAGCGCCTGGTCTGTAGTTACAGATGACGAGGAAAGGGTTTATCGAAATATTCGGCGGATGACCCTAGGGACTGCACTCTATAGGATCGATCAAAACCTATCTGTGAAGATAGAACAAAAATCGATTCCAGCAGCTGGAAACTTTCATAATGATTATATTATAGAAAGTAGGATGTTTTTTATGTGTGGAATTGTCGGAATGATTGGATTAGAAAACGTAACACCAGGATTGATCAATGGTTTAGAAAAATTAGAATATCGGGGATACGATTCGGCTGGAATCTTTGTTGCGAATCATGAAAATGATTTTTTGGTCAAAGCACAAGGTAGAATTCAGAACCTAAAGGATAAGCTAACAAACGAAACAGCGGGAACAATCGGAATCGGTCACACTCGTTGGGCAACTCATGGCGAACCTTCTCAAAAAAATGCGCACCCTCACACTTCTCAAAGCGGACGTTTTGTTCTTGTCCATAACGGTGTAATTGAAAACTTTGCTGAACTAAAAAATGATTATTTAGAAACGGATCAATTTTCAGGGGAAACGGATACTGAGATCATTGCTCATCTTATTGAATTTTTTGCAAATGAAGGACTGGATACAAAATCTGCCTTTGTCAAAACACTTCAATTAATCAAAGGTTCTTATGCTTTCGCATTAATTGATCGTACTCTGCCAGATCAAATTTTTGTCGCTAAAAACAAAAGCCCTCTCTTAATTGGTCTGGGAGACGGATTCAATGTTATCGCCAGCGATGCAATGGCTATGCTGGCTTATACGAAAGAATTTGTTGAAATTGAAGATGGCGAATTAGTGATCGTCACTAAAAATGAGATTTCAATCGAAACGATCTCAGGTCAACCAGTTGAACGAACTTCTTTTGAAGCACAAATTGATGCAGCTGATATTGAAAAGGGCACTTATCCTTACTACATGTTGAAAGAAATCGATGAACAACCGATCGTTATGCGAAAGATTGCCCAAACTTACGTGAACCATGAGAATGAAGTACTGATGGACAAACAACTTTTAGAAACAGCTAAAAACAGTGACCGTATCTACATTGTTGCTTGTGGAACGAGTTACCATGCTGGCTTAGTTGGAAAACCTATTTTAGAACAATTAACCCGTATTCCTGTGGAAGTCCACCTTGCAAGTGAATTTGGTTATAATTTGCCTCTACTTTCAGAGAAACCATTTTTTATTTTCTTAAGCCAAAGTGGAGAAACAGCAGACAGTCGACAAGTACTCGTGAAAATGAATGAATTGAATTACCCATCATTGACGATCACTAATGTACCCGGCTCTACTTTATCAAGGGAAGCTTCTTACACTCTTTTACTACATGCTGGACCTGAAATCGCCGTGGCTTCAACAAAAGCTTATACTGCTCAAATCGCTGTTTTAGCTGCACTTGCTAAAGGAATTGGTCATGAAAAAAATCTTTCTTCAGCTAGAGAATTCGATCTAACGCACGAGCTTAGTATCGTAGCGAATGGCATGGAAGAACTAATTTCTCAAAAGGACTACTTACAGGGGTTAGCAGCTGACTATCTAATGGATGCAAGAAACGCTTTTTATATTGGACGTGGAACAGATTATGCTGTCTCTTTAGAGGCTGCATTGAAGTTAAAAGAAATCAGTTATATCCAAGCAGAAGGTTTCGCAGCTGGGGAATTAAAACATGGTACGATCGCGCTGATTGAAACGAACACACCGGTTATCGGGATGATCAGCGAAGAGATAACAGGTGCACACACGAGAGGAAATCTAAAAGAAGTGGAAAGTCGTGGAGCAAAAACATTGGTCATGGCTACAAAAGGCTTAGATCGATCAGATGACCAATTAGTATTGCCTGTTGTTCATCCTTTACTCACTTCATTAATCACAGTGATCCCTACACAATTGATTGCCTACTATGCGACCTTGCTAAGAGGTCTTGATGTTGATAAACCGAGAAATCTGGCAAAGTCTGTGACCGTTGAATAGGAAAAAGGTTAAAAAAATATAGCATGTATCACCATGAAAAAAGCCAAAAAACAATGAAATTTAGTTTTCATTGTTTTTTTGGCTTTTTTGCGTAGTCATCGATCAGTTAGAAAATGACTTTTTATTGTTTTAACCTATTTTGCATCGAGTCCCCCATCTAAAGGAGCTAAGCATTAGTTCCGGGCTGTTTTGCTTGATGGCTCTTTTTTTGTCTCCTGTAAGATAACAGGATTGTTACACTCACTATGGTTAGCCCCAGTAGTTGTAGCAATGGACTAACTTTATTACCCGTAGCTGGTAACTGTTTACTCACCTTTTTAGCAGTATTCTTATTCACTTTTGCTTCCTCTTTTCCTTTATTAATCGCTCCATTATTTTTTGTTTCGGTTTCTTTTGCCACAGGTGGTTTTTCCGTTGATTCTTTTACTATCTCTTCCTCTAAAGGAGGAATAGTCTCATGTTTTTTGCTTGTCTGCACAATGATTTTATTACTTTCTTCCGAGAGATTCCCTTCTTTGTTTTTCGATTTAACTACATAAGAATATTTCGTATTTTCCTGTAAATCTTTATCAGTATATAGTGAGGTTTCCCCCGCTACTTCTCCTACCAATACATTGTTTCGATAAACTTGATAGCTCATGATTTCCTTCGATTCATTAGGTGCGTCCCACATTAAAGCCACTTCATGTTCTGTGACACGGGCTGATCTCAGTTTAGTAGGGGGCAACGGGCGACTCACCTCAATTGTCATTTTCGTTCTTGCTTTCACTGCATTACTCGCTTCTGATAGATTACCAGCTTGATCAACCGCTCTGATTTTATAGGTATAAGTGGTAGCCTCCATCAATCCTGTGTCTATGTAAGTTAAGTCCGTACCAGAAAGTGTTTGGACTAACTGATCGTCTCGATAGACGTGATAACCAGTGATACCCACATCATCGATTGCTGCTTCCCACGACAAGCTGACACTGTTAGTTGTTACATCATCGATTCGTAAATTCAAAGGGGGCGTAGGAGGAGTCAGATCTTCTGCCGATTTTGTCCTAGCCGTTACCGCATTACTTGCTTCTGATAGATTCCCTGATGGATCAACAGCTTTGACTATATAGGTATAGGTGGTATCTTCCATCAACCCTGTATCTATGTAGGTTAAGTCCGTACCAGTTAGCGTTTGAACCAACTGATCATCTCGATAAACGTTATAACTAGCTACATCAACATTATCGATTGCTTCTTGCCATGACAAGCTGACACTGTTAGTTGTTACATCATCGATTCGCAAGTTCAAAGGAGCTGCAGGAGGAAGAATTTCTTCTGTTGGTTTTGTCTTAGCTGTTACTGTATTACTCATTTCTGATATGTTTCCTGCCTGATCAACTGCTCTCACTTGATATGTATACATCGTATCTTCCATTAATCCTATATCCGTGTATGCTACTTCCTCCGCACCAATCACTCCTTGAATTAACTGATTGTCTCGATAAATGATATAACCGATTACGTCAATGCTATCTGTCGCTGATTCCCACGATAAGCTGACACTATCAGCTGTTACGCTAGTGACTTTTAAATTCAAAGGCACTGCAGGTGGGCTGCTACTCGCCAGTTTTGTCCTAGCCGTCACTGCATTACTCGCTACTGATACATTCCCCGCTTGATCAACTGCTCTCACTTCATACGTATAGGTAGTATCTTCCGTTAATCCATTGTCGGTATAGGCGAGGTCTGCACCGGTGACTGTTTGAATCAGTTGGTTGTCTCGATAAACCAAATAACCCACTACGCCTACGTTGTCTGTTGCAGCCTCCCAAGACAAGCTAACACTATCACTTGAAACGTCGTTGACTTTCAGATTTTTAGGATTGGTAGGAGCTTCCAAATCTAATGCAGTGGCTTGAACATTATCAAAATATGCTGTCCCGTTTCCACTAGACGCAAAACGGATAATATATGTATTTTCACCTTCCGGAGTCGTAAAGCTAAATTCATGTTGTTTCCAAGCATCATTATAATGTCTCTCATCCTTCAACGAAATAAACCCTTCCCCATGATTAAGCGTGCCAAATTCCACAATTGCTGGAAACGAAGGGTCTCCGATCACATAATAAGTGAATTGATAGGTCGTTTTCGGTTTTAACTGAACATATTGCAGGATATTCTCTCCATTTGATGCCATTACATAATGATTGCCACTTTCATCTGTCACAAGTGCAGGATTGTTACTTCCAGGATTGGAAACGATCCAGTGATTCAACCCATCATTAAATTCACCATTTTTTATAATCACCTCTTCTGCTAGTTGATAAGAGGGTGCATAAGATGGATCAACCGCTACTACAATGACCGGTTTTACAAATAGAAAAACAATCATCATCAATCGAATCAGTTTTTTGAAAATTTTCATATTTACCTCCTCTAAATTAGTTGTTTCGCAAGTTAGTTTAATCTATTCAGAGATAAAAAAAGCCCTTTTTTTTCGTATAATTAGAAATTAAAGTTCTATCATAACAACTTTTAACGGAGAATATTCTAAACCCAACGCTAATTTTATACAAAAAAGTAGTTATCTTGGAACAAGCATTTGACAGCAACCCAAATTTGTTTTCCTACGGACAAAAAAACTGTTATTCACAAAAACAAGAAAACATTTTTGTAAATAACAGTCGATTACTATTAAAATGAGAAAAATTTTAGTTCTTATTCTTCAAGTCCGATCTCTTCTCGAACAACTGCAGCAATCTTATCCACGTAATATGCTACTTTTTCATCCGTTGGCGCTTCAGCCATGACACGTAATAATGGTTCAGTTCCAGAAGGACGAACTAAAATTCTTCCTTCACCAGCCATCTCAGCCTCAGTTTCTTCAATCACTTTTTTGATCGCTGGAACTTCCATTGCACCATTTTTGTTACTTACTCGGATATTTACTAATTTTTGTGGGTAGATCGTCACTTCGCTCGCTAACTCGGATAATTTCTTCCCAGTTTGCTTCATGATATTCAGTAATTGGATTCCTGATAGCATTCCATCACCTGTAGTATTAAAGTCAAGGAAGACCATATGACCAGATTGTTCTCCACCAAAATTATAATCATTTTTTCGCATTTCTTCTACAACATAGCGGTCACCAACCTGAGTAACTACGTCCTTCAAGCCAATTTCTTCCACCGCTTTATGGAATCCTAGATTACTCATGACCGTTGTAACGATCGTATCTTTTTTCAAACGATTTTTCTTTGAAAGGTATTTCGCACAAATGAACATGATTTTATCACCATCAACGATGTTCCCAAGTTCGTCCACTGCAATAATTCGATCCCCATCACCATCAAATGCTAAACCGGCATCGGCGCCTTTTTCAACAACCATTTCAGCTAACTTTTCAGGGTGTGTTGAACCAACACCATCGTTAATATTTAAGCCATTAGGGCTGGTACCCATCGTATAAAAATCTGTTTCTAAGTCTGCGAATAAACGGTTGACAGAAGTTGCTGTCGCCCCATTTGCCGCATCGACACAAACGGTTAGGCCTGATAGATCCCCATTGATCGTTTGCACTAAGAATTGAGAATATTTTAATAAGCCTTCTGGAAATTCTTCTACTGTTCCTAATCCCTCTGCTGAAGGACGTGGCAATTCGTCCACTTCGGCATCAAGCAATGCTTCAATTTCTAATTCTTGTTCATCCACTAATTTAAACCCATCAGCACCAAAAAATTTGATTCCATTATCTTGTGCAGGATTATGTGAAGCAGAAATCATCACGCCGGCATTGGCTTTTTGCAATCTTGTTAAATAAGCAACTCCTGGTGTGGAAATGACGCCAAGTTGAAATACTTCAATACCAACTGATAACAAACCAGAAATTAAGGCTTCTTCTAGCATTTGCCCAGAGATTCTGGTATCACGCCCAACTAAAACCCGTGGACGTTTCCCTTCTGTTTCATGTTGGCTTAATACATATCCGCCACATCTACCTAACTTAAACGCTAATTCTGGTGTCAATTCTTTATTGGCTTCGCCACGGACACCATCCGTTCCAAAATATTTACCCATAATTGTAAATTTGCTCCTTTAACTTAATTTTCCGAAGAATACGTTTGACTCTCTTGTGTACTTTGCATAGTGGATTCACTTGAATCTGTACTTTCAGAAGTTTGCTTGCTTTCTGTCTGGACACTAGAAAGTGACGTGCTCGATGTAGTCGACTTTGTCGTTGACGTTGTTGAGTCATTCCTTTTAGTCGAACTTTGATTTTTATCGACTGAAGAATCACTAGTTGTCGATTCCAGCACTGGTGTTATCTCAACTTTAACCGATTTAGGCGAGACGCTCATTCCTTGTTCAACAGGAATCTGAATCGTCCTAGTCGTTCGATGAGTAATTCCTGATATGTCGATAGGCACAGCGATACTATCCCCTATTTGAGCAAGTTGTTCCGTCGTCCCTGTGACTTCAGCCTCTAATTCGGAAAACTTGAAATTATAGTTCTTAATTCCTTCGCCTTTTGTCCCTTGTTGAATACCATATAGGCTAACCCTTTTTTTCGGTTTGATTGCATCTGACGTGACGTTGACTTGCACTGGATCAGAAACAATACTCAACGGCTCACCAGCTGAATTTAACGCTTGTACAGATACATTGCTATTCACACCATCGTCCGTTATCATTGACGGGTTGACTTTTGCAACCACTTGATGAATTTCCGCTAAAGTCTTATCTCCAGTGGTGATCGTGACCTTCGTTGGATCGACAGTTGTTTCAGTTAAATTATAACCAGAAGGCGTCGTCTCTGTTGGCAGAATAGCTTTAACTTCAAAGTCTTTGGTCACTTTCTTTTCAATTGTAACCGTGATCGTTTCCGGTTGCAACTTAGCGGTGACAGCGCTGCTTAGATTTTTGATTTTCAATGGCACTTCGTGGGTTCCTTCACCTAGATGTGCTAAGTCTGCGGTGACCCTAAAGGTACGGGTGTCTTCATTTGCCTCAGCCATCAACTGGATACGATTCGCACTAGCCAATTTGACAGTAGTAGTGTTTTCGTAACCATGGATATAATACTTATCGGTATCATATAAAAGTTGGATCGAAACATCAGAAGCTGTCTGCGAATAGGATTCATTTCCAGATAATGTGTTTTGCATCGTTTGACCATTCGCATTGAAATAAAGAATGATACTAAATAATAACGCAACAAACCCATACAGAATACTCGTACGCTTTTCTTTTGAGATCATTTCCGATCCCCTCCCTTAGTCATTGCGTCCAAGAAAGATTGAAGCCCATTCTTTTTGTTTTTATTTTTTTCTTCTACAATTAGTTGTTTTCGTAAGATCGATAAATACTCTTCTTGCGATAACCCTGGTATCAATTGATTGTCTAAAGTGATACTTACATCTCCTGTTTCTTCCGAGACCACGATAGTTATTGCATCGCTGACCTCACTGATACCGACAGCAGCTCGGTGACGTGTTCCAAATTCTTTTGGAATCAACATACTTTCTGATAAAGGTAAATAGGCACTGGCAACTGCAATTTTTCCATTTTTGACAATAACTGCCCCGTCATGCAGCGGCGTATTGGGGATAAAGATATTAATGAGTAACTCACCAGTAATATCTGCATCCAATGCGATGCCTGTCTCAATATACTCATCCAAACCAGTATGACGCTCGATCGTAATCAGAGCACCAATCTTACGTTTCGACATATATTGAATAGCTTTATCAAAGGATAGGATCATCTTCTCGTCTTCTTGTTGCTCGCTTTTCGTTTGTTTGAATAACGAACTTCTTCCCAGATGTTCTAACCCACGACGAATCTCTGGTTGGAAGATGACGATTGCTGCAATCACACCATAAGTTATGACTTGATTCATCAGCCATGACAGCGTGTGTAGCCCAATCAACTCAGCCGCAATTCGAATCACGATAAAGATGGCAACGCCTTTGAGCAATTGGATCGCTTTCGTCCCTCTTAGTAGCTGGATCAGTTTGTAAACCAAATACCATACGACTAAAATATCCAGTATGTTTACCAAAAAATTCAGAGAAAATAAGTCACCGGAAAACATTTGTTGCCAATACTCTAAATTAAAAAGTTCCCCGATTTGAAATGACATAAAAAGCCTCTCTTCTCTTTTGAGATTTCCCTTTAAGTATATCATATGTTTGGAAATATGAGACGATTCTGGCTACTTTTTTCAAGAAAATTACATAAATTATTCGATCGATTTTTCCGCCCTTTAAATTGTTTGCTTATCATTCACCGAATGAGATTGTTGGATCACTGAACGAAACATCAAAACATCATTTTCGACGTGCTGCACGTTCTGCTCTTTTAGCAGCTCTTCTGGCTGCTGCTTCATCATCGATCTTACGTTCTTTTTTTCTCTTTTTCGTTTCGACTTCCTCTTCTTTTACAATCGGATCAGACGGTTCTAGTTTTTCTTTAATTTTATCAAGCTGTCCAGTGAGTGAAGCATAATTGTAAAAACGAGTTTTTGCATCTAGAACCGTTTTTTCAAACAATTTTTCAGCTAATTGAGGGTTGGCACTTTCTAGTGAAGAAAACCGGACTTGCTTACGCATAAAATCGCCCATTGTTGAAAAGTCTGGTTTTTTGTAATCCAAAATCATCGGAACCTTCCCTTTTTCAATTAAACTTGGATTATAACGATAGAGGGACCAATAGCCTGATGAAACAGCTTCTTTGGCTTCTTTAATCGATTCTTTCATGCCACCCAACAGACCATGGGTGATACAAGGCGTATACGCAATGATTAGTGATGGCCCTGGGTATTTCTCTGCTTCTTCAAACGCCTTGATTGTTTGCATTTGATTGGCACCAGAAGCAATTTGAGCGACATAGACGTTCCCATAAGTCATTGCCATCATTCCTAAATCTTTCTTCGACGCATATTTCCCACTTGCGGAGAATTTTGCAATAGCTGACGTTGGCGTTGCTTTAGAGGTTTGCCCCCCAGTATTAGAATAAACTTCATTATCCAATACTAGGATATTCACATCTGCCCCACTAGCCAATACATGATCGATACCACCAAAGCCAATATCATAAGCCCAACCATCTCCGCCAATAATCCATTGACTGTTTTTGACAAAAATATCTTTGTGCTCAAGAATGGATTCCAATTCTGGGACTTGCTGTACTTCCGCTACCATCGCAGCCTGAAGTTTAGCTGCTCGTTGTTGTGTTCCTTCGCTATCGAATAAATGGTTGAGCCAATCCTCCATCAACAGTCGAAGCGCACTCGATACTTTTGGCATGATTTCACGAACAGATTGCGCTAAAGCTTCACGACGGGTTTGAGCAGCTAGTAACATACCATAGCCAAATTCAGCATTATCTTCTAATAAGGAATTAGACCAAGCTGGACCTTGCCCACAAGCATTCGTTGTGAACGGAGATGCTGGCGAAGCTCCTCCCCATATTGAAGAACAGCCGGTTGCATTAGCGATCATCATTCGGTCTCCGAACATTTGGGTCAAAAGTTTCACATATGGCGTTTCACCGCAACCAGAGCAGGCACCTGAAAATTCAAGTAACGGTTGGTTAAATTGGGTAGCCATTACCGTATTTTTTCCTTTCATAGGGTTTTCTTTCTGTCTCAATGTCATTGCAAACGCCCAATTGACCGCTTGTTCTTTTTGTTCCTCGTACGGTTTCATCACTAATGCTTTTCCTTTGGCTGGACAAGCCTCCACACATAAACCACATCCTGTACAGTCCTCCACGGAAACTTGGATACGATATTTTAACCCGTCAGGTCCTCTCATATCACGAACGATAAATCCTTCAGGCGCTTCAGTCAGCTCTTCTTCATCAGCTAAGAATGGGCGGATGGCTGCGTGCGGACATACAAATGCGCACTCATTGCACATCGTACAACGGTCACTGATCCATTCAGGGACTTCTAGGGCTACACCTCGTTTTTCCAGCGCTGCTGTTCCTAATGGCATCTCGCCAGTTGTCATCTGGTTGGCTACTAAAGTACCTACTGACAGTTGATTTCCTTCTTGAGCATTGATCGGCGTAAAAATCTCTTTTACGTAACGTGATGTTGTCTCTGCTTTTTTGCTAGGTAGTTCTAATGATCGCCAATGTTTGGGGATTTCAACTCTATGGAGAAGTTCAAGGGTATGATCAATCGCTTGGTTATTTTTTTCTACGATTTTCATTGATTTATGACCATAGCTTTTAAGCACTTCTTCTTTCAAGAGCGGAATCACTTCTTCAATAGGAATAATGTTTGCTAATTTGAAAAAAGCCGTTTGCATGGCAGTGTTAATACGACGACCTAATCCAACTTCTTGAGCAATTTTCATCGCATTGATCGTATAAAATTGAATCTCATTTTCTGCCAAATATTTTTTTAGACGAATAGGCAGATGCGTTTCTAACTGCTCATCTGTCCATAAAGTATTCAATAAAAATGTGCCACCTTTTTTCAACCCTTTTACTAAATCATAGCTGTGCAAGTAAGCAGGCGTATGACAAGCGACAAAATCAGCATGTTCAACTAAATAAGTAGAACGAATTGGCGTGTCTCCAAAACGGAGATGGGAAATCGTCAAACCACCTGATTTTTTCGAATCATAGTAAAAATAACCTTGGGCGTATTTGTCTGTGTGATCACCAATGATTTTAATAGCAGATTTATTTGCACCAACTGTCCCGTCAGAACCAAAACCCCAAAACTTAGCTTGATAAGTTTCAGCATCCGTTAAATCCAATGTTGGTCTTGGTGCCAAAGAATGATAGGTAACATCATCCACTATCCCGATTGTAAATCGTTTTTTCATTTGTTCATCTTTTTGCAACTCGTCAAAAACGCTGATGATTTGATCTGGTGTCACATCTTTTGATCCTAATCCATACCGCCCACCAATTATTTTAGGACAGATTGTTACATCATAAAGCGCACTTTGAACATCTAACAGTAATGGTTCCCCACCAGCTCCTGGTTCTTTGCTTCGATCTAGTACGGCAATTGACTGTGTGGTTTTAGGAAGTTTGTGCAACAATGTTTCAATTGGGAATGGGCGATAAAGATGGATATTCAAGAAACCGACTTTCCGGCCATTTTTATTCAAATAATCGACTGTCTGTTCAATCGTTTGCGCTACCGACCCCATCGAAATGATGACTTCTGTCGCATCGGCAGCACCATGATAAGTGACTAAATCATAGGAAGTTCCACGTAATTCATTGATTGCTTGCATGTATTTTTGTACGATGCGAGGTAATTGTTCGTAATACGAATTAATTGTCTCTCTTTGCTGAAAATGAATATCTGGATTTTGATTCGTTCCACTAACAGTTGGGTGGTTAGGATTCATCGCTCTGTTTCTAAACGCAGCAAGTTTCTCTTGATTGATTAACGATGCTAACTCATCATATTCTAGTACTTCAATTTTTTGGATTTCATGGCTCGTACGAAAACCATCAAAAAAATTCAAGAATGGCAGCTCTGCTTCAATCGAAGCCAAATGTGCTACGGGTGCTAAGTCCATAACTTCTTGCACACTACTTTCTGCAAGCATCGCAAATCCAGTCGATCGAGCAGCCATGACATCCCCATGATCCCCAAAGATATTTAACGCATTCGTCGTTACTGCACGACTTGCGACATGAAATACGCTTGGTAGTAATTCACCAGCGATTTTATACATATTGGGTATCATCAACAACAATCCTTGAGAAGCTGTATAAGTCGTTGTCAGCGCTCCTGTTTTGAGCGAACCATGCACAACACCAGCCGCTCCTGCTTCAGATTGCATTTCAACCACTTTAACTGGTTGTCCAAAAAGATTTTTCTTCCCACTAGCAGACCATTGATCCACTAATTCTGCCATCGTTGAGCTGGGCGTAATGGGATAGATTGCAGCTAATTCTGTAAAAGCATAAGAAATATAAGCGGCAGCTGTATTTCCGTCCATTGTTTTCATTTTTCGCATTTGTCATCATCCTTGTTCAAATTCTCTCAAATATCCCACCTATTATAACGCAAAAGCTCCTGAAAACCTACCTATTCTGTAAAAGTACTCACATGAGAAGATACATGCTTTATTAAACAAAAAACTAGTCTTTTTCCTGAAAAATGCTTAAAATGAATCTAAGAGGTGATTATACATGGATATATCTATCATTAAAGCAGATAAAACAAATACCGAAACTGGCATTCATTATGGAAACTTAGATGCTCCTAAGAAAATGGCAGAGTTTATCAATCTGGCTTGCCCTTATTGCCGTCAATGGTTCAACGAATCTTATGAATTACTCGAAGAAGCTGTAAGTAAAGGTCGTTTGCAACGGGTGATCAAACTTTTTGATAAAGAAAAAGAAAGTTTGCAACGTGGGAATGTGATGCATCATCATATTGATACGTCAGACGGTCAAGTAGCTTTACGAGAAATCAAAAAAGTATTTGATTCGCAGGATGATTGGAAAAATCTTAGTCTAGCAGAAGTAGCAGATTATGCTCAAAATAAGTTAGGTCTAACTTACCAAGAAGAATCTCCTGCCTCTCAAGCAATTATAGCTGAGGCGAATGCTGCCAATATCCGTTTTGTTCCAACTGTTATTTTGGAAGAGCATATTTTTGATGAATCGATCAAAAAAGAAGAGCTAATTGATTACATTAACGAGTAATAATCCTGACTATCACATGTACTTGTAATCATTATTGATCAGGATTGACACTATCGTTCCGATCCTAACAAGACCCAAATAACCTCAAAATAGCCTAGCCTATTTTTAAGGTCCTTGGGTCATTTTTGATTGAGCGACTATCCAGATCTTAATTTAGAAAAATATAAAAAACGAATTGATACACCATCTATCTATCCTAAGACCTTTCGTTGACAAAGCTTCGTAAACTAGCTTGGACACGTGGGTTATTTAGATGCTGTTGCCATTTCTGTTCGATGACATTTTGTACTTTTTCAACGGCACGAGTTGTAGTCGATGAAAAACTTTTTGGCTGTGACAATATGGGTGAGTCTACCCGTGCTTTTTTCAGACTTAGGTCCAGGGCGCCAGGATCCGATTCTGAATTTCTTCTCTTCCTCTCTCCTTCTGATTTCATTTCTTGACTCTTTTCATATTTTCCTTTCACTTGGTCTGAGCTATTTGATCTAAGCTCGATTTGATCAAAACGGCTGGTTAATTCATCCATAGATATTGGTTGTAGTGGTTGGTGACTCGTGCTTTGGTACAACGAATTGTTTTTAACTAGAGATAACACTTCATCTTTATGGATAAACCGCAGTTTTCCATCGGAATTAGGAACGGAATAATAAGAAAATTCTGTCGCAATCTCGTTAACTGTCCTCCCTTTCTTTTCTTCATTTCGGATGTAATCACATATTATTTCTTGGACCTCTTCTGGTGATAAATTATATTGATATGAAATTACTCCTATATTTTGATTCTCCTTATACTCACTAACAATGATTTCACGCAATGGATCTAATCTATTCGTTTTAGTGTAGATTTGATGAAACTGGTTTGTTGATTCAGCCATAGATATTGGTTTTGGTGGTTGGATCGTGCCTTCTTGTATCAGATTTTTCTTAACTTCAGAGATTGCTTTCTCAATGATAGGTGGTTCTGGGGTGTTTAATTCTGGTTGAGATTCGTTCTGAATTTTATTCACTATCTCTTGAACGGCTTCTTCGTTTATCTTTAGCGTACATGCAATTTCATTAATGGATACATTTTTTTCAATTGCTCCCTCTACATATATCTTATAAATTTGAGCCAACGTGCAGCCATTTCTTTCCGCAATTCCTTGAATTTTTTGGTTCTTTAATATATTGTTTTTAATATACTGATATGGAAATGTTTTTATTTCAGTTTGAGTTAAACAAAGCTGGTTACTTATTTCTTGTCTAGATATTCCCCTAATTGAATGATCTATAATAAATTTAGCCATTCGATGTTTCACCATTGATAGATCCGTTTCCTGTTCAGTTGCAATCTTCCCAATTTTCATACCTATTTTTCTTTTCTTGACAAGATCATCGAAACTTAATCTTTCCCTCTTTTTTGTTTTTTTTCTTAACAACACGGTATTTGTTTTTTTAATGCTTTTTTTTGCATCTCCCACTAATTTGTTATTTTTTTCAACTTTTTGGAAAACCTCAAGTATCCTTGGATATCCATCTAAACTCACAGGTAATATTCTATTTAATTCTTCCCTTGTATACCCTTGATCATGAATTTTTCTTATTGCATAATCCTCTATTATCGTTTTAGTTTTTTCTACAGAAATATCCAAGCTTTCAGAGATCTTCATTATATTTTCCTTTTTTTTAAGCTTGTGAACGACTAATTTTTCTATCACGTAATCTTCTGAACAACCAATCATCTCAGGAATGAGTCGGATATTACCATTCCTTCGAAAATTATTTATGATGAATGCATGTTTTTTTCCCATTATACTATTTGAACTTTTATGTAGTCTTTCAGCTATCTGAGGTACCGAAAAACCTTGGTATATGCTACGTGCGATTTCTAAATTAAGTATCCTATAAGCAGTTGGTCTACTAATCTTTAATCGCTTAGTAAGTTCTTTTACACTTACTTTATTTTCAAGTCCATGAATGAACTCTCTATGGATTTTATTCATTTGCTCCTTATTGCGGCGTTTCCGAAACGTTAGTTTTTTCGGGCTAACCTTAGGAAGGCGTTTCATATGAATCTCTTGTTTCTCTGTATCTTTTTTTTGTTTTTTCTTTCTTTTATTATTAACCTTATTTTCCATAGTAATTATTCTCCTTTGTTTTTAGTAGCAATAACCGTTATCAATGGGACTTGCTACTTACTTTTTAACATATTAAAGGACACTGATTAGAACTTTTTTTAGAAATATAATAAAAAAAGATTCTGAAACGAATACTTGTCCCAAAATCTTCCGATCTCTATACTTTTGATGTTAGCGAAACTTATCGATAACTGTATGAGTTACTTCTGATCAAATCATTATTGAACTGTTAAGAGTGACTCAAAAACATCACTCGCCCGTGCGCCATTTTTCTTTAAGTTTTTTCATTAATAAAACTTCATCAACGAGCTTGAACATGGGAATTAACAAGATGCTGTTGTCTTCTCTCATTATTGATATCTTGCGCTTGTTTAGTGACATGAGAAATAGTCGATGAAAAATTTTTCAATTGTGGCCACTGTTTATTTAATGGACTTGGCTGTGAAACCATGGACGAGTCCAACCGTACTTTTTTCAGACTTAGGTCCAGGGCGCCAGGATTCGATTCTGAATTCCTTCTCTTCCTCTCTCCTTCTGATTTCATTTCTTGACTCTTTTCATATTTTCCTTTCACTTGATCTGAGCTATTTGATCTAAGCTCGATTTGATCAAAACGTCTGGTTAATTCATCCATAGATATTGGTTGTAGTGGTTGGTGACTCGTGCTTTGGTACAACGGATTGTTTTTAACTAGAGATAACACTTCATCTTTATGGATAAACCGTAGTTTTCCATCGGAATTAGGAACGGAATAAAAAGAAAATTCTGTCGCAATCTCGTTAACTGTCCTCCCTTTCTTTTCTTCATTTCGGATGTAATCACATATTATTTCTTGGACCTCTTCTGGTGATAAATTATATTGATATGAAATTACTCCTATATTTTGATTCTCCTTATATTCACTAACAATGATTTCACGCAATGGATCTATTCTATTCGATTTAGTGTAGATTTGATGAAACTGGTTTGTTGATTCAGCCATAGATATTGGTTTTGGTGGTTGGATCGTGCCTTCTTGTATCAGATTTTTCTTAACTTCAGAGACCTTTCCAGATTGATGGATAAATAACACTTGTCCATCGCCTGTATGAATGGTAGAAAAATATAACTCTGCCGCAACCTCATTAATCCGTCTCCCCTTCTTTCCTTTATTTACTATGTATTCGCTTATTATATTTTGTACCACTTCTAGCGGTACATTATATTTAGCTGAAATCATTTTTATATTTTTTTTCTTTTTATACTCACTAATAATAGATTTACCCAATAGATCTAAGCTATTTGGTTCAGGGTCGGTTTGATGAAACTGGTTTGTTGATTCAGCTATAGATATTGGTTTTGGTGGTTGGATCGTGCCTTCTTGTATCAGATTTTTCTTAACTTCAGAGATTGCTTTCTCAATGATAGGTGGTTCTGGGGTGTTTAATTCTGGTTGAGATTCGTTCTGAATTTTATTCACTATCTCTTGAACGGCTTCTTCGTTTATCTTTAGCGTACATGCAATTTCATTAATGGATACTCCTTTTGCAACTCCCCCCTCTACATATATCTTATAAATTTGAGCCAACGTGCAGCCATTTCTTTCCGCAATTCTTTGAATTTGATGGTACATTGCTATATAATCTCTAATATATTGATATGGAAGTACTTTTATGTCAGTTTGAGTTAAACAAAGCTGGTTACCTATTTCTTCTTTAGACATTCCCTTAATTGAATGTTGTATAATAAATTCAGCCATTCGATGTCTCACCATTTCCGAAGTCCAGTCCAATTCGGTTGCAATATCACCAATTTTTATCCCTTTTCTTAGTTTCTTGACAAGCTCTTCGAAGCTTAGTTGTTCAAGTACCCTTTCTGGTTGTGTTTTTAATAATAAGGTATTTGTGTTTTTACTTTCTCCCTCTAACTTATTATTTTTTTCAACTTTTTTGAAAGTCTCAAGTATCCTCGGATATCCATCTAAACTCACAGGTAATATACTATTTAATTCTTTCCGTGTATATCCTTGATGAATCTTTTTTATTGCATAATCCTCTATTATCGTTTTAGTTTTTTCTACCGAAATATTCAAGCTTTCAGAGATATTCTTTATGTTTTCCTTTATTTTTAGCTTGTGAACGACTAATTTTTCCATCACATAATCTTCTGAACAACCAATATTCTCAGCAATGAGAGGGATATCACTATGCCTTTTAAAACTATTTTGGATAAATGCATGTTTTTTTCCCATTATACTACTTGAACTTTTATGTAGTCTTTCAGCTATCTGAGGTACCGAAAAACCTTGGTATATGCTACGTGCGATTTCTAAATTAAGTATCCTATAAGCAGTTGGTCTACTAATCTTTAGTTGCTCGATAAGTTCTTCATGACTTATTTTATTTTCAAGTCCTTGAATGAACTCTACTCGTATTTTCTTCATTTCCTCCTTATTGTGGCGTTTTAGAAACGCTAATTTTTTTGAACTATCTTTATTGGGGCGCATCTTATGAATGGATTTTTTCATTTCAAGTGCGCCTTCGATATACATTAATTGAATCTGATCGAACGTAGAACTGTTTAACCAAGCAATATGTTGCATTGTATTAGCCTTTAACTCTACTGTAAGATAGTTGTATACATTTTTTTTCATTTGAGCTGTTGTTAACCAAAGATAGGTAGAAATGTGTTGTTTAGGGGTTCCCTTACTCGATTCACTGATAATAAATTGCGCTATTATCATTCGAATTGTTTTATGACTTCTATTCAACTCTTGTGCAATTTCCTCAATATTTTTACCTTTCTTTCTTTGGATAGCAATATAATTAATTAGATATTTATTTAATTCATTTGATGTTATTTCTTCTAACTTGTCTTTTCTATTTTCTTTGTAAAAATTAATTATTTCATTTTGTCTCCTACTTTCTACTCCTTTTTCTCCTGATTCGTTTTCCTTTTTAACTTCAAGGTAGATATTATGGACTCGTGGATTCTCAGCCAAATTAAGATACAACATTTTATTCAATTCTTCCAGTGTGTATTCTTCCTCACAGATTTTTCGTATTGCATAATTTTCTATTATCTTTTTAGTTTCTCCTAATGAAATAGAAACACTCTTAGTAATATCCTCGATATTTTCCATTTTTTTCAGCTTTTGAATAATTATTTTTTCACGAACATACGCCTTCGTACCACCTATCTGCTGAGAAATGGAGTCAATCCTAGAGGAAGGTGGAATCTCAGAAATGGAATTATTACTAGAGGAATCCGAAAAACGTCTTAGAATATAGTTGTGTTTGTTTCTGTGAATTTCCTCAACGGGCTTGTGAAATCGTTCAGCTATTTCAAGTTCCGTAAATCCTTGACTTAGTTTACATGCGATTTCAAGCAATTTGATTTCAACCACTGTTTTACGGGATATCTTCAAGCTATCTGCAATTTCTTCATCTGTTTTTCCTTGTTCATAACCTTGAACAACCTTGGCTCTCAGTATTTTATTCAGATATTTCATGACACTATTCTCCTTTGTTTTTAGTAGCAATAACCGTTATCAATGGGACTTGCTACTTACTTTTTAACATATTAAAGGACACTGATTAGAACTTTTTTGGAAATATAATAAAAAAAGATTCTGAGACAAATACTTGTCCCAAAATCTTCATTAATTAAAAAATTAAAAATTTTTTCACTTAACTTGCTTCTTCGCGCAACTTTTCTGCAAATTCATTAATCTTTCTGATTCGATGATTGATTCCGGATTTAGAGATCGCTCCTGATGGAATCATTTCTCCTAGCTCTTTTAAACTGACTTCTGGGTGCTTTAATCTCAATTCTGCAATTTCTTGCAATTTTTCTGGTAGTGCAGTTAATCCAACTCTACTTTCAATCAATTCAATATTTTCGATTTGTTTTGCTGCAGCATCAATCGTTTTATTCAGATTAGCTGTCTCACAATTGACAAGTCGGTTGACTGAGTTTCGCATATCACGTACGATACGGACATCTTCAAAGCGCAACATCGAATTCGTCGCACCAATTAAGGTTAAAAAGTCAGCAATTTTCTCTGCGCCTTTTAAATATGAAATATAGCCGTTTCGACGTTCCAATGTTCGAGCATGAAGACCATAATAATTTAACATATCACAAATGTCTTGATTATGTTGTTCATAAATGGAAAAAATTTCTAAATGGTAACGACTAGTTTCAGGGTTATTGACTGAACCAGACGCCATGAATGCTCCTCTTAGATAGGATCGCATTTTTTGTGCATTTCCTAAAATTTCATCAGATACATGCCCATTGAACATCATTCCGTCCATGATATCTAGATCCATCAGTACATTTTTCGTTCCTTGTTTCAAACGAACGATATAGACATTATTCTTTTTCAATTTCATTTTTTTTCGAACGAGTAACTCGCTTCGGACATTATAATGATCTTTTAAAAGAGAATAGATCCGTCTAGCGATAGCTGCATTTTCTGTTTGAACGTTTAGGATAAATTGTTGATTCACAATCCCTAAAGATCCATTCATTCGTAAAAGTGCAGCTAATTCCGCCTTTGCATGTTCGCGGTGAACTTCAAGTCCAGTAAGTTCTTTTTTGACATCTGCCGCAAATGACACCCTATTCTCCTCCTTTCTTTTAGTAACCTACCGTTTAATATTTGGAACCAAAAACCAAACGAAATAGCTCTTCCACAACTTTTTCACCATCATGGAAGACACCTCCATTTTTTAATTCTAAAAAGTCAGTCGAAATCACTCGACAACCTTCATTCCGTAATCCATGAAAATCATGGGTTACTTGTACGAGGTATTCATCGTAAATTTCGGGATCCATATAACCTGCTGGTACTTTTTCTGTGTTAACTAAAACAGTATCAATAAATGGTCGTTTCAAATGTTCATGCAACACCCGAATATGATCAGCATCTGTAAAATGTTCTGTTTCACCTTTTTGTGTCATGATATTACAAATATACACCACTTCGGCTTCTGTTTTAGCTACTGCTTCTCCAATTTCTTGGATGACCAAATTAGGTAAAATGCTAGTAAACAAACTACCCGGTCCTAAAACGACCATATCTGCCTCCATAATGGCAGAAACAACTTTTCGTGCTGGTTTGGCTTCGCTATCATCCGTGGTATTTCGCACATAGACATGATCAATCGTTTTTCGATCGACCGCAATTTTTGATTCCCCCACCGCAGTAGTACCATCTTTAAAAACTGCATGGAGTGTTAATGGTGTTTCAGAAGAAGGATAGATATGACCGTCCACATGCATCATCTTAGATAGGAGTTGTACTGCTTCGTATGTACTTCCTCTCATTTCTGCGACAGCGGCAATGATCAAATTACCGATCGTATGATTGGCTAAAAATTGATCTTCTTTTTTAAAACGATACTGAAAGATATCTTCATAAAATTGTGGCATATCCGACAATGAAACCAACACATTCCTCAAATCGCCAGGGGGCGCCATCGCAATTGATTCTCTGATTGCACCGCTACTGCCCCCGTCATCTGCGACAGTTACGATCGCTGTAATATCAGCCCCTTGGTTACGCAAGCTTTTTAAAATAACCGGTAAGCCTGTGCCACCCCCAACGACAACGATTTTGGGCTTTCTTATACGGTAAGTTTTCATCTTCACGAGCGATTCACCGTCTCTTTCCGTTTATCTTTGTCACGGTGAGTCACATTGACTTTATAATTTTCTTTCAAAGCACCTGATAAACGTTCTGTTAACGCAACTGAACGGTGTTGCCCTCCGGTACAGCCAATAGCAATCGTCAAGCTGCTTTTACCTTCTTTGATATATCCTGGTAAAACCGTCTGTAATAAATCTAAAAACTTATTATAAAACAGCTCAGTTTCATCAAATGACATCACATAGTCATAAACTGGTTGATCTTTTCCTGTCAAAGGTCTTAATTCAGGAATATAGTGGGGATTTGGTAAAAAGCGTACATCCATCACGATATCTGAATCAATTGGCAAGCCATATTTGAATCCAAAGGAAACAAATTCGATTCGAAAGCCTTGATCGCCTTTGGTCTTAAACGTTTGATTGATTTTTTCCCTTAACTGACGTGGTGTTAAAGTCGTCGTGTCTATAATGACCGAGGCCTGCATCTTTAGATCATTCAATATCGCACGTTCTTTACGAATTCCTTCCGTGACTAAACCGTTCATTGCCATTGGATGGGTACGTCTTGTTTCCTTGTATCGTGCGACTAATTCTTCATCGGATGCATCTAAAAATAAAATCGACGTATCGATAAAATCCGTATTCTCAATTTCGACTAACATATTTTGGATTTCTTCAAAAAACGAGCGTGAACGCAAGTCTACCACTAATGCCATTTTCGTCACTTTACCCGATTCTTTGATCAATTCCCAAAACTTTGGAATTAGATTTGGTGGCATATTATCAATACAGAAATACCCCATATCTTCAAAACTTTGAATAGCGACCGTCTTCCCAGCGCCACTCATCCCTGTGATGATTACTAGTTGTAAATTATCAGCCATATCAAACGGCCCCCTCTCATATCTCTTCCTAAAATTATATCACTTCCGGGCGTATCATTACCAGTTAAACATTCTTAAAAATGAAGTTGTCGATAAAAATAGGGACAAATACCACTGTAGGTATCCGCCCCTAATCTTTGCTCATAAAAGTTTTCAACTTGATATGGTAGCTTGTCGGTGTTGTAAGGCACGGGCGATCGTTTGATCAGCTAAGATTGACTGTGCGTCAATGACGGGATATTCATTTTCCCCTACATACTCTTGCATCAACGATAATTCTGTACAGCCTAAAATAATTTTTTCGCAATCAAATCGCGCCACCGCTTCTGCCAAAATTTCGTAGTATAGTTCTTTGTTTAAATAATCTGATTCTTTGATATCATGATAAATCAAATGGTTGATTTTCGCCTGAAGTTGAGCATCAGGAATGACAGCCTCAAAGCCTAGCTGTCTCACTTCCTTTTCATAAATTCCAGCTTTCATGCTACCTTCCGTACCCAGGATGGCTACTTTACCAGTTGTATTTTGTCTGACAAGCTCATTTGCCGCTTCTCGTGGCATATGAAGAATCGGAATCTCAGTGGCTGCTTGAAGTTCATCAAAGAAATAATGAGCTGTATTACACGTTAAAACGATAAAATTTGGTTTGAGTAAATTTTGTTTTTCAACATCATCTAGTAGGTAAGGCATTGGGCTTTCTTGTTCCCTATCTAAAATATAAGCCGTTCGATCAGGAACTGTCGCATGATTAAATAATACATAATTTAAATATTCCTGATCTTTTGAGGCTTTGGTTCGATGATTGATTAGACGGACAAAACTCTCTGTGGCCATCGTTCCCATTCCGCCCAAAATACTAAAAAAGTTTTCCATGAATCAACCTTCTTTCACATGAAAGTATTTTTTAAATCGAGGAATGTAATTTCTAAACATATACTTCATCAATAACCAGCGTTTGAGCGAACGATCTTTCTCATAAAAAACAGTCGTTCCATAACGATTTTCTTTAATCATTTTTTCTGCAACTTTTTTGTCTTCATTTGCTTTTGCATAAGTTAAAAAGACCTTGTTAGGTACACCCATCCATAATTTTGCTTGATCCGATTGGCTCGTCCCATAGGTAGTCCCTGTGAATGGAACTTCAAATACACGGTCTTCTGTCACAAATTTTGCTAAATTCAAGCCATTAAGAGTGACAAAGAAACTGCTTCTTCCCTGACGAAGGTTGATTTCAAAAAGTTTGTATTCACCATCTCTTGGATCGTATTTCATATCAAAATTCGCAAAACCAGTATAGGAAATATCTTCTAAAAATCGTTTAATCGTTTGATAGATCTTTTCATTATAATCTGGCATGATCACCACATAATTACCAATCGAAGCTGGTGTTGGATCTTCTAGTAATGGGTGACCTAAACACATCATTCTTACTTGATGGTTTTCATCGACATAAGCATTTAACACACGCATATTACTATCATCCCCAGGAATGAAATCTTGGACGATCATTTCACTTGTATAACCTGCTTCGTAAATACGACCTAAGATCAAGTCAAATTCTTCACGATTATCGATAATAAACGCTTTTTTTCGACCTTCAAATTGGACAGATAAGTATTCCACGCTGTTTGCCGGCTTTAATGCCACTGGAAAGTCAAATGGTAACTCTTGATTCAAATGCCCATCAACTAACATTTCTTTTCTAACAATCAACGTTTTGGGATAAGGTAACTGGTATTCCTCGCAAACTTCATAAAAACTAACCTTATTAATCAGACGTTTAAATAACGAATAATCGATGTAAGGACAAATAAAATACTTTGAGAGTTCTTCTTTATGCTGTGAAATCAGTTCTGCATAGCCATCTCCACATGCGATCAAGAGATACTTCTTCGTTTGATCTGAATATTTCTCTCTTGCTAAACGTAACATGGACTCAATAAAGACCGGATCTTTATCAAAGCCAGGAATTACGTCAACTTTGACGATTTTGCTATAGCGAGTTGGTGCCAACTGATTTGATGCATACGCCTGGCAAACTTTGCCATACGATTCATGAAATGAACGTGCCATTCCATAGACATTCATGTCGCTACCCAATAAAATAGGAATAAATTCTTCGTTTACATTACTGTTCATCATTATCTCTCACTTACTCATAATCTCTAGTTTTCTTTTTCAACTACACAAGGAATATCATACCATAAAGAAAAAAGCAATCAAAGGAATCTCCTCCGATTGCTCAATTCTTTTTTGAACGGATTGAACTTATAGGAAGTTTTTATCTATACCAATTAGTGTAGAAAGAACTACCATGTTTCGTATTTTAGTCTATACTGGTCAATAAAACAAGAATAGATACTTGATTTTAATTTTTTTTTAACTATCCAGTTGGTTTTCACCATTCATGATTTTTTTTAAGTATCGACCAGTATAACTCTCTTTCACCTCAATGATTTCTTCAGGTGTACCAGTGGCTAAAATCGTACCGCCACCTTCCCCGCCTTCTGGTCCAAGATCAATAATATGATCAGCGGTTTTAATAACATCAAGGTTATGCTCGATCACTAATACCGTATTCCCTGCATCTACTAAACGTTGCAAGACATCAAGTAGCCGGGCAATATCATCTGTATGCAAACCAGTCGTTGGTTCATCCAAAATATAAAAGTTCTTACCATTCGCTATTTTGTGTAATTCACTAGCGAGTTTCATCCGCTGTGCTTCCCCACCAGATAATGTTGTAGCTGGTTGCCCCATCGTAACGTAGCCTAGACCAACATCGACAATGGTTTGAAGTTTTCGATGAATCTTAGGGATTGGTTGGAAAAATTCAACGGCATCTTCAACCGTCATTTCTAAAATATCTGCAATACTTTTTCCTTTATAATGAACTTCTAGCGTTTCAGAATTATATCGCTTCCCATGACAAACTTCACAAGGAACGTAAACATCAGGTAGAAAGTGCATTTCAATCTTAATAATTCCATCGCCTCGGCAGGCTTCACAACGTCCACCTTTAACGTTGAAACTAAAACGGCCTTTTTTATACCCACGCATTTTAGCTTCATTTGTTTGTGCAAATAAATCTCTAATATCATCAAATACACTAGTATATGTCGCAGGATTGCTTCGTGGTGTGCGTCCAATCGGACTTTGATCGATATCAATGATTTTTTCAATACTTTCATAACCGGAAATTGATTTGAATTTACCAGGTTTTGCTGAATTACGGTTGATTTTTTGTGCAAGAGCTCGTTTTAGGATACTATTGACCAATGTACTCTTACCTGAACCAGACACACCAGTCACCGCAACAAATTCACCTAAAGGAAATTCCACTGAAATATTTTTCAAATTATTTTCCGTTGCCCCAGTGATTTTGATAGCTTGTCCATTCCCTTTTCGTCGTTCAGTTGGAACTGGGATACTCTTTTTACCGGATAGATATTGTCCAGTCAAAGAATCTTCATCAGCAGCAACTTCCGCTGGCGTGCCAGCTGAAACGATTTCTCCTCCTTGATGCCCCGCACCAGGGCCCACATCAATCAAATAATCTGCCGCACGCATCGTATCTTCATCATGCTCGACCACGACTAATGTATTCCCCAGATCACGCATTTTCTTCAATGAACCGATCAACCGATCGTTGTCTCGTTGGTGGAGTCCGATAGAAGGCTCATCTAAAATATAAAGAACCCCTGAGAGATTCGAGCCAATTTGAGTGGCCAAACGGATCCGCTGTGCTTCTCCTCCTGAAAGAGTTCCTGATGCACGACTCAGCGTTAAATAATCGAGACCAACATTTTCTAAAAATGAAAGTCGATCATTCACTTCTTTTAAAATCGGTTTAGCTATTACTTTTTCTTGGTCTGAAAGGGTCAAATTTGAAAAGAAGTTGACCGCTTTTTGGATAGACAACTCGTTCGTTTGTCCAATATTCGTCCCATTGATTTGAACGGATAAAGCTTGAGGATTCAAACGATACCCATGACAAGTTTGACAAGTCAATTCAGTCATATATTGTCTCATTTGCTCTCTTGTGAAATCACTGTTTGTATCATGGTACCGACGCTTAATGTTTTTCAATACCCCTTCAAAAGTTGTTTCAACATCACGAACACCACCGAAATCATTCTCATAGTGGAAATGGAACAGCTCGTCTGTCCCATTGAGCACGATTTCTTGATGTTCAAGTGGCAACTCTTCAAAAGGCGTCTCCATATCAATCCCATAACTTTCACAGGCTTGAGCCAGCATCTGTGGATAGTATTGTGAACTGATTGGATTCCAAGGGACGATAGCTCCTTGACTCAACGTCTTCGTACGATCAGGTATCACTAAATCTTGGTCCACTTCTAATTTGACACCAAGACCATCACAATCAGGACAAGCACCAAATGGCGCATTGAAAGAAAACAGTCTTGGTTCCAATTCACCAACAGTAAAGCCACAATAAGGACAAGCGTAATGCTCGCTAAACAGCATTTCCTCTTCTCCGATGACATCAATCAAAACATAGCCTTCTGCTAAACGCAAGGCAGCTTCGATTGAATCAAACAAACGTGAACGGATTCCTTCTTTTATGATGACACGGTCTATGACAATTGCGATATCATGCTTTTTATTTTTTTCTAATTCTGGTACTTCACTTAAGTCATAGATTTCTCCATCCACTCGAACACGTACGTATCCTTCTTTTTGAATACGTTCAAAAACTTTTTTATGTTGGCCTTTTTTCTTGACAATGATCGGCGCAAGAACTTGAATCTTAGTCCGTTCAGGTAATTCTAAAACTTTATCAGCCATTTGATCAATAGATTGGCTGGTGATCTCAATGTGATCATTCGGACAGATAGGATGCCCCACACGTGCAAACAGCAATCGGAGATAATCATTGATTTCTGTGACAGTTCCTACTGTTGAACGAGGGTTTTTACTAGTTGTTTTTTGATCAATTGAAATTGCTGGACTTAGCCCATCAATACTATCAACATCCGGTTTATCCATTTGCCCTAAAAATTGCCGTGCATAAGCAGAAAGACTTTCGACATATCTTCTTTGTCCTTCTGCGTATAATGTATCGAATGCTAACGAACTTTTCCCAGAACCAGATAATCCAGTGACCACCACAAATTTATCTCGCGGAATTGTCACATTGATGTTTTTTAAATTGTGGGCTCTTGCACCATGGATAATTATTTTATCATTTGCCATATAATCCCCCTACTCTGACGCCTTTAGTTCAAGAATCATATCCCGTACATTTGCGGCTGTCTCGAAATCTAATGCTTTAGCAGCATCTTTCATTTCTTTTTCTAATTTCATTAATAATGTAGCTTTTTCTTCTCTTGTCATTTCTTCATAGGATACTTGAACCGTTTCTTTTGCATCATCTTCGGATTCTTTCGTGATGGAAATCAAATCACGGATCTCTTTGATGATCGTTTTCGGCACGATACCATGCTCTTGATTATATTGTTCTTGGATACTACGTCGTCTAGCAGTTTCATCGATAGCCTTGCGCATCGAATCAGTCACTTTGTCCGCATACATAATCACTTTTCCTTCTGCATTCCGTGCTGCACGTCCAATCGTCTGTACTAAAGAACGTTCGCTCCGTAAAAAGCCTTCTTTATCTGCATCCAAAATCGCTACTAGCGAAACTTCCGGTACATCAAGTCCCTCACGTAACAAGTTGATTCCTACAAGTACATCGAATTCACCTAAACGAAGATCACGAATGATTTCGGTACGCTCTAATGTTTTGATATCACTATGCAGATATTTGACTTTGATTCCTAATTCTTTAAAATAATCAGTCAAATCTTCAGACATTTTCTTTGTCAATGTAGTTACAAACACGCGCTGATCTTTTTCAACTCGTTCATTGATTTCTCCTACCAGATCATCAATTTGACCCATGATCGGCCGCACTTCGATGATTGGATCTAGTAGACCAGTTGGTCGGATGATCTGTTGAATCACTGTATCCGTTTGTTCATACTCATATGGACCAGGCGTAGCAGATACATAAACGATTTGATTCACGTGCTTTTCAAACTCTTCTAATCGTAACGGACGATTGTCTAATGCCGATGGTAAACGAAAACCATAATCGACTAACATCTGTTTTCTTGCGCGGTCACCATTGTACATTCCCCGAATTTGCGGCATTGTCACATGCGATTCATCAATAATCATTAATGAATCTTCGGGAAAGAAATCAAGTAATGTGTATGGTGGCTCACCTTCTTTTCGACCATCCATGTGTCGCGAATAATTTTCGATTCCAGATGTATAACCCATCTCTAACATCATTTCAATATCATAGTTCGTTCGTTGTTCTAGCCGTTGAGCCTCTAACAATTTATTCTCATTCCGCAAAACTGTCAAACGTTGTTCCAGTTCCGCTTTGATATTTGCAACCGCATGTTCCATGTGTTCATCATTTGTAACAAAGTGAGTCGCTGGAAATATCGCCACATGCTCAGTTTCTCCCAAGACCTCACCAGTCAACGCATTGACTTCACGAATCCTTTCGACCTCATCACCAAAAAATTCAACACGCAACGCACGTTCATCCCGACTGGCTGGGAAAATCTCCACAACGTCCCCACGTACTCGAAAACGACCACGTTGAAAATCAATATCGTTGCGCTCAAATTGGATACTAACTAAATCACGAATCAATTGATTACGATCAAGCTCAGCTCCTTGTCTAATTGAAACGACTTGTTTTTGATACTCAAAAGGTGAACCCAAACCAAAGATGCAAGAAACAGAAGCAATCACGATCACGTCATTTCGTTCTAATAACGAACTGGTTGCCGAATGTCGTAATTTATCAATTTCATCATTGACACTAGAATCCTTTTCAATGTAAGTATCACTTGAAGGGACATAAGCTTCAGGTTGATAATAATCGTAATAAGATACAAAATATTCAACTGCATTATTGGGGAAAAATTCTTTGAACTCCCCATATAATTGTCCAGCTAATGTTTTATTGTGGGCAATAATCAATGTTGGCTTATTCACTTTTTCAATCAAATTCGAAACGGTGTACGTCTTCCCTGTACCAGTTGCTCCTAAAAGTATCTGAGCTTTCTTTCCACCAACTACCCCATCAACTAACTGTGTAATGGCTTCGGGTTGATCTCCTGCTGGTTGATATTTTGACACCAACTCAAAGTGTCGGGAGGTATCTCTTTCTATCATATTTCATCCTCCTTTTCATTCTTTCCTCTTCATTTTACGACCACAAAAAAGAAAAGGAAAGCAAAGGCATTCCTTGTTGATTTATTATACCACACCGAACATACTTTCGCTACTTTTGAGTTTTTTTCTTTTCTACTATATTATATAAATTCATACATGTATTATGTAGTAAATTAGGCAGCAAAATTATATATCAATAATGTCCCTTAAGTAATTATTTATCTTACGTCAGATTCCTCTCTACATTTATTATGTTACATTTTATAACATAGATTGTTACAAAATGACATTTTTTTTATTTTTTTCAGCAACTCAGCTTGTATCTATTATTAGTTTTCGCATATAATAGGAAAATATGAAAAGTTATTGAAATTTTAGGAGGTTAATTATGAAAAAAAAGCATTTGCTTCATACGATTATTTTCATAATGACAGGACTTGTCACATTTGCGCTTAGCAATCCTGTACAAGCTGACGATAAAACTACTGCTGACTCAAGTACGAGCGAGACGATGCAAAAAATAGAACCTAAGAAAGAGACGTATGTCATTGCCAGCGATTCAGCTTTTGCACCTTTCGAGTTTCAAAACGCTGAAGGCAAATACGAGGGAATTGATGTTGGATTAATGGAGGCAATCTCCAAACTGCAAGGATTTAACCTACGTATGGATTATCGTGGTTTCTCTGCTGCGCTACAAGCGTTAGAATCTGGTCAAGCAGATGGAATGATCGCAGGAATGACTGTGACCGATGAACGAAAAAAAAGCTATGATTTCTCAGATCCTTATTTTGAAAGCGGGATTCAAATCGCTGTCAAAAAAGGAGACAATTCAATCAAGTCCTATGAAGACCTAAAAGGAAAAACAGTAGGTGCCAAAGTTGGAACTGAAAGTGCTGATTTTTTAAATGCCCACGAAGACCAGTACGGCTATACCATCAAGTACTTCGATTCTGCAGATCAGTTATATGACGGATTGAGAGTTGGCGCAATTGACGCCATGATGGACGACTACCCTGTTATCGGCTATGCAATTAAAAACAATCAACAATTAGAAACACCGATTGCTAAAGAATCTGGTGGTAAATACGCTTTTGCTGTGAAAAAAGGCCAAAATCCTGAACTATTACAAATGTTCAACGAAGGTCTAAAAGAATTAAAACGAACTGGCGAATACGATAAAATCATCAACAAATATATCTCAACAGATAATACGCCTACTAAAGCCAGCAAAGATGAATCTACACTAACTGGTCTATTACAAAACAACTACAAAGTTTTACTAAAAGGTTTATGGCAAACGATCTTATTAACTTTAATTTCATTCGCCTTGGCATTAGTTGTTGGTGTTATCTTTGGTTTATTCAGCGTAGCGCCAATCAGAGCCCTACGAACAATTGCAAGTATTTATGTCGATGTCATCCGCGGTATTCCAATGATGGTTCTTGCATTCTTCATCTTCTTTGGATTACCAGGTATCGTCGGATTTACTATTCCCGACTTCATTGCCGGGATTATCACACTAACTTTGAACGCCAGCGCTTATATCGCAGAAATCGTTCGTGGTGGGATCAAAGCTGTGCCAGTTGGTCAAATGGAAGCTTCTCGCAGTTTAGGACTTTCATATAATCGAACCATGCAAAAAATCATCTTACCACAAGCAATCAAGATCATGTTGCCATCTTTCGTGAACCAATTCGTTATTTCATTGAAAGATACAACAATCATCTCAGCGATCGGTGTGGTAGAGTTACTGCAAACTGGTAAAATTATCGTTGCACGTACGACACAAAGTACGTACGTCTATCTAATTATTGCTATCATGTATTTGATCCTCATTACTATTCTGACAAAATTAGCAAAAGTTTTAGAAAAGAAGGTGAAATAAGATGGCTGAAAAAATTCTAGTTGAACATCTTGTAAAAAAATACGGTGAAAATACCGTTTTAAATGATATCAATGTTTCAATCAACGAAGGTGACGTTGTTTGTATCATCGGTCCTTCCGGTTCAGGAAAAAGTACCTTCCTACGTTGTTTAAACCGTTTAGAAGAGCCTTCAGACGGCGAAATCATCATTGATGGGGCCCACTTAATGGACAAAAACACCGATATCAATTTGGTAAGACAACACATCGGAATGGTATTCCAACATTTTAATCTATTCCCACATCTTTCAGTGCTAGAAAACATTACATTAGCACCTATGGATTTGAAAAAAGAATCAAAAGAAGCCGCTGAAAAGAAAGCAATCAAATTGCTACAAACCGTCGGCCTAGAAGATAAAAAAGACATGTATCCAGAAATGCTTTCTGGTGGACAAAAGCAACGGGTCGCTATCGCTCGTGCTCTAGCGATGAATCCTGATATCATGCTCTTCGACGAACCAACTTCTGCACTAGACCCGGAAATGGTCGGAGATGTCTTGAACGTCATGAAAAAATTAGCTAAGCAAGGGATGACGATGGTTATCGTTACACACGAAATGGGCTTTGCTAAAGAAGTTGCCAATCGTGTCATGTTTATTGATGGAGGGAATTTCCTAGAAGATGGCACACCACAACAAATCTTTGAAAATCCACAAAATGAACGAACAAAAGATTTCCTAGATAAAGTACTAGATATTTAACCTTAAGATGATGAAATTGTTAAAGACCGTTGCAAAAGGATGCCTATCCCTTGCAACGGTCTTTATTTTAAAGGCATTTATAAAATTGACAAAAAAACACTTGATTCCTTTTTGTCCTCTTCTTTCGTCCCTGCTTTAATTATTTGTTTGCCACTTTCTCCTGTCTAAATAAAAAAAGCAAATCAATAAGAGGCTGGCGATTCTCCAGCAATTAGATGTTGGTCTAACTGCCAGAGACACTAACTGAATTTATTGATTTGCTTTTCTTTTATTTTCTTTTCTTACCGCCAAAGGCATCTTTCACTTTATCAAAGAAGCCATCTTCTTGTTGTTCTTCTACTTTGATGCCGCCAGCTTCAGCAAAAGCACGCAATGCTTCACGTTGCTGTTCATTTAAGTTCTTCGGCGTGATCAACTTCACTTTCACATGTTGATCCCCAGTAGCTCCTCCACGAAGTTTAGGCGCTCCTTTTCCACGTAAACGGAAATTCGTTCCTGTTTGCGTACCTGCCGGAATTTTAAGTTTGACATCTCCATGAACGGTTGGCACTTTTACTTCATCACCTAAAGCAGCTTGTACAAAACTCAATGGCAATTCGTAATAGATCTCTGAACCATCACGATCGAAAATATCACTTTCTTCCACACGGAATACAACATATAGATCACCAAATGGTCCGCCGTTTTCTCCAGCTTCACCTTGACCTGCCAGACGCATTTGTTGTCCTTCTTCTACACCTGCTGGTACATTCACCTTAACAGAATGTGCTTTCTTTTCGTGACCAGAACCATGACAAGTTGGACAAGGATCTTTGATTTCTTTACCAGTACCATGACAAACGTCACAAGTTTGACGACTCATCACACGGCCAAGTGGCGTTTGACGTTCCACATTGATTGTCCCTGATCCATGACACTTATGACAAGTTGTTGGTTGTGTTCCAGGTTTCGCACCATTTCCATGGCAAGTATGACAAATTTCTTCTCGGTTATACTTGATTTCTTTTTCTACGCCAAAAATCGCTTCTTCAAAAGAAAGATCGATCGTATACTGTAAATCCGCACCCTGTCTTGGCGCATTAGGGTCTACCGTACGACCGCCACCGCCAAAGAATGAATCAAAGATATCTTCGAAGCCACCAAAACCGCCACCTGAAAAGCCGCCAAAACCACCAAAGCCGCCACCGGCTCCACCAGCGCCATAGTTTGGATCGGTACCTGCGTGTCCATATTGATCATAAGCTGCCCGTTTTTGCGGGTCACTTAAAATTTCATAAGCTTCTGATACTTCTTTGAATTTTTCTTCTGCATCAGCTTCTTTATTGATATCTGGATGATATTTTTTTGATAGCTTTCGATAAGCTTTTTTAATTTCATCTTCAGAAGCTCCTTTTGAGAGCCCTAAGACTTCATAATAATCACGTTTTGTTGCCATAGGCTTTCCTCCTATTGGTTCTCATCATTTCCACGTCGCTTGTTATCATATCATACTTTTACGAAAACAAAAACTGCTACTTTCAAGTATTTAAAAAAGGAAGCTAGTTTAAGGCTCATACCTAAGTCAAGTTTTCCAAATTGAAGAAAGAATGTTCCTCAAATCTTATCTTATGACCAGATCGAACTACCTCAAAGCAACAGCTATTGTCCAAGAAATTCTCCCATTGTTCTTATGACTTCTGTTATTCAACAGGCATAATCATGCACATCAAATCTCCAAACAATAAGGTCTCTATTTTGCGCATCATTCTTGAAAGTGAACGCCTACTAACCTTTTAGACCACTCTAAATGTAGCACTATCGGAAAATAATCCGAAGAATCTCGAAAATATGAGAATCTATTTTCGCATTCTTCGGATTATTTCTTAGAGCTGATCTCTTTTGCTAAACCTTCTTTCAAGCATTGGCACTAAAAACGAATGGTAAAGTAAATTGTTGTATAAACTTCGATTCACTCGTCTTTTAGATCCTGCTTAATATTGTTTAACAACGTATTCAAAAAGTTGTATTGTATGATAACAGTCCCAGCTAGAGAAGGGGAAAACCTTCTCTACTGAAACTTGTCATTTCTACTAAACAGCTAACGATTATTTAATGAGATTATTTTTTGTCGTCTCCGTCGACTTCTTCAAAGTCAGCGTCTACTACATCATCTGCACCTGTTTGCGCTGCTTCTGGATTTTCTTGTGCTTGTTGTTGCGCAGCTTGTTCATACAATTTAACTGTCAAATTTTGCACGATTTCATTCAATGCATCACGTTTTGTTTTCATTTCTTCGATATTGTTTGCTTCAACAGCAGCTTTCAATTCATCGCGAGCTTCTTCCGCTTTTTTCACTTCTTCTGCGTCAACTTTACCTTCTAATTCTTTTAGTGTTTTGTCAACTGAGAATAGTAAAGCATCAATATCGTTACGTAAATCCACTTCTTCTTTACGTGCTTTATCTGCTTCTGCATTCGCTTCTGCATCTTTTACCATGCGTTCGATTTCATCATCAGTTAGACCTGAAGAAGATTTAATCGTGATTTTTTGTTCTTTTTGTGTACCTAGGTCTTTAGCAGAAACATTCACGATACCATTTTTATCAATGTCAAAAGTAACTTCGATTTGTGGCACACCACGTGGTGCTGCAGGAATATCTGTTAATTGGAATCTTCCTAACGTTTTGTTGTCAGCAGCCATCGGACGTTCACCTTGCAAGACATGGATATCTACAGCAGGTTGATTATCTGCAGCCGTTGAGAACACTTGTGATTTACTTGTAGGGATCGTTGTGTTTCGATCAATTAATTTAGTAAAGACGCCACCCATTGTTTCAATACCTAATGATAACGGAGTAACATCAAGTAACACAACGTCTTTGACATCACCTGTGATAACCCCACCTTGGATAGCAGCACCCATCGCTACTACTTCATCTGGGTTTACAGATTTGTTTGGTTCTTTTCCAGTTTCTTTTCTTACTGCTTCAACAACTGCAGGAATACGTGTTGAACCACCAACTAAGATAACTTCATCAATTTCAGATTGTGATAAACCAGCATCTTTCAAGGCTTGTCGTACTGGAATTTTTGTACGCTCTACTAAATCAGCGGTTAATTCATCAAATTTCGCACGAGTCAATGTCATTTCTAAGTGAAGAGGACCTGCTTCGCCAGCTGTGATGAACGGTAAGCTGATTTGTGTGCTTGATACTCCAGATAAATCTTTTTTCGCTTTTTCTGCAGCATCTTTCAAACGTTGCAATGCCATTTTATCTTGTGATAAATCAATGCCGTTTTCTTTTTTGAACTCAGCTACCATGTGATCAATGATTTTGTTATCAAAGTCATCCCCACCTAGATGGTTATCTCCAGCTGTTGATAGTACATCAAATACGCCATCACCTAATTCAAGGATAGATACGTCGAACGTACCACCACCAAGGTCAAATACTAGGATTTTTTCATCGCGGTCTGTTTTATCCAAGCCATAAGCAAGCGCTGCAGCAGTTGGTTCATTTACAATACGTTCAACTTCTAAGCCAGCAATTTTACCAGCATCTTTTGTTGCTTGACGTTGTGCATCATTGAAGTAAGCAGGCACAGTAATAACTGCTTTTTCAACTTTTTCACCTAGATAGTCTTCAGCGAATCCTTTGATATATTGAAGGATCATTGCAGAGATTTCTTGTGGTGTATATGATTTTCCTTCTACTTCTACTTTATAGCCTGGTTCACCGATATGGCGTTTGATCGATGAAATCGTATTTGGATTAGTTACTGCTTGACGTTTAGCAACTTCACCCACTTGAATTTCCCCATTTTTAAATGAGACAACAGAAGGAGTTGTACGGTTACCTTCTGGATTTGCAATAATTTTTGCTTCGTTTCCTTCTAAAACAGCTACTGCTGAATTGGTTGTACCTAAGTCAATACCGATAATTTTACTCATAATTAACGTCTCCTTATCTTAGTTAATTTTATATCATGACATTATTGCGCAACAATAACCATTGTTGGTCTTAATACGCGGTCATGTAATTTGTAACCTTCTTGTAGTACTTCGACGATTGTGTCAGCTGGAAGTTCCCCAGTCGCTGGCACGGTTTGTACAGCTTGATGGAGGTTCGGATCAAAAGCCTCTCCTTTTGCTGGGATTTTTTCGATTCCTTCTTCTTTAAGTGCTTGTTTCAAGCTTTCTAGTACCATTTCGACACCTTTTTTCAAACTTGCACCCTGATCATCAGCCACATCTGTAGCCAAAGCACGCTCTAAGTTATCAATTGAAGGTAATAATTTTTTAGCAAGATCTTGTGAACGATATTTTTGTAATTGTTCACGCTCATTTTTACTTCGATTTGCAATATTTGCAATCTCAGCTCGAGCACGTAAATATTTATCTTCCAACTCTTCCATTTCAGCCTTTAAATTTAAACGCTCAAATTCTTCAGCTTCTACGTCAGAGACACCTGAGTCTTCCGTCGCTTCCGTATCGATTTCCGTATCTTCTTGAATATCCGCTACGTCTTTTTCTAACTCTTCTTTTTTTTCTTTCACAAGACACACTCCTTTTCGTTAATCAGTCAGTGATTCGTTTTCATGCTAAGATCCAGTCAAATCAATTGATCGATAATAATCAGCAAGCTTGTTCGCTAATTCTTGACGATAGACATCTACCAGACCCAGCATTTTTGAATAAGGCATACTGGTTGGTCCTAACAAGGCTATTGTACCTCGACCGTGTCCAGCAATCTCGTAACTTGCTTGGATCATGCTCATATTTTGTAAAAGCTCATTTCCTAATTCAGATCCAATTTTGATGTGGATGTTACTATCCGTTGGGACGATCATTTGGGTTAATTCATAAGTATCTGTCATAAACGAAAACATCGATTTGAACTGCTCCAGATCTTGGTGGAGTTCATAATCTAGTAGATTCATTTGCCCACTTACATAAATTTTGTCTTCAAACGCATGTCCGAGTATCGTATCAAAAAGATTTGATATCCCTTCAGTTGTCTGAAAATATCTATGCAAAATCATTGGAATCTCTGTCCGCAATTTATGATAGACAGTCATCAATGGATCTCCCACCAATCGTTCATTGACAATGCGAACAATTTTTTCTAAATCTTGGCTTCCTAGATTTTCAGGAAGTGTAAAAACTTGGCTTTCTACATTTCCTTTATCGGTTACTACAATCGCAATCACTTGACGACTATTTAAAGGAACGATACGAAAACCAGTCAAACGGCGGTCTTTAATTTCTGGGCCTAACGAGAAGGTTGTGTAACTAGTCAGCTCGGATAAAATCTCAGCAGATTGTTGAATAATCTCGTTAATTTCATGAAATTCTTTGCTTAAAGACAGCCGAATCTGCTGCAGATCATCATTGGTTACACGAGCAGGTTTTAGCAAATGATCCACATAATGCCGATAACCTAATGCTGAAGGAATCCTTCCTGATGAAGAATGAGTTTTAAGTAACAACCCAGCATCTTCTAAGGCTTTCATGTCATTACGGATCGTTGCTGAGCTTGCCTTGACTCCATCTTCCATTAAGGTTTTGGAGCCGACGGGTATACCGCTACTCGTATAGTTTTGGATGATCAGACGTAAAATCTCACTTTGTCTTTGTGTTAACATCTTCTTCACCTCTCATTAGCACTCATATCTTCTAAGTGCTAACCCACTTACTAATATAGCAAGAAGCGCATAGTGTGTCAAGAAAAAGAACACCACTTTTAGCACTCTCATTTAACGAGTGCTAAAAGCGGCATTCTCTGATAAATACATTGATAGATCAACACTGAATATAAATAGGTTTCTAAATACCTTCCATTATTTAATCGATCTATAAAGAAATTTAAAGGTTTTATTGACCTCTCACAACTATTTTTCAAGCAAGAAACGTTCAAATACTTCATTTCCTAGAAAAGTTCCCTTTGGTGTCAAATAAATTCGATCGGATTCATTGACCAATAATCCCTCTTTTTCTAAATCTGTCAAAACCTTTGAATAAAGCGATTCGATTGTTTGCTGATAACGTTCGTAAAAATGTTGTTTGGAAATTCCTACCTTTTTCCTTAACCCAAGAAACATTTCTTCCTCGATTTGATTTTCTCTTAAAAGTACTTCAGTTTCCAAAACAGGGAGTTCTCCTGCTCTTAATGGACGTAAATAATGTTGGATCGGTCCCTTATTACGGTATCGTTTATTCCCAAGATATCCACTTGCACCTGCGCCAAAGCCGAAATAATGATCATTGTTCCAATACATCAAATTGTGTTTTGATTCATGGCCCTTCAACCCAAAATTACTGATCTCGTATTGGTGACGTCCCTTTTTTTCCATCGCTTGTATGGTTTCTTCAAACATTCGCGTTTCGGTTTCTTGATCAGGCAGTTCTAAACGCCCTTGCCGCACCCAATTCATAAACATCGTTTTATTTTCTAAAATCAATGAATACAATGAATAATGGGGCAAATCAAGTGCAAGTGCTTGATTCAATGTCTCTCGATAGCCCTCTAACGTTTGTCCAGGTAACGCATAAATCAGATCAATACTCACATTCGTAAAGTTTTCTTCTTCTAAAAAACGCATTGTTTGGTAAACATCCTCTGCGGTATGTTTCCGCCCAATTTTTTTCAGCAACCGATTATCAAAAGTTTGCACCCCCATTGATAAACGATTCACTCCATAATTTTTCATGACCTGAAGCTTTTCTTTCGTTAGATCTCCAGGATTCGCTTCAACCGTAAATTCTTTTCCTTCTTTAAAAGGCAATATTTCCCTAGCGCCTGCTAACAAACGATCCAATTGCACTGCAGTCAAAGACGTAGGTGTCCCACCACCAACATACAGTGTTTCTAATTCTTTTACAGGATGTTGTTCAAGTGTGATTTCCATTTCTTTTAGAAGCATCTCGACATATTCATCTACGGGTTGACCTTCTAAAAATACTTTATTAAAGTCACAGTAATAACAGATATGCTCACAAAACGGGATATGGATATACGCAGAAACCTTTTGTTCTGCGGGATTGGTTGTTTCATTCATTCAACTAAATTCTCCTTACGTCGAAAAGTCGTACCTGTTTTCGACCTTCTTTAAACGGTGTTCAAGCGATTGCTTCTACGGAATTAAGCTCAAAAAATTCAAAAATATAGAAAGCTATTTTCGATTTTTCGCTCTTAATTCTTGAAGCATACCATCGCTTTCACAACCTCTCATATACGCATACTAACCGTATTTTCCAAACAAATCCACTAAAAAATCCAAGAATCGACTTCTTGGACTAGTTTTTCTTTGGTTGTATTGGTTACTTGGTTATAAATTTCTAAAGTTGTTTTCATGTCGGAATGACCCACTCGCTCCATGATCGCTTTGATCGGAACGCCTGCTTCTGCCAAAAGAGAAATATGTGTGTAGCGAAAAGTATGCGTAGTCACATGTTTATTAGAATAATTGAAATGGAAATAACATGAGAAAAGAAGTAGCTATAATTAAATACGCAATTTTTTTCATTTTTCACCTCTGTTACGCAAAAAAAGAAGACTGATTTCCTCATCAATCTTCTTTCTTTTTTATAAAACACTTAATTATAAATTTTTAGTTCATCATATGATCATTAATTGTGTCGACAACACTTCTTTTTAATTGATCAAAATCTTCTGAATCATGCGTAGCTATCTTGACAACAAAATCAATGGCTTCGTTTTGTTTAAAGGATACTTTGACCTGATTTAACCGTAAAAAGACATCCATCGCCATAAAAGCGGTACGTTTATTTGCATTTTGAAAGGGGTGTTTCTTAATAAGATTGATTCCTAAGATGGCTGCTTTTTCTTCAATCGTTTCGTACAACTCTTGACCAAATATTTCCTGACGCGGCTGGTTTACAGCCATAGCTAATGCACTTGCATCTCTTACACCGGTCATTTCACCTGGTGTTTGCCAGCTGATTAAGTGGACATTCATTTTTATGATATCTTTTTCTGTCAGGTAGTTGATCAATGGTTTGCCAACTCCTTGTACATCTGTTCATAGTCATGAAATGAATCATTAATCAATTGGTCTATTTTTAAGTCGTATGAAGATTTTGGCTCTTTTTTACTGATGGCTTCAATTAACTTTTCTTCATCTACATAAACAAAATCATTTTCTTTTACACCAATTTTTTCCAATACTTCTTTTGACAAAGTCAAAACGATTGAATTTCCACTTTTTCTAATTTTTCTTTCCTTGATTTCCATCTTAAACGCCTCCTTAAGTTATACCGTATATACAGTATAGCTTAAACCAGGGCGTATATCAATTGAAGGAATTTTTTGTGTTCTCTTTCTCATTTTCTTGTTCTGCGATTGAACTAAATAAAAGTTTTTCTGATTCTTCCAAACTTCTAAAATCTGGTTCTAATTGTTCCATTCGATTCATAGGTAGCACATACTTCGTTAGTAATTCTTGATCTTGTTCTTGATCAAAATAAGCTTTTCCTGCTTGGGTTAATGCAAGTTCTTCCAAGTTATCCACGGTCACATTTAGATTATCCATCTCTTCAGGATTCTGTGGTTCATCAAACTCCTCTTTCGCCTCTTTCTCATCTAGTGATAGCTCTTGTTCGAGAGTTAGCTCATCTGATTCTGCCAATGAACGATCTTCTGGATTTTCTATAGGAATTTCCGTTTACATATCTATAAAGATAATTTGATAAAACCTTCTTCTTAGATTTCTTATTTATTTTTGTACTTAGCTAATTGACCCACCTGTTTGGATAGTTGATCAAAATTAGTTGTCACAACATTTGCTCGAATTACTTCAATAGTTGAAGCCAATCACTAGCAAACAAACGCCAGTAAAAACCACTTTATTCGCTTTTTGTTGTGACAATTTTTTCACTTTCGGACGTTTCTCTTTTTTCTCCTTTTTCTTGATCTTTTTTAAATTCATAGTTCCTCCTGGTTTCTTATTTTAGGCAAAAAAAATAGACCTAGTTATGCTTGGATTTCCAAGGAAATAACTAGGTCTATATGCTATAATAGTTGAGACAGTAAAGTTTATGCGGTGGCTAATCCCAATAGAAATGGGGTGATGCCTATGTTGATTTGTGGCTTGATCCCTAGAAAGGAATAAGCTTGTCTGTTTTTGAAGCGCTAATGTTTGCAATAGCTTTTGCAACGTTAGTTCTGACAATCAGCAATCACAAAAACGACAAAAAATAACCGCAATTTAAACTTAGGCAGTTTGAACGGTTATTTTTTGTAACTATTATTAAACTGAGCCACCGTCTTAAACGGTGCTGTCAAAAGGGAACTGTTAGCGCAGTTCCTTTTTTCATGTTCATTATAGCATATCCTTTCTCTTTTGTTCAATTGTTTCATCATTCTACATTTAACCTTCCACAAAGAGCAGACATTTTTTGACAAGATCTTCTCGATTTGAGTAAATTCTCAAAATCAACAATTGTTTTTCTACCTCAATCTTATAAAGAATTATATTGTAATCTATCTGTCACTCTAATTTGAAAAACTATCAACTATAATCCAAACTCTTTCACCATCTCTTTATTGCTCACACTATCACTTTGCTCCGCTTTCATTAATTCTTGAGAAACTTGTTTCGCTATTTTATAATTCTCGTATTCTTCCTACTCTTTAATATCAATTACCGCAAATTTTCCATGCCCATTTTTTATTAAAAAAAGTAGTAACAGTAAAGAATAAGATATCTACAAATACATATAGCGACGTTTGGACATTTCCTGTTTTAAGTAATTTTTTTAATTCTCTACTTTATTTATAATGAACGCTCAGATGAAGTGACTTATTACTATTCAAAATAACTTAAGTAAGAAAATGCTTGGATCAATTACGAAAGTATATGGTGAGATCATCATCAACACCAATCAAAACTTAATGCTTGAACGCCAAAACTTTACAAAAATGCATGAGATAATCTATTACTATAGGGATATACCCTATCTTGGAGAATCTCATGCATTTTTTGATATGAATTTAGAAGACACCTGTTTACCAGAAGACTATGAAAAAGAACTTAGAGCCAATATAGGCGTCAGTATTCTTATGGCGAACGATCAAGCGCTTTCCTATGCACTAAGAAAATGTAGAAACTTTGACGAAGTAGCCAACTACTTTTTTATGAGTAAATCAGCGCTTAGAAAAAGAATCCTCCAGTATTTGAAGTTTGCTAGAGGATATTCTTCATAAGAACTGAAATATTTAATAAAGGGATGATTGATTTTTCCATCAAAGGTTAAAATGAATATTAATGAGTAAAAAGCCATATACACGTTTCAGATATGACTTCACTGTTCAAAATTATTTATCCAACCCAACTAATTTTCGTTGCTTGCGATTGGCTTCATCTGCTACATATTTCATCACTGTTTTAAATTCTTTAGCTGTAGCATTTTCTGATAAATCAGCAATACTTTTATTATACTTTTTCACGATTTGTTGCACTTGTTCTTTCTCAGTCATGTAATCTCTCCTCCAACTCTTTTGAAGTATACTGTATCGGTAGGACTAAGCGGATATTATCTGCTGCATAATGCACTTCAGAAATATTATTTGGTAATCTTTGATCATTATATGAAGGACTACTTCAGGATGCCTTTCCTTCACTAATACACTTATATCCATTATACGACATTTATAAAAAAGCGTAATGATAATTCTAATAACTGTAGTTTAGTTAATAGTAACAACAGATATACTCACAAAACGGGGCATTGATATACGCAGAAGCCTTTTGTGCTGTGGAATTGGTTGTTTCATCTATTGATTGTTTTATCCGTGCACTGCTTCTTATTAAGTAATTCCCTATGCTATAAAAGTGTTTTCAAATAATAGCTTTATTACTTCTATCTTTTTAAACTAAATAATAATTTTGAATGAAATTAATACTAATATATACAATGACTTTTGGTATATTGTATCCAATTTTTATGCAAGAAAATCACTTCTACGTGTAATTCTGTTTTATATTCGGTTACCATAACCTTTTTTAAGTTTGAGTAGTCTTTCGAATCTGTTAATTTAGATATTTTAGTTACATTATTCGTCAATTTCTCCGATTCCTCTACCCCCTACACTTCAACGTTTTTTTCTTCAGATTTTATGTTCTTTGTTTGATTTGTATAAACAGATACATTCACTTTTAATTCGTCACAGTTTGACAAATTCTTTCTCTTATAAAGTTCTACTTTAAAAATTTTTAGAGTGAATCTCTTTCTTCTAACGTGTAACTGTTTTTTCCTTTGGACCTAAAGACAGAAACCTACCATTGAATCAAGCGATAATACTTCATGATCCAATGGTAGGTTTATAATTAATATTTATTTATTTCATTTCTGTGTTCAAAAGCAGAAATATAATCCATGAAATAGATATCTTTTTTTTCAACATTCTCATGTGTAATACCAGAAAGTATACGAACATCAGACTCCAAAAGTGAACTATTTGTTTCAATTATCCCAACTGATTCATCAAAAAAGACATATAACTTGTCATCTTCTAGCAACGAATCTGTTCCATCTGTAATAAAAGATGGATGTTGATAATATTTTCTACTCTTTTCATTATTTATCACATAAAAGAGCTTTATTGATACTTCTTTTGATTGATCAAAATAGATTGAATTCACGACATTTGTTACTAACAATTCGATGCGTTTTTCTGGTAAAAACTCAATCGATTTTTCTTCAACATCAACTATTTCTTTCAAAACATTCATTGCTTTCTTACGTTCATTAACATATATAAATGAATCTTGATACCTTCTCAATAACTTATGAAAATCTAACAAATTTTTCTCCTTTCATCAATTAATAGCGACTGTTTCCTTATTAATTATACCTGAACGCCACCCATGTAAAAGATAATAGGCTTGCAAGTTTGACACAGAAACTTTAGCTTTAGTTTATTTGTGGGTATAGTCACAGTAATGAACAGATATGCTCACAAAACGGGATATGGATATACGCAGAAACCTTTTGTTCTGCGGGATTGGTTGTTTCATTCATTAAACTAAATTCTCCTTACGTCGAAAAGTCGTACCTGTTTTCGACCTTCTTTAAACGGTGTTCAAGCGATTGCTTCTACGGAATTAAGTTCAAAATATTCAAAAATATGGAAAGCTATTTTCGATTTTTCGCTCTTAATTCTTGAAGCATACCATCGCTTTCACAACCTCTCATATACGCATACTAACCGTATTTTCCAAACAAATCCACTAAAAAATCCAAGAATCGACTTCTTGGACTAGTTTTTCTTTGGTTGTATTGGTTACTTGGTTATAAATTTCTAAAGTTGTTTTCATGTTGGAATGACCCACTCGCTCCATGATCGCTTTAATCGGAACGCCTGCTTCTGCCAATAAAGAGATATGAGTGTAATGGTAAAGACAGTAATGTTTATACAGTGACTAATCAAAAAAGACCAGGCACATGGTAATTCAACAAGTATCTCCTCAATTGCTGAACTTCTTAGCTATTTCATTCTGTCTTTTATGTTGTATGTACGTTTTAAATCTAATTCTTTTAATCATTCTTTTCTTTAGGTTTATCCATTTGAAAAACTCTGCATCACTTGATACAACCTCTGGGGGTTTACACACTTTTTTATAGACTACCTTTCAAAAGTTGACTCTCGTTTAGTTCTTGAAAATTCTTTGTTATTTTTTATAGCAGTATTTGTTAGTTTTTCTGAAAGAGTAGGTTTCATTGACTGGTCTCTTTTATTTCTTCTGTTATTAGATTGTTCAAAGTTATTAATGAGTTTATTGTATTCATCAGTATACTTTGTTGCTAACGAGGGGCTTAATTTTCCTTCTTTTACAAGCAACTCTATACAATTTTTCTCATTAATTATTGCATATTGAATATTCGTTTTTTCACACTTTAATGTTGGAAGGATGATATTCTCAAAAATATTAAGATTTTTTTCTGTCTGCTGAATATCACTAGGAGACATTTTCTTATTCGAGCGTAACTGTAAATGGAACTCATTAATTTGTTCACGTAAATATTTTATATTTTTAGTTGCCATGTTGAAATTGTTTGAAAGATCTTCAAATCTTATTGCTATAGATTCTTCTTGTGGAGAAAGAGTAGGTAGCGCTGTTGTAGGTTTATTCGTTATTTCAGGCATACTTATCGTCGTTTTATAAGTGCTACCCAAATGGGTTCCTTTTGATTTTGTAGACTCTTGTGAAAAAATAGTAGGACTTTCTGTTTCAAGAGAATGCACTGCAGGAGTTCTCAGGTAGTTTATCTCATTTTTTAGGAATCTTGTTAGCTTTCTACAATTCACTAAAAAACTATTGGCCTCCCTTTTTTTGTTTTTTAGATTGTCTAAGTCCGTTAGGTAACGAAACTCATATTCTTCTACTTCTGTTCTATTCTCTATTCCATCATTTTTTAAATATTTTTCAAGCGATTCCAACTTCTGTTCTGTCTTATTCACAAAAGTTTTTAAATCATTCCTCACAAGACGTAATTCTTTGCATAATTCTTCAGACTGCTCACGGTATGATTTTAATAGATTAATTTCTGCAGGTTTTTCAGTAATATATCTCTTTAAAAGTTTGACAAATTCTGACTCTTTTTCCACTAGTTGATAAATTGCTCCGCCATGAGCTTTTTGATCCTCGAGATGCTTTGAAAATTCTACATCAATTTCTTTTGATTGTTTAGATTTTTGAGCTGAATAGGGGTTTGGATCATCGACTTGCATTTCGTCTAATAGTCTTGAGGTTTGGTCAGTGTTCATCACATTATTGTGTTTCGAGTGTCGAACTTTGTGTGGATGAATTTCATCATTTTTTTTAGATTTTTTAGATTTTTTTTTAGATATTTGAGCTGAATAGGGGTGTCTTGGATCATCTCTTTGCATTTCGTCTAGTAGTCTTGAGGTTTGGTCAGCGTTCATCCCATTGTTGTGTTTCGAGTGTTGAACTTCGTGTGGATGAATGTCATCAGGTAAAAAATTAATTCTACCCAAGTTTTCTACATACGGATTTCGTTCTAATTCCCTTCCTTGATTTTGGTGTCCTAAACTACGAGCTTCATTTGCTATGCTCGCCACACCAAGAGCAGCAGTAATCAGTTTACCTATTTTCATATAGTATCCATCTCCTTTTCATTTAATGCTTTTTACTTATCCTATGGAAAGTAAAAAGCTAGACAAAAAACACAACAACTATAAAATCTATGCCAAACAAAGAAAATGCTTTCTAGTCGTCGCAAATGTAGAGTACCACAACGACAATTTAATGCCATAAAAAGTTTCATTTGGATGTGAGACATTATCTTTAACACATTTTAATAGTCACAGTCATATCTACGTTTAAGATATGACCTTGTTCAAACCATTTTTATCCACATTAACTAATTTTTATTATTTACTGCTTATCCCATTAACTATGTACTTCATCATTTCTTTTGTTTTTTGGCCAACAATTGTTTAACCAATCAGCGATAATTCTGTTGTCTTTTTTTCATGATTTTATGTAACAATTTCTTTATTGCTTATGATTATAACGATGTTTTTTTTAATGGCTTACGATTATTTCATATCCCCAAGCATTGAGAACAAGTATTACAATTCTCACATAAATAGGAAAACGATAAATAATAAATATGTTAATCAATTCAAAAATCACTAGTAATATTAAATATTGAACAAATAGCCATATTTTAGATAAATAATTCATATAAAACACCAGCCAATCAAGATTTCTTTACTTTATTGGCTGCGTACACTTATGATTACTCAACAATCAATATTCGAACCCCTTTTCATCCTGGTTGTTTATTTACACGAATAATCATTCTTTTACTTGTATGAATCGTGGTTCCGATAGAACCAGTAATAGCTTGAGCTATCCTAAATCTACATAATGTACAATCACTGCAAGCCCAACAGTTTTTGCAGTAGTCGCAATATAAGAGTTCAAATAAATATCTTTTGTTTCGTTATTGAAATTAAATACTTTATTTACCCTAGCCCTAAGTAGCTCTTTTCTTCTTTGTAATGCTATTTCGCTAGCAGTAAAAATTGTATATGGATCAATTCCTTATTGTTTCAAAATAGTGATTAAATCATCAATATTTAAATTAAATAATTGCCTGAATCCTTCAGTAAGCTTTTATTCAGTAATAGTTCTGTCTATTGATTGATTCAACGAAATTTCTGTATTTTCATTAGCAAATACATTTGATCCTATCGAGATTGATGGAGTAATAGAGACAACCAAATCAGATGTAAGTAATACTAATTTTCATTTAAAAATATGTATCCTCCCAATTATTTTATTTGTCTTATATGACGATACAACTGTAAACTAATAACGATGTTATTAGTTTACCTCATCATAAAAAGCGTTTTTAAAGTCATAACTGTTTGAATTTTTTAAATAAAAGAACTAATTTTAGTCAGCCAGTTACAGTAATGAACAGATATGCTCACAAAACGGGATATGGATATACGCAGAAACCTTTTGTTCTGCGGGATTGGTTGTTTCATTGATTTTTGTTCCCCTTAATCTTATTTTATTTTGTTTCTTTCTTATGTTATAAAGCAACTTTAATTTTTCTTATTTGACTAAATAACTTTAACTTCCATCGATTCTAATATACTTACGTTTTCACGGATAAAAAGTTTTTGTTTTTGTCCTTTTTCTTGATCTTTTTTCAGTTCACAATCCCTCTTGGTTTCTTATTTTTAAGCAAAAAAATAGACCTAATTATACTTGAAATTTCAAGAAAATAACTAGGTCTATATGCTATATATAGTTGAGACAGCACAGTTTATGTGGTGGCTAATCCCAATAGAAATTGGGTGATGCCTATGTTGATTTGTGACTTGCTTCCTAGAAAGGATAAGCTTGTCTGTTTTTGAAGCGCTAATGTTTGCAATAGCTTTTGCAACGTTAGTTCTGACAATCAGCAATCACAAAAACGACAAAAAATAACCGCAATTTACACTTAGGCAGTTTAACGGTTATTTTTTGTAACTATAATTAAACTGAGCCACCGTCTTAAACGGTGCTATCAAAAGGGAACTGTTCGCGCAGTTCCTTTTTTCATCTTCATTATAGCATACGTTTATTCTTCTATTCAATTTTCAAAACAAAAGAACAGTTGTTTTTTATTTTTAAGGTAATAATAACAAATCCTATATGCTATAATCAGTTATGACAGTAAAGTTTAATGACGGTGGCTATCTAATCTGAAAGTGAGGTGGTGCTTATGCACATAATCTCAAACTTTAGAGAAAGGAGACGCCTTTTGTCTGTGGAAGCAGCGTTAGGGCTAATGATCAGTTTTGGATCTTTGATCGCAACACTGATTTTTGGCATTCTAACCTTAGCCCACAAAAGCGACAAAAAGAAGTAACCGTCACTTTAGCGAGAGATTGGTTACTCCTTTTTGAGATAACTATATAACTTGCCACCGTCTTTAGCGGTGCTGTCAAAAGGGAACTGTTGACGCAGTTCCTTTTTTCATGTTTATTATAGCATACCCTTTCTCTTTTGTTCAATTGTTTCATTATTTTATATTTAAATATCCATAAAGCGTAAAAGTTACTTTATTTGACAATGACTTTCCGATCCTAATACTCGAACCTAGAACTTTACAAAAATGTATGAGCTCCTCCGTTACTATGAAGATATTCCCTATCTTGGAAAATCTCACGCATTTTCTAATATGATTCTAGAAGACGCCTATTTACCAGAAGACCATGAAAAAGAACTTCGAACAAATATTGATACAACCCAGTCTTTTTATAGCGAACGCTCGCATAATACAGTACCTATAAAAGTATAGAAGGTTTAACGAAGTTGCTAATTTTTCTTTATATGTGATTCAGTTTATACTCTCTCTCCGCAACAATCTTAATTAGTTTATCTTTATCATCTGGCAACTCAAGTTCATGAATTCTAGCGTGACAGTTTGGACATAATGCAATACAATTTTCAATTACATCTTTCCCCCCTTCTGATAAATACTCTATGTGATGACAATGCAAATAAGGTACACCGTCTTTTATAAATGGTGCTTTTTCTTGACAGAGTTGGCAGATGCCTTTTGCAAGTCGCTTAACGTATTCGGATATGAAAACATTTCGTTTATATACTTTTGTTTTTGAAAATAAAAACTCTTCTTTATTACCATATTTAACAGCCATTTTTTTGTTATAACTGCTAATTTTTCTTGCCTCCTCTTCTATTTTAATATTAGACAAATTACGAACATATCTAATTTGATTCTCTTCATGACTGTATATCTCTTTATCTTCTATCAATTGCTTTTGATTTATTAAAGCTAAAGGAAATTTATATACTTTCCTCATTTTACCGCTATTATCTTGCTCATTATCAGTATATATTTTTCCTGCTAAATATACTTCTCCTAAATATGTGTGTTCTTTTGGTTTAAAGGTTTCAAATAGATGAAGCTTTACAAAATTAGATTTTGAATTAGCTAAAACTTTATTTTGAGCTTTATCTAATAGTTGGTCACCATTCAAACCCATACCTGTGTATTGTAAAATACCATTTAACCATTTATCTTTATAAACATTGCCTCCTGTTTGATCACTAAAGAGTACAAGAGTATTAGTTTTATGGGATCTTCTCATTCCGCCTTGCATAGAACATTTAAATTTCTCTGCAACTTCTTTATTAGTAAAAACTTCACCCACTTCTATATTACCCAATATTTTTTTTGACCATTCTTCTCTCCATGAAATCACTTTGGCAAAATCAAACATTTCTTCATCTTTTGGCATACCATGTCTAACTAAATAATTTAATACTTCTGTAGTTATATCTAATTTTTTAAGTAAATCTTTTTTAGTAATTAGTGTTGTTCCCATAACAATGTATCTCCTAATGGCATCAATATAATTATGATCAAAAAAATTCAAAAGTTTAATAAAAAATATCTTATTGTTCAAGATATCTATAACATATTAAAACATCTTTATTATACATCGTCTACGTTTACTTTTACTAGCCATATTTCTGAAAGATTACTTTGTAGATATATACTATTAACTAAACGTTATAAATAAAAAATCATTTTAAAAAAACAAGATATTTGTATCCACAGATAATTTTTCTTCTGCAAAATTAATCATTTTCTTTATACTGTTCAAAAAATCTAAAAGCAAAAAAGTCATATCAAATTTCAGATATGACTTGAATATTTATTATTTAAAATTTTAAATCTTGTATTACTTAAACTCTCCTTACCCCGACACTTTATTTCAGTAAATTATTTCTTATTTTTCTTTACAACAACTATCTGCCCGATAATCAAAATCAACGTTACTCCAAAGCCGCTTCTTAGAAAGTCTCGATTCAGTAAATATTCGATAAAAATACCTATTAAACTGGCTACTAACGCCACAATGATAATACTAGCGTAGGGATGGTTTTTCGTATACTTTTTCCAGTTTTTATACAAGAAAACTCACTCCTCTATATTATTCCGGCTATAGCTATTCCAGCATCATTATAGCTAGTTCTCGTAGGAAACCAGCCTAACCTTTTTTAATTCTATCTTATTTTCTTGAAAATACTGTATTAAGCGCTGATTCTAAAGTTGCTCAACGTAAATCAGAGATAATCTTATAGTATTTTTTCATGATGTTCTACCATATTTTTTTATAGTTAATGTTTTAAAAAACGTCTTATGATTATTTCATATCCCCACCCAATGAGCATAAGTATGCCTATTCGTAAATAAATAGGAAACTGACAAATAAGATATGTGTTAACTATTTCAAAAATGATTAATAAGATTAAAATAGAAATAAATGACCAACTTTTAGTGATATACTTCATCTAATATCCCTCTCTTTATGAATTTATTCCGCGCACTCTAGCCTTAGTCGTATTCCAGATATTTACTAATAGCTTGACCCCATATCATTGTGAGGATGAGTTTGAGCTTTAGATTGAATATAACCTACCTCTAAAATGACGGTTTTACTGTTTTGGAAAAGATTAGGTGCTGTTTATTTTTCTATTGATTGAGTGAGACACATAAATACCGATTTTCAACGTTTGGTCTTATTTATTTTGATTGTCTTCATATATTCTAATTCTTTTTTTACATGAACAAGCATATAATAATCTTCAACTTAAAGGCTTTTTACTAATATAAATAAATTATTCGATTTAAAAATCCCAAAAATGAATGTCAGTGGAAAAAGACTGATTAGAAAAGTACTAAAATTTATACTGCCTTTCTCAAAAAAATTTTGGATGAGATAGATTGTAATGGGAAAACACAAAGCTACGATAAAGTTTTGGTAAATACTTAACATACTGGTTCCGTGGTTTTCTTTCTTTTTGATCAAGTATTCCACATCAAAAATCAATTGATTGATACTTCGTTCGTCGAGCATTCTTTCGGCTTTTCGTTTATATAAATAATTATGGTATTTTTTAGGACGACCATGCTTTGTTCGATATCTTTTATAGTAACAGAATAACAGAAACGCAGTCGCCACGATGAATTGGTAAAAGATTGTTTCAATATTATTATAAGCATGAGTATTTCCAGTTAAATATAAAAAACTACTACCCAAAATAACTAGAATAAATAACGTATTAATCCATAGGCTAAGAACATATAAAAACAGATAAAAGGGTTTGATTACCCACATGTTTCTGAATGAACTTGCTTCTCGATAGATATCCGTATAAAATTTCATTGCTTCAATTTGCTTTACTTTGAGTATTTTTGTCATTTATCCATTCTAGAGTCCTTTCTTAATCACTTGTTTGAACTGTTTATTCTTTCTATTGAAAAATTGACGGGGAATTATTCCCAAGTATGGCTGCATCACATATTTTTTGTGGATTTTTTAAACTATAACGCTGTCTTAGCGTCCATAGTATTGACTAGCATTCAATCGAAGTATCACTGTATTAGTATATGTAGAGATTTTGGAAAAAGAATCGCTGACTAATGTAATCATTCCGTTGTGTTGAACTTTTCTGTATGACCACAATGTAAGGAACATGCTTTAAATAGATGGCCGGTTTTTCCATTCCGACAATTAATTATGATTCCTTCGCTACATTTGGGGCATATTTTTATACCCATTGGCAAAGAATTTAAAAGCTGAAATTTTAGCATCGTATCTGGTATGATTTGATTTAATAATTGTAATAACCCGTAGCGATCATACCACTCGATTTCTTTTGCTTTTTCATTTTGTTCAATTTCTTCATAGACCTGTTGATAAAAAAATGAAGTGGTGATAAACATTTTTTTATCCCAATTTTTATTTGAAATTCCTGAAAAATTAGTGATATCTTTACGTCCAATCAGTGTCGGTGTGGGTTTTGCGTTTAAGCGATTGGATTTTGCTTGTACCGCGATCCGCTTTTTTTCTTTCGTCAAAATTAAATCGACACCTCCATCTCCCACATACTTACGATGATCTTTGACATAACTTTTCTTCGTTATCTCAACCCCGTATCCTGCTAATCGGAAAGCTGCTGCTAAAAATTGCTCAAAATGTTCTCCTTGCCTCACTCGATCATCTTGGCTACTACCGAAATCTTTATCCATGTCACTTAAAAAGTCGATTACGATCTTCTCATCTTTCTTTTGCACAAAAGACGTTTTTCTTATTTCTAAGTATTGTTTGGAAACCACTTCTTGAGCGCTGCTTTCCAGTTGATTGGCTTCTTTGAATTTTTGTAAGAATTTAAAAACCATTATTTTCTCCTCTCGCTTATCGTTCTGACAATTACATTGTAAATCAATAACAAGAGTATTAATTTGTTATATAATAAAAATTTTTAAATAATTTTTATTAAAAGAATCAATTCGTTGATACTTCGCTTATTAGAACTATTGTGAAGATTACAGATTTTTTTAGGCGTTCTCGTTGATTATCATTGGTTTGAATTATCGTTTACTGGGTGACATTCCTCTCCTATACTCAAAGAAACTTTATCAAAAAGGCTCGATTATATTTTAAGGAAAGCTAACTTGTGTCCGAGTCACACAAAGGATTTTTCCTATTTGGAAAGATTGGATTGTTACTTGTTCTTGTGTTGATCAAAAAATCAGAATAGTCATTCAGAGTTTTTAGCCAATTACTTAAAACAATTGCTTGTACTGACTCGCTAATCTATGATCCTTGATTTGCTTATTGGTAATAGAGTTGGCGTTTGTTTGAATCGAAGTGTCGTTATTCAACTTACTACCAATGTGGCTTTTCGATAAAACGCTACATAAACTAGCCCCTCGCTCAATCAAGTCAGCGAAGGACTAGTTTTTTAGTAGATTTTTGATTGTAAAGTACCCTTAGTACAAATCTTTCTTCAATAAATCTACCTGTCTACTATATTTAGATTTATTTCTTCATTGTCGCTATGCCCATTGTTTGTGGGATTTTTAGGATTTCAATGATTGGCAGAAGCATTAGCGCCCCTAAAACAGCAAAACCTAGGCTATAAGCCAGTGGGATCGACAATTGGATTTCCAATAAATGAATCACCAACGTAATAAATGATACCCCTAATCCTTGAGCTAAAGATTGGACAACTGTATTCAATGTATTGGCGCTATTGCGTTCTTGTGGTGGAATTTCTGATAAACTTAATCCCATAAACGCTGTGAGTGCGAGCGAGCGTCCGATTCCTGAGGCAAAAGCTAGTAACATAATAATCGCTGGAAACGTGGTTGATTCAATGAAAACTAAACAGAAAGAACTACTCAAAATCATGAGGAATGACGCAATCAATGCCCCTTTGTAGTTAAGTGAGCGAATAATCGATGTCGTGAAGGGTTTGATCCCAATATTTCCAATAAAAATGAAAATAACATAACTTCCTGCAACGACTGCTGACCAATGAAAAATATTTTGTAAATAGATCGTCAACAAGTATGGCATCGCTCCGACAGATAACCATAGGATTGCCCCACTGGTTTGGCCAATTCTAAAAGAAGTCTTTGAAAGAGCCTTTAATGAAAATAAGGGGTGTTCGACTTTATTTAAATGTTGATATGTGAACAAAAGAAATATTATTCCACTCACGATACACACAATTCCTGCTATCTCAAATGAAAGACCGTCTCGTGAAGATAATTCTGCACCGACTACCAGTAAGGTGGATGCCGTTGCCATTTCCACAAAACCGAGCCAATCAAATTTATTTTTGATCAGGTCTTGGTCTGACGGAATCAATGAATATCCTAGAATCAAGATCGACATACCGATTGGCAAATTGATCAAAAAAATCCAATGCCAACTTAAATAGGTAATGATTGCTCCACCCATTATAGGAGCGATCGCAGGTGCGATTAATGCTGGCCAAACAAGATAACTCGTCATTTTTAATAGTTGGTCGACTGGCGTTTTTTCAAAAACGATCAATCGTGCAGTAGGTGTCATCAACGCTCCAGAGAAACCTTGCAACATTCGCATTCCTAAAAGAACCCCAAAACTAGGCGCAAGGGCGCTCCCTAATGAACTAATGGTAAATAGGAAAACAGCCAGAAGCCAGATTTTTTTCTTACCAAAATAATTGGCTAACCAGCCACTCATTGGGATAAAAATCGCCACTGTGACTAAATACGCACTGATTAAAAGTGAGATTTGTGACATACTTGTTGAAAAAGTGGTCGCCATTTTGGGTAAAGCTGTTGTAACAATCGTACCATCTAATATTTCCATAAATAAACTCATTGCCATTACTAAGGCAATTTTGATTTGTTGAGACATGCTCATTCCTCCATCCATCGTCCTTAATATATCTTTTAGATATATATTTTTTTGTATAAAAGAGACTGTAACTAATATAAAGTTACAGTATCGTTGCTTTTTTATGACGTTTTAAAATCGACCTGATGTTAAGAACTGTCACGTTTTGTTCTACACCATGATCATGCTTATTCTTCCACATAAGGCAGTTCTGATAGAAAATCTTCTGCCCACTGGATTGCTAACTGGGCTTTTCCAAGTAATAATTCTAACTTTTTAGTCGCATACCAATGATCAATTTTTTTTACTTCGTCTAGTTTTTTTAAATAGCCCTTGATTTCGTCAACCGTGATTTGTTTTTCACGTATGTAGACCATTAACAATTCTTTTTGTTCGTCTAATGAGAGATGTTGCATCGAATCGAGTTTGATTAAATAAATTTCTTCTGTATGAGCGCCACTGGGAACGTCTTGTTTCATTAATTCAAAAAATCGTTGACGTCCTTTATCAGTAATACTGGCAGTCTTTTGTGTACGGCCTTCTTCATTAACAGTAATAGTGACTAAGCCATTTTTTGCCAACTTGTCTAACAATGGGTATAAAACACCAAAACTGACTTTGCGATTTTTGCCTAAAGAAGCCTGCATTGCATTTCTTAAGTGATAACCATTTTGTGGTGATTCCATCAATTCTCCTAGAACAAACAGTTCATTCATCATGTTTCTTCCTCCTTATCTATCTTTTAGATACAAGAATGATATATCTAAAAGATGCATAAGTCAATCACTTTTCTTTATTAAGGTAATTAAGCAAACCCACTTTGCCATTCACATTCTTTCTGTTCTTAGTTCACCATTAAATAACTATTTTTATATATAATTAATATTAAAAAACATTTATTCAAAACAAAAAACACATAATTAAATAACTTTAATAAAGGAACTCTAAGAACCATTACATGGTATAATGGGAAAAAATTTAGTAGGTGTTAAAATGAGAATGTTAGGAAACTTGATTTGGTTTATTTTTGGAGGCTGTATCGGTGGGATTGGTTGGTTTTTAGCAGGAGTCATTTGGTGTATAACGATCATTGGTATTCCAATCGGGTTACAATGTTTTAAGCTGGCAACTCTTAGCTTTTTCCCATTTGGTAAAGAAGTGATTTATAGCGATAGTGGGACTTCTTTAATTATCAATATCATCTGGTTGATTATCAGTGGACTCCCATTAGCGATTGCCCACGTGATTAGTGGTCTTATACTCTATATTACGATCATTGGTATTCCATTTGGTAAACAGTCGTTTAAATTAGCTAAATTAGCGTTGATGCCTTTTGGTACGAGAATCGTTCTAACCAGATCTTATTATTGATTAGATAGTTAAGAACCTGGTAACAATTTCTAGATCTAAAAAAGCCGAAGAATGTCAAAAAAGAAACAATTTTTGAAATCTTCGGCTTTTTTGTTTGGACAACTTTTAAGAAACACCAGGATCAATTATTGAAGACAACATCAACTATAGATTCACCTCTTTGATCACTGATTGTTCATATTGTTTCGTGCCAGATGATTTGCTGTTGTGCAGCTAATGGTTCTTTAATCATTGTTAAGACTTCATTCTCAGTCAAAGCATCAGGGTAGTCACTCCAGATGGCAAAATAGGCACCTTGTACTTTTTTCATTTGTTCGTTTGTTAATCGTTGGTTTTCAGGAAATTGATTAATCGTCCAGTGGTCTTGAATCTTTTGAGCTGTAGGATATTTATAACTGGCACCTTCTCCTAAAACAAAATAGAAAAATTGATCGTTGACATTGATCAATCGATGGTCACGAGTGAGAAATTCCCCCGCAGTCGCCATTGTTGCTTGATGTTTCGTCCAATACGTAATTTGAATAGAAGGTTTTAATTTACTTTTCATGAGCAGTCCTTTTTTATAGACACCATCATTCCAAATTCTAGCTTTTTTACCTAATGTTTCGACATAGTCTGCTAACTCATTGATGTAGTCGATGAAAACATCATACTGACGAGTTGGGTCGTGGTATTCAGCGATTGCTTGTGCTTTTAATGCAGGATATTTGTCCAACTCTGAAAATTCAATGTATTCATCTGCCCCTAAATGGAAATAATCGGAACGATGAAATAACTCTGCATATTCTTTTATCATCTTTTTGATCATGGCGACCGCATCTTTTTTGGTGATATCAAGGGCTCGATTAGTGGGAAAAATCAAAGAATCCTCGCCTTTTCGCTCCATTTGCCATTGTGGATAGATTGCCAACAACCGTTGCAAATGGCCAGGACTATCAAACTCTGGAATCACAGAGATCCCCTTTTGCTCCGCATAATCAATCAATTTTGTCATTTCCTGTTTCGTCAAAAATTTTTCTGATGTGATTTCTGGAATTGTTTCGCATTCCAACCGAAATCCTTCATTATCAGAAAAGTGAAGTTGCAAAGCATTCATTTTCAATGAAGCCATGTAGTCTACAAGTTTTTTCAGAAAATCCATTGAATAAAATTTACGTCCAATATCTAAAATCACGCCACGCTCTTTTAAAGAAGGTGCTTTTGTAACAGATATTGGCTTGTTTGATTCATTCATCAAGTAGCATCCACTCCTTATTCTGCCATTAGTTGCCAACAACCAATGCCCTCTATCGTTTTTCCTGGTACTAAAGTTTCTGATCCCATTACCTGATTTTTTTCAGACAGTTCTTGAATGGTAAAGTTTCTATAATCCAATCCTACCTCAGACAGCAATAAAGATGAAGCGTTTTCTTTATAAAAAAAGTAATAATCGCCATTTTTCTGGGTCACATACCAGCCTTCAGGGGAATCAAACGGTACTGCTCTTGTCTCATAGATTCCTTCGCCATATTTTTCCAACCAATCGCCTAGTCTTTCTAAAATCGCTACCGCTTCTGTAGGTAACTCTCCATTTGGTTTAGGTCCGATTCCTAGTAGTAGATTTCCTCCTTTTGCAACGATCTGGACGAATGATAGAATAACTTCTGCTACTTCTTTATATTCATCATTTGGCCAATAGCCCCAATTTTTGGTTAATGGGATATTGCTTTCCCATACTTTGACTGGTGGTTGTTCAGGTATTTTTCTTTCTGGTGTCACATAGTTCTCATAGGCCCCGCCAATGGTTCGATCGACAATCAAGAGATCTGGCTGAGAATGCCTGACTTCACTCGCTATTCTTTCCATATCGAGTTGTTCATTGCCCTGATTCACCCAGCCTCCATCTAACCATAAGATATCAAGTTGGCCATAATTTTGGCTAATTTCAGTGAGTTGATTCGTAACAAACCGATCATATTTCTGCCAGACTTCAGGCAACTCTTTTGGGTCATAATTTGCGTATCGCCCAGTCGCTTCTCTTTCTGGCAACCAATAATAAGAGCTATGCCAATCTGGTTTTGAATAATAAGCACCTGTCGCTAGTCCTTCCTTTCTAAAAGCGGTGACAACTGCCTTAAAAATATCTGCTTGAGGCGCTTTATGGTAGGGACATGTCGCTGCAGTTACTTTATAATCCGAATACTTTGTATCATACATTGTAAAGCCGTCATGATGTTTTGTTGTAAAAATCATGTAGCGAAAACCAGCTTGTCGGCACAGCTCTGCCCACTTAGTTGGTTCAAACTTATAAGGATTGAAACTATGGATCAACCCCCAATAATCTTCTCGTAATTCGACCATGTTCGTGCGCCAAGGTATTTTTCTTGCCCAGCTGTCTTCTTGTGACAATTGCCAAGACTCTACAATACCGGGAATACTATACAGCCCCCAATGAAAGATCACTCCCAGTTTTTGATCTTGAAACCAATCGAGTTTTTTTTGGATATTAGCGGGTAACTCCTGGTAATGATCTGTTTCGCTTTGATGGTTTTCGACAATGTCTTTTCGCAGCTTACGGTCTTCGTTTTCCTGTTCAACTGCGGATACACCATGTGCTTTTTTCATGATCATCAACCTTTCTAAATAATTGAATACTTTGTTTAAAGGTAACTGTTTCAACTGTCAAATGAACTTCTCTTGGCAATACTTCTTTAAACGTTTCATCTAAATAGTATAACTGTTCTTTTGTTAGGATAATTTCAATCATTCGTTCTTCCAATGGGGTTAGATGTACTTTTTTAAATACCAGCAATTCTTTTTCTCGTGGGGGAATAAAACCTTGTTGTTTTTTCCCGTAAATTTGAATCGTCTCTGCTCCACTATGATTACCTGTGTTTTTCAATCGACAAGAAACCTTAATCGAATGATCTTGATGATCGGTAAAGAGTACATCGGTCAATTCAAACGATGTATAGCTTAAGCCATAGCCAAAACGATAGATTGGCTTTTCAGGATAATCGGTATACGTTTCTTTAAATTGAGTATTTCGATAGTTATAATAAACGGGTAATTGACCTGAATGCTCGGGAATCGTAAACGCTAATCTACCATTCGGATTTTTCCCAAAAAGAACATTCGCGATCGCTTTTCCTCCGTATTGTCCTGGATAGCCAGCGAAAAGAATCGCTGAAACATGTGGTTCAATCGCTGAGATACTATGAGGTCGGCCTTCAATCAAAACGGCAATGACTGGTTTTCCATGTTTTGCTAATTCCTTGACTAGTTTAATTTGGCATTCCGGTAGTTCGATCGAGGCTAGGTCAATATTTTCCCCACTAGTCATTTCTTGTGATCCCTGTAATGCAGCGCCATTTTTAGCAAAAGCCGTTGAAAAATCTCTGGCACTGGACCCACCTAAAGTCACGACAATGACATCTGCATTTTCAGCTACTTGATTTGCTTCGTCTAGTCCTTGAGGTAGATCAGTTGTGATCTGACAGCCTTGAGCAAAAGCCAATTGGGTAGTTGAATTTGCCGTGTGCTCTTCGATCCCCTGCAATAGATTGCAACATGATGCTATTTTTTTAAAAGGCGTGTAATCACCTAATAGATGATAGATATTATTCGCATGAGGTCCTACAACTCCAATTTGATTTAATTTCTCTTTTTTCAAAGGTAATATATTGTCATTTTTCAACAATACTAGACTGTCTTCTGCCAAAGCTGTACACAACGTTTCTTTTTGTGCCGAAGTAAAAGAAACTTTCGGTGAACTTTGGCTAGAGAAAAGACCTAATTCGCTTTTCAACTCAAGAATTCTTAAAACAGAACGATCAATCACTTCTTCACTTACCAGCCCAATAGCCACTGCTTGTTCTAGATAAGGAAACACCTCGTCCCATAAGCTAAGATCAACTCCACTAGAGATGGCTTTGGCTGCAGCCATTGATGGATCGCCACAAGTTTCTGCCACTCGATCTAATGCACAACCATCGGCCATGACGATTCCAGAAAACCCGTATTCTTCTCGTAAAATTTCTTGTAACAAATGGGGATTCGTGTGACAAAACACACCATCAATATCGTTATACGCTGCCATACAGCCTTTTGCGCCAGCTTTAATTCCTGCTCGAATGGCGGGTAAATGGATTTCCCTTAACTCACGCTCTCCGATTGCCACTGGACCAGAATTATGTCCTCCCATGACGTTTCCTTGACCAGCCAAATGTTTTAACACAGCTTTAATTTTTTGTTCTTTTTGTAAACCAGTTACAGCTGCTTGGGTAAAGGCTGCTGTTAGATACGGATCTTCACTAAAACATTCTTCTGTTCTGCCCCAGCGTGGATCTCTTAATAGATCTAAAGTCGAAATCAGTCCAAGATGAGCCCCTTTTTCCTGTAACTCAGCAGCCACGACTTCTTGCAATTGTTGGTAAAGTTCTGGATTCCAACTACATCCCACTGAAAAATTCGTTGGCAAAGTGGTGGCTTCTAAGGCTTGATGCCCATGAGGACATTCTTCGGATAATAAGACCGGTATTTTTAAACGGGTCTCTTTTTTCATGTATTGTTGGATCATCTGACTGACTTCTTGTGCCTCACTGGTTGTTAATCCAGTCAGCTCATTTCTTTCAGACCAAGGATCGGCACGAAATACCCCATAAATGACACCGACCGTGCCATATTTTTTCACTTCATTTTTGAAATAGTCCGTCAAAAAAAGCTTTCCGTCTTTTTTTTCGTAGACTTGCCAGCCATACAATCGTTGATTCAATTGTCCAACTTTTTCTTTTAGTGTCATTTTTTGCAACAATTTTTGCAAATCACCCATCGTTCTGCTCCTTTAATTGGATTTTGAAGGTATGGATCTCGTAAGGTTTGAACACCACTGTTACCTCATGCTCACTGTCTAAAGCGACTGTTTCAATCGGATTTTCTAATAGATCGCAAATCTGTACATGTTGAATTGGCTGAGAAAATTTTAAGACCGTTGTTGTTTGGCGATTTTCAAATTCATAAGCCCGCATAATGATGGATCCATCCGTTTCAGCTTTCTTTAAGGTTTCCAGACAAATGTTTCGTTCTTGACAGTTCACCCACGAACCTTCTGGTAAAGTTTTCTGTTCTTGACGAACAGCCAAACAAGGGATATTTAATTGACGAGCTTCTTCTTGGGTCTTCGCTTCCTTCCACGTTTGAGCATGGCAATAAAGCGAGTAGGTGAACTGATGATTGCCTTGATCTGCTGTTTCATAAGGATCTGTGGCGGATTTGATCAATGAGACTCCTAAATGTTGGTATTGAGCATCAAAGCCATACTTTGAATCTGTCAATAATGAAATCCCATAGCCATCATCGGATAAATCGACCCATTTATGTCCACATACTTCAAACTTTGCTTTGTCCCACGAAGTATTTTTATGCGCCGGTCGTTGTAGATTGCCAAACTGGATATCATAAGTCGCTTGATAGGCATTGACAGGCACTGGAAACTCCGCTCGAAGGAGACTATGATTTTGCTGCCAATCAACCTTCGTTTCAAAATCGATTCGTGCTTTTCCGTGAATCAAATGGATGTATTGCGTAATAGTCGAATCATAAAACTTTCTAACGATTTTCAACGTATCCCGAATCGGACCTTGATCAACAATCAATGCTTCTTGAATATCGGTAATGATTGTTGGTTTATTTTTATAGTAAAAATCAATGTCCCATGCATCATAATTTAAAGGCAGATCTTCGTAAACCAGTAGTTCGTTCACTGCTTTCTTACCAGCGATTTCTCGTTGGTTCTTTTTATCGAATGCACTGATCATACGATAGTGTTCGTCGAATAAAAGACTAAAGTCTTGTGTCTCGTATTGCTTAGTTAAAGGAGTGGTTTCCGTTTTAGTCGTGACTTCACGATCTGATTTTACAATAGTGTAATAACTCCCACCGAGAGCAGGTAAATGATCGAATCGTCCTAAGAATTGTCCATCATACGTTTTTTGGCTGACAATCGACTGACCTTGATGTTCCAGACATTCTCCTGACTCCAGTGGTAATGGAACGATGACTTGTTCACTTACTCCGCTAGGGTTGAACAGATAAAGAAACTGTCCTGCATCGTGACTTGGCAACACTGTGTCAATTAATTGGTTCATTTCAGTGAAAAGTTCGTGATAATCAATATCTGTCTGATCATAAACTTCTTTGATTCCGCTTCCTGGAAGAATATCATGGAATTGATTTAACAATAATTGTTTCCATGATTTTTCCAACATTTCAGCTGGATATTTTTCTCGGGCAAAGATACTATATAATTTTTCAACTGTCTGTAATAACGTTTCACCAAATCGATTGTTGCGCTTGTTTTTCCCGATTGAGGTGTATGTTCCTCGATGGTATTCAAAATACAGTTCTCCGAGCCACTCTTTTTCCTGATGTTTGGTCATTTTTTCTGAGAGTTCTTCAAAAAAATCAATCGCTGTGCTTTCAATGACTTGGGGCATACTCGGCAAACCTTTTTTCATACGCTTCAACGTTTCCAACATGTCTCGTGTTGGTCCTCCACCACCGTCTCCATAACCGTAAGCGATCAAAATACTGTCATTGACATCCTTATCTAAGTAGCGTTCCCAACTTCCTTTCACCGTATAAGGATCGAGTAGTCCATTGTAAGTCGTATAGTAAGGTGTCGGGCTATAACCGTCACTGATTGTCGTAATAAAATGAGTTAGCGCTCGGCTACCATCGATTCCTTGCCAAAAAAAGCTGTCATAAGGAATCTGATTGAATTGATTCCAAGAAAGTTTTGTTGTCATGAAATAGGGCGTGTTTGTTTTTTTCAAAATTTGCGGTAAAGCTGCAGAATAACCAAAAACATCTGGTAACCACAAAATTTGACTTTCTTGACCAAACTCTTCGCGTATAAATTGTTTCCCATAAAGAAATTGACGGACCAATGATTCACCTGAAGCAAGATTACAATCTGCTTCTACCCACATAGCCCCTTCTGGAATCCACTTGCCTGCAACAATTTTTTCTTTGATTTTCTCATATAGTTGCGGATAGGTATCTTTGATCAATTGATACATTTGTGGTTGACTCTGAATGAAAGTCAGTTCATCATATTCCTCCATTAATTTCAATACAGTCGAAAAACTACGTTCTCCCTTTTCAACCGCCTGCATCACTGTCCATAACCAAGCCAAATCGATATGTGTATGACCAACAACCAAGGCACGAGGAGCATTTTTTACTAAGCCTGTTTGATAAAATGCACGTTCTAAGTGTTCTTTTGCTTTCATTAATCCTTGATAATATTCTGAGCTATAAGTTTTATAAAAATTCAATTGATCAACTACTTGTCCTAATTCTCTTTCATAATAGATATAATTCGAGTCATGCTCGTTTAGCGATCGCCAACTATCCAATATCACGAACAAATCGTAATAGAGTTCATAAGACAAAGGATCGATCAGCCTTAGCTCAACCGTCAAAGGATATTTTTTTTCCTCCCGACCTGAAAAAACCTCGATTTGCAATGGAATCCGATCTCTTGAGGCATATTCTTTGGGTAACCGCAAAGTCGTATGGTTAACATCTAACCCTTGGATCAGCTGATCATCAAAATACACTTTTATTTGAGGGTTTGTCGTTGAATCCCATTCAGTTAGTGAAGAAAAGATTGCTAAATCGACTGTTTGATTTTGAAATTCATTTGGTAAACAGAGTTCTCCTGCAATTGTATAGTACTGATTTTTTTCGCCAAAATAAGCACCTCTTTCAAATTCTTTTGTCCCCGTTTCAGAATGAAAAACTAAATTCTCAACAGGTATCGCAGTTTTGATCATGTTCTTTTTTAACTCTATGATGATTCGTTGCACACGTTCAAATTCTAGTAATTTTTTCACACTATTCCTCTTTTCTAGTGAAAAGCCAGGAAACAACTAAAAAAATTGAGCTCCTGGCTTGTACTATCTGTATTATTTTTGTTCTTTTTTCCAACTATCATATTGTGTTTGCATTTCCGTGATAATTTCATCTAGTCCAGCCGCATTCATTTTTTTCTTCATATTATTCAAATTCTCTTGTGTTTCAACTGAGCCAGTGTTGATCAATGCTTTAAATTCTTCTTGTACGTTATTCAAAGCAGCAAGTTGCGTTGTCACAGCTTTCGTATCAAAGTTGAATCCAAGTGCTGGGGATGCTTCTGCTTGCTCATTATAAGATTTCAACACTTCCCATTCGTCTGTTGGCGCACCTTCTTGGTGATAAAGATTGAAGTAATTCCCAAACATATAAAATGGCATCGTATAATTACTATGAGCATCTAACCATTTGATTGTCTTCTCCCCAGTTTTTTCATAATGTGTTCCTTCAATACCATAGGATAAGAGATTCATCAATTTTTCGTCGGTATTTACAGCTTCTAGTAGCTTCATCGCTTCTTTTGGATGTTTCGAGTTCGCACTGATCACCGTACCGCCACCCATTGCTGAAGCATTCGTCACAATTGAATCTACCATAGGCGTTACCACTACATCTTTTTTCACTTGGTCTTTGACTGTTGCTGTATCAAGTGGTCCCATCACGGTTGAAGTAACAAACCATTCTTTCCCAACAATATCGGTTTGTTTTGCCAGTGCTGCATCTTTATTCACATAGCCTTTTTTCATAAAATCTCTCACTTTTTCAACCCGTTCAACGTATGGTTTCTCAAAATAATAATTGACGATCTTCCCTTCATCTCCTTCAAGGTTGATCCCAACGGATGTTGATAATTCATCGAATTTATAAGGGTTTCGGTAACCTTCAGACATGTACCAAGGATTGATTCCTTCTTTTTCTTTGATCGTTTTGAGCCATGGTTCAAGTTCATCATAGGTTTTGATTGATTCGTACGGAACATCATATTTATCAACTAGTTCTTTATTGAAGACAAAATATTCCGTAGCAGCGATTTCTTTTTGCGCTGGTACCCCATATATCTTTCCATCAATGGTGGAACCTTTCCAAAAATTCTCGTAGATTTCAGCTTTTAATCCTTGGTTTTCATTATCAAGTAATTCTGTGATATCGTACAATGCGCCCTTTCGAGCATTGGTTAAATAATTAAATCCTCCTAGCCAAGAAGCAGTAAATGCGAGATCAAAGCTTTCTCCGGCATTGACCAGTGCGCTCATCTTTTGGTCATATTCACCCCAGTCAATTTGATTAAGAGACACTGTGACATTATATTTGTCCTTTGTATACTTATTGACCGCCTCATTCACTTTTGCCACATCTTTTTGTGGAATACCCGTTATGTACCAAGTAAGATCCACCGTACCAGACTCACTCGCATTACTGGTTTTGTTACTTGAACATCCTGTTAAAAGACCTCCTGCTAATAATGCAGCTCCTAGCAATACAAATTTTTTCATTATTTTTCCTCCTATACTATTCTTTCACTGCGCCAACAGTTAAACCACCAATAAAATATTTTTGAAAAAAAGGATATGCAATCAAGATCGGTAAAGTAGCTACTACTACCACCGCCATTTTGATCGTTTCAGTGGGTAAAGCACCGGTTTGGGTCATCCCCATTTTTCCAGCATTGTTTGCAATAAATTCAATATTATTCTCCATCTTCATCAACAAATACTGTAACGGTACCAATTGATTATTATCTGTATAAAGTAATGCTGAAAACCAATCATTCCAATAGCCTAAGGTTAAAAATAAGGCAATGGTTGCGATACCTGGTAACGATAACGGAAGTACGATTTTAAAATAAATCAACCACTCACTGGCACCATCGATATATGCTGATTCAATCAATGCTTCTGGGACAGACATTTGATAAAACGTTTTCAAAACCATGATTGAAAACGTGGACATACACAAAGGTAAAATCAATGCCCAGATAGAGTTCCTCAACCCTAAAACATTCACAACCACAATGTAATTACCAATCATCCCACCGCTAAACAACATGGGTATCAAAGAATACCTTGATAAAAACCCTCGATAAGCGTAAGTCTTTCGAGAAAGGGTATACGCAAAGGTCGACATTAAAAACACACCGATGACGGTCCCAATGATCGTAATGAAAATCGTTGTACCGAAAGCGGAAAAAATCGCTCCTTCTTCAAAAATTGCTTGAAAAGCTGCTAGGCTCCATTTTTCAGGTAGCAGTCGGTACCCGTTTCGTTGGATCGATTCTGAATCAGTAAAGGCGATAATACAAACTAAAATAAAAGGAACAGCAGTTAAAAAGGTCAATATCCCTAAACCCAGACTAATCAAAAGGTTATTTTTTTTACTGATTCGTCCAAATCGGTTCAAAGATTCACCTAGTGTTTTTTTTGCTTCCACTCTTTTTCCTCCCTTAAAAGATTCCTTGTGTTTTATCGATTTTTTTGACGATCATGTTGGTTCCTAACACTAAAAAGAAGCCAACTACTGACTGCAACAGTCCACCAGCAGCCGATAAACCGATATCTCCCATAGACGACAATCCGCGATAGATATAAGTGTCAATGGTTTGTGTCACATTGATAAGCGCCCCTGAATCTTTTGGCACTTGATAAAACAATCCGAAGTCTGTCCGAAAGATCCCCCCTACTGCTAAAATCGTCAACATAATGATCACCGGTTTCAACATAGGAATCGTGACATACCAGATTTGTTGGAATTTTGTTGCTCCATCAAGATTAGCTGCTTCGTAATAAGATTTATCAAACCCGCATATTGCGGCTAAAAAAATAATCATATTGTAGCCCATCGTTTTCCACATTTGTACAACGACTAAAATATAAGGCCAATACTTTGCTTGCATATAAAATTGGATCGGCTCTTTCCCAATACTTATCAAAAACTGATTGATAAACCCATTTGTCGGGTCCAAAAATGCAAATACGATATAACTGACAACGACCATCGAAAGAAAGTAAGGAATAAACATGACACTTTGATACAATTTTGATAGTCGCTTACTGAAAATTTCATTTAACAATAATGCAAGGATCAATGGCACGATGATTCCCATAACAATGAACAGCACATTATAACCAACCGTGTTGCGAATAATCAGGCTAGCATTCCCACTTTTAAAAATAAATTCAAAGTTTTTAAAAGCGACCCAATCACTCTTCATAAAACTCTCAAAAAAATTACCACTTAATCGAAAATCTTTAAACGCCACTAAAATCGCAAAAAGTGGAAAATAGGAAAATATCGCAAACCAAATAATTCCTGGTAAAGAAAGGAAAAATAAAGGTCGGTTTTTTTTAAATGTTTTTAACACACGATTTTCCTGCTTCTTTTTGACAAATGTTGCTGCTAAATTTTCTTCCATCCTGTTCAACTCCTTATCTACGTTTATCATAAAGTAAATAAAGCGCTTTCTCAATTTGCGATTTTATAGATTTATTGGCAAAATTATAGACAATATTTTTTGTATGTAATAAAGACACAAAAAAGAAGAGTCTGGAATATCACTCTTCTCGAAAAATGATTCATGATTTCATTATTGGTTTTGCTACGCCTTTCTTAGTCATAAAAAATGATAAAAGAATGATTTTTCATTTTAGGTTCAACGGCTCTCTTTCGTTTTCGAACTTGCGTGCTTTATTGGGGGTTATTCCGTATTCTTTTTTATAATGACGATAAAATAAACTGATATCATCATATCCTAAGGCTTTTGCGATCACAGTAATTCTTTCCGTACTCTCTTTGATTCGCTGATTGGCTTCTCTCATACGAATTTTTTTATCATATTCACTAAAACTCATATTCAATTCTTTTAAAAAAAGCTGTCCAAGATAGGCTGGATTCATATGAAATCGCTCAGCTAATGATTTTAAAGAGTAGCGTTTCGTGAAATCCTGATTGACTAGATATAAGATTTGGTCAATCACTGGAGAATGACTTTTTGTGGTACAACTTATTTCAGTCAGTTTTGAACAGATCGTACCTATCTTTTTCTTAAAAACTGATTTGTCTGCTGTCTTTAATGCGTAGATCAATGGTTGTAACTCTTGATAAGCTTGTTCTTGTTTTTCCAGAGTAGCAATCCCTTTGTGAAGTGCGATCAGCAAGTAATGACATACTAACGACTGAATCGGATGGTCTTTCCATTGATCAATATTGGCAATAGCTAATTGTTGGAATGCTTCAATCGATTGGTTTTCAAGATAAGCTAAACTTTTAAAATAAATTTTCTGCGTTAGTTGGTATTCGTTGATCAATGTAGTTTTAGGAAATAGATCAATGACTAATGGGTTTTCCAAGATATTTTTACTTTCCATAAATGGTTCAATACTTCGATAAGAATGTGTGATCTCAACTAATGAATGGCAGCCACTACCGATGACCGCAAATAAATCAAATGTCTCACATAAATATTGAATACTTAACCGATAATGTTGTTCTTCTTTAGGAGAAAAAAACAAAAGAAGTTTATTCGGTTCCAATAAAAGGCTATAAGGTTGGACGAATAATACCGATAACTGCTCAGAAACACGTTCAAAAAGTTTATCATTATAAAAAGCACCTTCTAGGTAAGTGATGGTATAATTTTGCCAATCCGTGATTGGTTCAAGGATGTCCTGCCATTTTGCTAATTCCGTTGACGAAATTTCTTGATGCAGCAATTTCCGCAACAAATTGACACGAAACACATCAATCTGTTGATTGTTCTTCAAATGCTGAAAGAGTTTTTCTTCTTTTATTTCTCTTGTCAACTTCCCAAAAGTAGTGGCTAACTCATTAGGATCGACTGGTTTTAAAAGATAATCACTACTTCCAATGAGAATGGCTTGTTTCAGATAACTAAAATCATCATAACTACTGATAAAGATGATTTTTATTTGTTTTTGTACACAACGTGCCTTTTTAGCAAGTGCCAATCCATCAATATCAGGCATTCTGATATCTGTTAATAAGATATCAATAGCTACCTCATTTAGGATTTTCAATGCTTCAATACCGGAAGTTGTTTTAAATGTCGTGAAATTTTTTGTGTTACCGGTTGTTTTTTTTAGCAGTTTCTCAATTCCTTCTGTGATTAACGGTTCATCATCAACTAGTAAAACATTCACACGATCTCCCCTCCTCTTTTTTTAGGCATGGTGATTTGAAATTTCACATAATCTTCTTGCGTAGTAAATGTTACGCCATACTGATGACCAAAGCGTTGTTTGATTCGATAATCTACCCCAAATAAGCCAGTAGGGGCAGTCATCTCCAGATCATGGCTGTTTTGAGCAAGTTGTTTTTGGATTCTTTGTTTTTCAACTTTTGGAATTGGCTTTCCGTTATTTACTACTTCAATGTATAACCGATCATCCTTTTCAAAACAATGGATCTCGATGAAGTTATCTTGGCGTTGCGAATCAATCCCGTGATGAATAAAATTTTCGATGATTGGTTGGATCGTAAATTTCTCAATCAGCAAAGATTCAAGACTTGGATCACAAACGATATCATAAAATAGTGCATCTTCAAAACGTATTTCAAAAAGACTAAGATAAGCATCACAATATTCCAATTCTTCCGCTAAACAAATGACATCTTTCCCCTTGATCAATTTACGGTATAATGTTGCAGCATTTAAGAGCATTCCTGCCACTGCGTGATCTTCATTTAGTTCTGCTTTCATTCGAATTGCTTCTAACGTATTGTAAAGAAAGTGTGGATTGATCTGGGACCGAATACTTTGGATCTGATAATCCTTTTGTTTAATCTTACTTTTATAAACTTGATGAATCTGGTCATTTAACTGATACGCTAATTCATCAATACTAGAAGAGATCAAAGAAATCGCATCATCACTTTTATAGTCGTCTGATTGAGCGAACTTTTCAGGGTCAAAATTCCCTGTTTTTACTTTGGTAATTTTTTGAGTTAGTTGAGAGAGTCTTCCCTCTATTTTTTGCAAATACTGAAATAGAAATGGGAAAAAACCTAAAAACACAAGGATGGCAAAAAAAGAGTAGACAGTATAGATCAAAGAATATTCTGTAAAAACATTGGCATACTTTGTCGTGGCTGTAACCACGTAATGTTCTGCTTGACGTTGGTCTAGAACATATTTTGGTTTTATCTCCGGTGGAATAGGGTTGTTTTTGTAGAAAACTTGAATATTGCCGTTGTTTCTTAACACTTGATAATGAATCTTTTCAAATAATGGAGAAATATCATAATAAAAATAGACATCTGCTGCGTAACTTAAATCTGTTTCTTTATGTAATTCTTTGTGAAATCCAATCAGATTTCTATTCTTATTTATCTTAAAAATTTGCTTTTTTGTCTTTTCGATATCGTTTGGGTCTGCTAGATGAAATTCATCCACTTTTTTCATCGTGGTTGTCTGATCTTTTTGAAAGACTACGCTACGTTTCGTCTGCGCATGATAAATAACTACAGTTGACAAATAATCATTCATTTTAAAGGACTGATTAACAAAATTTTGGGTTCCATTATACTTTGAACCGGCATGTTTCATGTAAGTAGTCGTTTTGTATTCGTAGTATTCTGCGAGTGATAAATTAGTAATTTGTCTCAAATCTTCCAAGTCAGGTTGTTCCGCATACAAAAGCGCCAGCATATTATCTGTTGCATTTTTCATCATCATAATTTCTGTATAAAAATTTAAGTTGATTTCCTTTAGATTTTCATCTCTTTTTTGATGGAAAGAAACTGTGATGAGATAAATAATAAAGAATAACACTAATAAACTAACGCTCATCCACAACATGTAACGATAAAAAGCGTGTTTCAAAAGGTTATGTTTAATCCTCGTTATGCTTTTAGTCATTTCTCTGATCCAATCCCTTAATACTCGCTATCCGAGTTTGTAAAAATGGTGCATAAAAAGTTAAAAACAAGTAGCAGTAGCCACTAAAACCGACAAAAAAGAAGATAGCTGGCGAGCGTGGAAACAATAAAAGAACAAATAACAGATAGGCAATCGTAAAAAGCTGTAATTGCCATTTTTGAAAAGATAAAATCATCGCATTCAACAACGTTTTTAAAAAGGTGTTTTGGAAAAGGATCGTTTCCATGATAGCAAAAGGAAGGATCAACATCCCGTAGACCGCTAAAATAGCATAAATAATGACAAATATAGAAAAAATTGGAGAAAGTTCAACCATAAAAAAGAGAAATCCTATTGAAGCAATCAGACTGATGAGCAAATAGACAGGTAAACTATCCCAAGAACATGCCTTAGCGATGCTCCGCCAAAAAAATCGGAGATTGCTTTCCTGTTTCTTAATAATAAACTGATACAGCGATTCAAATAGTGCGATCAATGAAATAGCAAACAGAATCATAAAGAGACCCATTAAGATTAGATATAAAGTAACTCCTTGATAAATCATCAAATAAAGGTAACTAAACAGCGGTAAATTTACAACAATAAAAAAAAGATTGTTCACGACTACATAAATGATCTGTGATGCTACATCATATATTTTTTCTTCCCTTGTCAATTGAATCCCCTCCCTAACCAATGTACTATTTTACGTATCTACCTTAACATAAAAGCGTTTTCTTGTAACGGCTATTTCAATTAATTTTTCTCTTTTCTCATTCTTGCTTTTCTTCATATGACCAACTAATATAGGATGTTCTTTCTTTTTACGAACAAAACCGTACGCATTGGTTCAACTTTTAAAAAAGGTATCCCAGCTTTTGTCTGTAGACTATTTCCAGATGATTTTTAGACTTCTAAAATAACCGTTTTCTCTCTGACTCTTTCGCTCAAATTTTACTTCAACATCCATATTTCCTTTCAATTATTTAAATATTAAATAAAAAAAGTCTAATAATTTATTCTTTTATTCTCTTTATCCACACATTGATTCTTGCTATACTAAGAACGATTGAAAGTTGGAGGTGATGTGTGTGAAAGTGTACTATATTGAAGATAATGTATTCCATCAAGAAGAATTTCGTAAACAATATAATCGTAGTGCTAATTTAGCAGCAATTTCGTTAACCATCCCCTTGCCTTCTCAATTAGAAAAATTCTATGCTGACCTTGATTTTATGCCTATCCAAGACTCAGATATTTTTATTGTTGATATCGAATTGAACCGTTTTCATTCTGGGATTGATTTTAGCAAAAAAATTCGTCAAAGAAATCATTCTTGTTACATCCTGTTCTTGACGAATGACACAACTAAAGGAATGGAGATTATCAATCAAAATATTCGAGCAGATAAATATTATAGTAAAAAAGACATCACGGAAGCTGTAAATGGCTTGGAAGAATTATTGTTCAACCATTCGAATTTGCCACAAGGACAAAGTAAACTCATTAAAATCGAATCACTTTCTAAAATCTATTTAATCGACCCTAAAGAAGTCAATTACTTAAGTAAGATCACAGGTTCTCGTTCGACCATTGAATTTTTCTGTCAAACAGAATTTTTTTTGATTCATGGAAAAATTGAAGAACTAAAACAAACGTTTCAAAACTTTCATTTTTTCAATGATTTGAAGAGTTACTCCATCAATCCAGCTAATATCAAATTAGTAGATAAAAAGAACAATGAAATTGTGTTTAAAAACGATGATGCCTTGATCCTTAGCCGAAGAAGTATAAAAAAATTAGTTGATTTTATGGAACATCTGAAAAATGAAAATCATTTGGTTCAGTAGTCCTATACGTACAACAAAAAGCCACTTGCCTATTCAGTAAATAGGCAAGTGGCTTTTTGTTAATGGACTGTTTCCTTTTTCAAAGTTAAGATACAGTAAAAACGTTGCTCTTGTTTGTCATACTTTAAATTCAATGCAAGATTCTCATTCTCTTCTACGATTTTTTTGACACTGTATAACCCAATTCCCTTACTACTTTTCTGACTGGTTGTTCCTTTTTGAAACAATTCAGTTAGATTTTTTCCAGTGTTTTTGCTGGGATTACTAAATTCAAAATAAAAACAATCCCACAAATGCTCAACGATGATCGTGATTTCTTTTTTTTCTTTCGCCATCGTTTGATCATAATGAACAAAAGCATTTTCGATAATATTTGTAAATAAGCGAATCATATCATAGGAATTCATTGAAAGCTTGGGTATGATATGATTGACTTGGATTTTATAAGGTATCCCAAGCTCTTCTGCCCGCTTAACAAATTTGACAAAAACTCCTTGCAACAGTGGATCATAAATTTTTTGTAACTTCATGTGTAAAGCATCGTTGAGTTGCGTTTCAAAAAACTCTTTTTCTTCCCCTACGATGGCCTCTATTTCGTTATGAATTTGTTTATTCTGTACAAGATCTTCCATCACACTAACATAATTTTTATAATCATGACGAAATTCTTCTAGCTTTTGATAATATTCTTCATTTTTTTTCATGCTTTCCAAATAGATCTGATAGTATTCTTCCTTTTTTTCATTCAATAAAATCAAAAGCATAAGTAGTCCATAAAAGGAATTACTAGCAACTAAAATAAAAGAGGTTAAAAGGAAATCCAATGAATCCATCGAAAAAAGCAAATGATACCACAAAAGTGACATGAACATACATATAATCAAAAATGTCGAAAACAGACGATTTTTTTTATATGCGTATAGATAATTACTAATTCGAAACTTTTTATCTAATTCTTTCATTACAATTAGGATTGCCACTAAAAGCAAAATTTCTAGGATCGCATTCGCTAACAAGTCATAATTTTCTAAAAATCGTGGCACTTCAATTGTCAAAAAAACAGAAATACCGATAAAATTTACACAAAAAGTATTTAATAAAAAAACAATAAATAGATTTCTTGTTTCCTGAAAAATATATTTTCCATTATAAAAATAAAGTAAAACCAAAAATACTGGCGTCCATTCAATCAGCCATATATTAAGTAGCGTTAATCCCAAACGAATGAAGCAATCCATAAAAATCCTTTTTTTTGCAAATAAAATGAGACCTATCAGTGCAAAATTAAGATGAACCACTATAATATAAATAATCACTTCCATTAACCCATCCCCCTAAGCAAACCAGTTTATCATTTTCAAACATACCACTTTTTCATTAATTGGTGCCTCCCCTTTTGACAACCAATAACATTACTGTTATAAGATAACATGAATAATAAAAAATACTAGAAAAATCGCAAGCATATTTAGAATATTTGAAAAATTTAATTTTTATTTAACCACCTTAGAGCTTAACTGTAAAACTGAACCTCACGTTACCTTAACCTTCTCGATTAGATGGAAATCCAAGTTTCATTTATTCATCTTTTTTTAGTAGCATAGAACTATCCAAACTATTTCAATCAATGAACAGTCTTCTTTGATCAGCATTTGCACCATCCTTAATAAAACAATACAAAAAAATAAGCCAAAGATAGCTTAAATACAAAAAGTAATTTTGGCTATCTTTGGCTTATTTCGCTAATTTCAATATTAAAAATCTGGATTTCAATCATTTGAATATCCCTGTTAACCAGCTCCACTATATTTTATCAATAAAAGTAACTAAGGGGCATTGACAATTGTCCATTCCACCTGTGATGAATATTCCCCAGCATATCCACCGGGTTGAACATTTAGATAAAAATAGTTTTCTGAATTTTGTAGAATGCTGTAATTCCGGACATTATTATTAGTTGTTACTTCAGTCATAGGAAGTGTGATCGGATGTTCTTTTTCGATGACTTGTGCCGTATCACCATTTTGATAAAAAAGAGTGGCTGGTAATACTTGTTTACCATCTTTAAACTCTTCAGTTTGTGACACATTAAGTTTCCAATTAATCGGTTTTCCAGTTGTATCTTCTACTAAAAGATTGGCTGCCTGTGTCAAATTTGTTTGAATCGTATGACTAGCAACGGGGATTGACATGAAAGTCAGAAGATCTGGTACGTTTACAAATCTCACAACCCCCGCTTCTTTGATCACCTTAAATGTTTCAATATTTGATTGTTGTTGTTTTTCATTTTTAACATAAACTTCAAATTGATTTTCTCCTGCTGCTAAGTCTGCAAGTGTGAAATTCTTTGAAAAATCAACCATATTTCCAGGTTGTGTATTCGCAATCGAATCTGAATCATTCAGCTTTTTTTCAACACCATTTAACTTATAGTAAATATTGATCCACGAACCACTATCGGCTTTCCACTTGCCACTCAAGGTAAACCCTTGATCCCCCGGGTAAAGAACGAGCGTTTGATTAGCAAGATTATTTGCCAGTTCAATCGTAGGAGGTGAAGCAGGTTTGGTCATTCTTAAGACCGTTGAATCTTGTGCTGACTCACCATTACTTTTTTGAATCATCAAAGTCACATTATTCACTTCTGAAACTGATGGTAGCTGACTCAGGTCAACAGGTACACGAAATGTGCCATCACTCTTGAAGCAAGACAATAGTTCATCAGTGTTCATTATCATCCCATTGATTGTTAAGTAAGCTGTGAGATCGTCCAAAGGACCACTCCATTTACCTGTTAGCGTGATCTGCTCGGAATCTAATTCTAGATTTTTGCTCGTATCATCAAAAGATAAGGCTAACTTTTCTGATTGAAAGCTTGGCATTTCAGCAGATAAAAAATGAGTAAATCCAATATCTTTTTTCATACTATCCCAAACAGATGCACGCAAGACAAATTTATCCTTAGTGACTGCTTTTTCTGTGACTTTGGCACGATAGGTGATCGTCATTGAATCACCCGTTTTTTCCAATAATCGATAAACCGAGTAATTGTCACTATAAGGACCATCAGAGATACCGTCTGAAGCGAGCGGCAATATTTCTGTAATCCGCCCATCATAGGACTTGGAATCTCCAAATTCTGTATGTCCATAAAAGTTATAAGCCGTTATGATGTCATAGGCAACTTCCTTAGATGGAGCCATCAAATTTCCGTTACCTGTTACACCACCATGTTTATAAACAAGTTCGGGTTCTCCTAATAATTCCAACCCTTGCTCTTTATCAGGAAAAACCGTCACTAACGTTGATTGCTTATACTCTTCTTCAAGGTTTGTATCATCTTTTTTTTCTAAAACTGTTGTAACTGTTATCGTATCCCCAATCGCTGTATAATTTGGATTCCCATCTTTTACATAGGTGATTTTAGCATGGATATGTCCACCATAGATGTCAGCTTCTGATTGTCCATCAGGCCATGAATCCGCAACAACTGACTTAGTAGAGAAGGCTAGCTGAAAGAGACTGAACAAAGCAAAATAGGCGACTAGAAATAATAATTTTTTATTCACTCTTTGCTTTTTCATTTCTTTTCTCACCTACCTTTTTGCTGGAACAATTTATAACTTAAGAATGCAATGATCCCTAATAGCAAACTACCTATACCAATGATCATCGGCAAATAAGACACTTCTGCTTTTTCTTCTGTAATTGCTTCATCATTGATTTTTTTGGCATTGTCTGGTTTGATCGTAAATGTTTTTGCTAAATGCCATTTCTTTTGATTATTTTCTGTTGTCGCATCCACTGTTAACGTATAAGTTCCCGGATCGATTTTCTTCTTGTTGACACTGATCGGAAAGTCAAAGTTCGTATTGGGTGCGATCGACATATGATCTTTGTTTGCTGTATACAACACTTTTGATGAACCTTTTTTAGTGATCGTCGCTTCCGTATGAACTTGGCTGATGATTGTTGATGTAGGATTTTGTAAATGTGCAAAAATCGTTGCATACGAATTTTGTAACCCAGTTCTTGCAGAAATCAATTTCAAATCTGGTGAGACAGGTTTACTGTTGTTCCTAAGCTCAACCCCAATAACATAAGCATACTTATTTCGAATCGCTGTTCCAGAAACTTTTTCACTTTGGTTCTCTTTTTTCGTTACATGGATACCTCCTAAAAGAATCCCGTCAAATGATTCTTTTGGCATTTTCAATTGAAAATGAACGTCTTTTGCTTCTCCAGCTGGAATTGTTACTTCCTTTGCATCAGTGGTTAAGCAATTACTGACTTGGTATTTGGCAGAGGTATCCTTTTTAACTGTTCGTTGATTATAATCGATCACACCGTTTGTGTTGGTCGCTGCATTGTTGATCTCTATTTCAAAGACACTTTCTTTTTCTCCGACATTGGATAAATGAATGGATAGGTCGCGCGTTTCATTTGGTGCTTCAGTTAAATCAAAATAAGATACATCTTTATTTGTTTGTTCTTCAGGTATATTTGCACTTACACTATATGCAGATTCAGCTGAATCTGCATATGAGGTAAGCGAATTGACATCAAGGATTCCCCAAACTCCGATGATGCCTGTGACTAAACAAATAAAACGATGATGACGTTTATGCATCATTGTGCATCAGTTGGACCTGCAGTAAGGGTCCAAGTAATCGTTGCGGTATACTCTTTTGCTTGAGCAGAACCAGCAGGAACAGTCAATTGAACATTTGTATTGTTTCCTTCTTCTCCTTCAAATACATCTAACCAAGTGCCCTGACCATTCAGACTTTTTGCCGTCATAACTGGTTGAGCTTCATGATTGTTAAAAGTGAAATCAAAAGCATCAGGTTTGCCGCTGATGTTATCAGAAGTTGTTCGAGTATCTCCATTCGCAAATGATAGGATTGCTCCTTTTAATTCAGTGCTGTCAGCTGCTGAAAATTTTGAAGCAGTCGCAGTTAGTGACCAGCCACCAGCTACTCCTCGTTTATCTGTAATTTGAACAAATGGTTTTGCATTTGCTGCGACATAGACTTTTTTATTTTGTGAAATTTCTTGTGTACCAAAACTGATATTGGACACATAGTCAATTGAAAGTGGTCCTTGATCGCCAGTTCCATGATTGTTAGGGTCATCTGGATCTACTTCGTCTGGTTTGTCGATTGGATCATCTGGATTATCTGGATTCACTGGTTTATTGGAATGGGTATCATTCCCTTCGAATGTGATCTTTGCTGTTGAAGTTGCTGAATCACTCATTTCTTCTGCATAGATGGTCATACTCATGGTATTAATGGCTAACACACTTAATAATGTAGTTGCTAGAATATTTTTTTTCATGTTTCTTCTCCTTTAGATTAAGCTGGTGCGTCTGTTAATGTCCAAACAAGTGTGGCAGAATAAGTTCCTGCCAAGTTACCAGAAGGTACTTTTAATGAAACAGCTTCTGCTGACATCTGATCTTCCCAAGTCCCTAGACCGGTTGTTGCGGCAGCAAACATAATATTTTGCGCATCTTTATTTACTGTTACCGTTGCCGTTTCAGCTGCCGGAGATTGATTCTCTGTCACCGTTTTTGCTGTCCCTGCTGGCAAGCTTAGTTCAGCCCCAGCTAACGCAATACCATTTTCAGTATAAAATCCTGCTTTTTCACTATCATAGCTAACTTGTAAGTTCCAACCTGCACCATTTCCTCGTAGATCAGATATTTGTGTTTCAACAAATTCATCTGAATTCCCAGCTGTATAGTTTTTTGTTTCACTAGCGATTTTTTGTGTACCGAAGTCAATATTTGAGATATAGTCAATACGTAAAGCACCGGTGTTTCCTGTTGGAATATACGTACCTGGTACATCTGGTGGATCAATTGGATCCGTTGGTTCATCCGTTTCATCTTGTTTCTCTAACCCAACTTTAGCGATACTTGTGCCATGAGTATCATCGGCTATTTCTGCATAAACGGTTGTTGCTTTCGCACTAATAACGAATGTGCTAAATAGTGCGATTGTTAAAACTACTTTTTTCATTTTTTTCCTTCTTTCCTTTTCTCAGTAAGAGGAAACCTCCTGCTGCTGTTACAATGAGTCCACCACAGATCATCAAAGAACTACTCTGCTGATCAATTGTTTTTGGGAGCTTTCTTTGCATCATTCTTTTTGTCTGCCCGTCTTTCTCTTTTGCCAGATCTTTTGATGATGCATTTGAAGGATTTGGTACAAAGCGGATCCCCGCTGTGCTTTGTACAGATTCAGCGTAGACAATCATTGTTCGCGTATATGCCTCAATGGTCAAAAAAATAAGGAACAAAAAGAAAACAATCGTCATCTTTCTCATCCACTTACCCTCACCTTTCTCTTTACAGCAAATGTAACAAAACCTCCTTTTTTTAATCTTCGCTCAATTGGGTAAATCCTATTTTACTTATATTCATTCTAAAAAAAGGCGTTTGAAACCGTTTAACCTTACAATTTTTGCTTTTTTTGCCTTAAAAGATGAATCGAACGACTGACTGATAACAAATCGGTGTGATAGATCAAATTTCAAAATTGTTGTAGAGACAGTCAAATAAATACTTTGCTAACAATAGTTGGCTGTTTCTAACAATCTCAAAGAATATTCCACCACATTTTTCAAGCCATTAGGCATTCGTTTCACTATTTATTATGTAGACACTTAACTACGCTTCTGTCCTTAACGAAGACTCTTACAGCAATAAAAATTGACCGTAATTAAGAAGAAAGAAAAAAATCAATGGTGAACGTTTCACCCAAATCTATTGACAGAAAATTCAATTTTTTACTTTTTTTGTCTTGACACTGTCCATCATTGCTTCTATAATGAACAAAAATCATTGATAGAGAGAGTAACAAATAATAAGCATTTTAGAGAGCGATTGGTTGGTGGAAAATCGTAGGTCTATTATTTGTGAAAGTAACTCTGGAGATGCACAAGTGACGTTAGAAGTTTGTGCCGGCGATCCCCGTTATCGGATAATGCGCTTCACTATTAGTGAGTCGCTAAGAGATTGTTTATTCATAAACAAAAAAAAACGGTGGTACCGCAATGTCAATTGCCCGTTGGAATAATTATTCCAACGGGCTTTTTGTGTTTTTCACCAAAGAAAGGAAAAGATTTATGCAAATTTTTAGACAAAGACGAGTCAGACGTTTAGCTTCATTTCATTTATGTTAACTAAACGATTAAGGAGTTATTTATGATGGAAAAATTATCAACAAAGAAATTATTTTTATTAGCTTCACTCATTTTCGGAATGCTTTTTGGAGCAGGTAACCTTATTTTCCCTGCTCATTTAGGTCAACTTGCAGGTAGTCATTGGTTATCTGCTGGGATTGGTTTTTTGATCTCCTCTACTTTATTACCTTTAGCTGCACTGATTGCCTTAAGTAAAACACGCTCAAGCGGGTTGTACGATTTTGCTAAACCAGTGGCTGCGTGGTATGGTACCTTATTTCTTATTATGAACCATATGGCCTTAGGACCTTTATTCGCCACTCCCAGAACTGCTGCATTAGGATATCAATTTAGTTTAGGAATGATTTTACCAGAAAAGTATACAACGATTGGCTTATTTATCTTTTCGGTTATTTTCTTTGGCTTAGCCTATTATTTATCAACTCGTGAATCAAATTTATTAAAAATCATTGGAAAATATTTAAACCCATTATTCTTAATTTTACTATTCGCTGTGTTTATCGTCGCTTTGATTCTTCCCTTAGGTCCATTGGATGCCAAGCCTGTACTGGATTACCAACAAGCAGCAACTACCAACGGCTTTATCGAAGGATATAATACAATGGACGCATTAGCCTCATTAGCTTTTGGAATTACGATCATTCGTGCGCTTCAAGGAATGGGGAATCATGATGAAGACCAGATTGCTAAAAATACTGTAAAATCTGGTCTATTAACGATGGTTTTATGTGGTGGTATCTATTTGGGGATTATTGCATTAGGTACGATGTCTTTAAATCGCTTTGGTATCTCCGAAAACGGAGGGATTGCATTAACTCAAATCGTTCAATCCTATTTTGGTAAAGTGGGATTGATTTTTATGGCCTTGATGACGCTATTAGCAGTTTTCACTTCTGCGATGGGATTGATTGCCTCATTTGCCCAAGATTTCTCTGTTCGCTTCCCTAAGATCGGCTATAAAGGATGGCTTCGAATCACTACATTACTTTCTTTTATTACCGCAAACTTTGGACTTGACACCATTATTGCTTGGACCATGCCATTTTTAATGATTCTTTATCCTCTTTCCATGGCAATGATCATCCCAGCACTTTGCTCTGCCTTTTTCCAAAATCGCAGAATCGTTTATCAATTGACGACAATCTTTACAGCCATACCTGCTTTATTTGATGGTATCAAAGCATTACCTATTCAAAATCATTTGACAACAAATTTAACCAATTGGTATGTTCATACGATTCCATTTGCTTCCAGTGGTGTTGGTTTTATCCTGCCAGCAATCAGTGGCTTTATCATAGGCGTACTGTATTGTTTAATTTTTAAACAAAGAACTGAGTTAGACCCTTCTCTATCTAATTGAGTCTTGTAACGGACAAAGAGAAGTTTTACCGAAATATGACGCTTCATTTGATAATTTGAGTGAAGCCAGAAGAAAGAAGCAAAAAAGAACAATGTTGATTATCTTTTGATAAACGCATTGTTCTTTTGCTAGTTTTCATTGATTGACCTAATCTTGTAAGAGAATTTGATTGTTGATCAGATCTGAGATAAACTCTGTGATATATTTTTCTTTTTCTTCATTAGAATAGTCACCAGAATCAGCAAATCGTATTAATACTTTTTCTTTTACATGACTAAGTGCTATATTTGTTTTTAATAATTCAAATATATAGATCGATACTTCATTATCTAAAAGATAGATTTCATCATTCATGGAAAGATAGAGGTCATTCCCTAATTTCTCATAGGCCAATTCGCCGTTCAGTCTCACCTAATCACGCTCCTTCAGGTCATTTCTGTCTGTTTCCAGATACGATACATTTGATTTTTTATTAACTCTTGCAATAATTGACATTCAGAGCGATCCACTCCATGAATATCATTGGTATGATAATAATGTTGCGCACGACAACCACCACCGCATAAATAGCGAAAAGAACAAGTTTGACAACCAGATAAATGATGGATATTTTGAGATTCAAGCAATTCTATCTCTTTATGGTTATAAATATCAGCTAATTTGTTTTTTCTGATATTACCTAATTTATAGTCATCTGTCTCCAATAATTTACATGCAAAAATATCCCCAACTGGATTGATAACGAACTCTCCCAAACCCAAACCACAAGATTCTTTAATTGTAAATGGCTTTAAAAATGCAGATCGTTGAGGACTTTTTTCTTTGCACTCGATTTTTTTTCTTTCTTCAAAAGATAATGAAATATCTGCCATACTACCTCTTCCTAATTCGCTAAATCCACCTAATTTATAGGCGATTCCATTCTCTTTAAAAAACTCAATCGTTTGATCAACTGATTTTAAGTTATAGTTGGTAACGGTTGCATTAACGTAAATATTATGGAAACCGATATCTAAAAGATTACGGATACCTCTCATTGCTATTTCATAACAACCTCTACCACGGTTCTTGTCATTTTCTTCTTTATCAATCGAATCCAAGCTGATGGTCATTGATTCGCATCGATCTGCCAAGAATTGTGCATTCCTTTTTTTTCCAATCAAGGTTCCATTAGTGATCAAACCAACCGATAAGCCTAGTTGATAGGCATAATCGATATATTTTAAAGAATCATGATTCAGTCCTATTTCTCCACCAGTAAAAATGACTTTTTTTACACCACAGTCTTTTAATTGCTCTAATAGTTGGAACCATTCAATAAAAGACAATTGATCTGGATAGTTCTTGGTCATATCTGCTTCTGCGTAACAATACACACATTTTAAATTACATTGATGTGTCAACGCCAAATAAGCGGTTTCAGGAATGGTGACTTCATTTTTTTTTACTTTTAATGGCTCGTCTAATAGAAGCTGAAAGATTTTTAGTTTTTTTTGCGTAGACTCGGATAACGCTGAATACTTTCGTAGCTTCACCAACTCTAACTCTTCTTTAGAAATCACTAGCCAGCTGCTTCTTAGAACATTATGGAGAATCACTTCATCAAGAAAAGGATAAGCGTATAAATTTTCCTTGATTTTCATAGATCACTCACCTCTTTTATTAGCATCACAAACGAATAATAACATTTTGACTATATTAAATAGGAAAATAAAGTCGCCTTTTTAACAGGGGAGTTTTGTAGGCAACTTTATTTTCCAATTAAAAATGGACATCGGAAGACTAGATTAAGAACCGTTACCAATCAATAACCCACAAGAACATGGGGACAAAACATTGCCAGAGATTTTTTTTAGTACAGGTTTCGTAAACATAACAAGTCTCCTTTCTGAACTTTTAGGAAAAAGCACGATAATATTCATTTTTTTTCCTAAATATAGTATAAACTTTGAATGAAAATATTGTCAATGACGGTTCGAGAGAAAAATTATTAAAACCTTAGTTATAAAATAAAAAAAATTAAACAATTTATGCGTTTCTTTTATATAACGCTAAAATTTCTAAGACACGTTGATTTGTTCTTCTGACTTATTTGATTGGATTCATTGCTATCTATAAGTAAATTTGTTTTTATTTTATTTCATCACCTCAAATTTCCATAGTGTTCATAAATTTCCATTAAGTTATTTTAAATAACGATTTTTTAAGTTTAAATTTGAAAAACACTGCTTTATCTGTTTATTTTATTCTAAACATAACGATTATTTAACGAACAAATCTATTTTTTTCATAAGAATTTTAGTATAATTACAATCTATAAAGTATATTTAATTCCTCATCAATCTGAAACTAACTTTTGGGTCATAAGGACTTTATTTTAATTCGATACCACGGTGTTTAAATAAGTGGTTTAATTTTTAGGAGGGATATATTGAAAGGTTATTATTCAGTACAAGAATTAGCCGACCAACTTGGTGTGACAACTCGTTCAATTCGAAACTATCTGCACGAAGGGAAATTAAAGGGAACAAAAGTTGGAGGAAAATGGAAGTTTTCTGAACAAAATTTGTTTGATTTCCTTTACGGTGACAAGGAAAATCTAATGATCCAAAAAGATTATCAAGTGACGCTTGATGTCCCTGTCACATTAAAATTATCTCTTGTAACAGATGATTTTCACGAAATGGATGCCTTTAAAGAGCAACTTTTTAACTATCATTCAGAGGTTTATGCTAATAAAAATGATCGATTGATCCAATACACGCATTTCAAAGAAAATGAATATGATATCTTAATTGGTGGTAACTTTAATTATGTCACTAATTTCGGGTCATGGATCTATGAACAACTACAAAAACAAACATCCATTTCACTAAAAAAGAATTAGTTTTTTATTTTGAAAGAGAGACTGTGAAAGAAACGATCTGCTCTGATGACAATAAGCCTGAATTTTTTGAAACAGCTTCCCATGTTTCAAAAAATTCAGGCTTATTTCAAGAACTGGATGCATAAGCACCGTGCATAAGAGATTGCGAAAAGAGCGTTTGACCTGATTACTCGCCAAGTAAAAACTACGACGAGTAATCGTTGGAGCAAACAAGATAAAAATCTCGAAACAGCTCCCCCTGTTTTGTGGATTTTTGTCTTATTGCCGAAGGTCAGCTCTTTGAATGTCGTTTACTGTTTTTTTAGATTCTAAATTTATTTTTTTCCTATTTCTTGTTTCTATAATAATGGTAAGTAGCTTTAACCCTTACCACCTTGAAAGGATGGATATAGTTTCATGCCACCATCTACAAATAAAGTAATTCCTGTCACATAACTGGATTCATTAGAAGCGAGCCAAGCAGCAGCAGCGGCGACTTCCTCGGGTTTACCCACTCGTTCCATTGGTATCATGCTTTCTAGAATTTCTTTTTCTTTTGGATCTTCAAATTTTTCTGCATTAATCGGAGTTTTGATCGCCCCTGGTCCAATACTGTTGATTCGAATATTTTCTGGTGCATACTCCATGGCTACTGTTTCTGTAAACAGCTTGACACCGCCTTTTGATGCTGCGTAATGAGCAAATGTCGGCCAAGGGATTTGTTCGTGAACGGAGGACATATTGATAATATTACCTTTGATCTGATGAGTTTTAAAATAATTCAACGCTGTTTTTGTCCCTAAAAATACGCCTGTTAGGTTCACCTTTAACACTTTCTCCCAATCTTCTAATTCCAGCTCATGGGTTGGTTTTTGCGTTTCCATACCAGCATTATTGACCCAGATATCTAAACTTCCGAACGTTTCGATTGCTGCTTTGAGCAGACGATCCATCCCTTCTTCTGTACTGACATCCGCTTCGACAGCTACTGCTTTGCCACCATTTTTTTCGATCTCGGCTACTGCTTCTTGTGCCCCTTCTTCATCCGAATGATAGTTGACAACCACACACATTTTTTCTTTACCAAAGCGTTCACAGATTGCTTTACCGATCCCTTTTGATCCTCCAGTTACTACTGCCACCTTATTTGTTAGATCTTTATACATATACTTTCCACCCTTCTTTTTCACCTACTGCATACTTCCTATATCAAGTGTACAATAGCACCCTGTCTTTTAGGCAAACGATACGCTTATTCGATCGATTTACTTTTTTCTATAATAAAAGAGTCAGCAAGCTACTTGCTGACTCGAATGATTTCACCAAAAAAGGCTTTTTTATTGTCTTCAGTTAAATTCAATACTTTTATTTAAAATAGTCCGCTGTCGCTTTTTCATCTGCTTTCAGTTGTTCAATCAATGATTCAACGTTTGGAAATTTCACTTGGTTTCTCAAAAAATGATGCCAACGGACTTTTACATGCTCTCCATAGATATCTTGAGCAAAATTTAAAATATATAATTCAACGGTAAGTTCACGATCATCACCAAAGGTATCATTATGACCGATTGATCCCATTGCTTGATACCACGTTTCACCAACTTTGATCTCTGAAACATAGACACCTTCTTTTGGAAGATGAACAGTACTTTTAACTTTGATGTTAGCTGTTGGGAATCCTAGCAGGCGACCACGAGCATCGCCATGGACTACCACCCCTTCGACCTCGTAAGTAGCCCCCAATAAACGTGTTACTTCATTTATTTCTCCTGCGTTTAATAATTCACGTATCCGTGTCGAACTAATCTTCTCGCCACTGTCTTCTTCTTTTGGTACAGTGATGATTTCAAATCGATTCTTTGCATAACTTGGTAAGTGCGCTACATCTGCAATTTCTTTAGGTCCGTAAGTATAGTCAAAACCAGAAACAGCATATTTTGCATGAAGTCCTACGATATATTGATCGACAAATTCTTGTGGAGCTAAATGAGCAAACGATGACGTAAAATCGATTTCGTATAAATAATCAACACCTAATAGGGCCATTTTTTCTTCTTTTTGTTCCAGAGTAGTCAAATATTTTACTTGACTTGGATTTATTTTTTTGAAGACGATTGAAGGATGTTGGTTGAAAGTCATCAAAGCTAATTTCAATCCTTCTTTTTTGGCAATTTCTTTTCCCCGATTGATAACACGTTGATGGCCTAGATGTACCCCGTCAAAAAAGCCTAAAACAAGTACAACGTCTTCTGGTGGGATCTGATCTGCTTGATAAGGATGTCTAATTTTGATAATTTTCATTTTTATACCTCATTCCTCAACACTTTGCTTGGTTTTAATTTATTTTTTTCTTTTGGATTTGGCTGGTAAATACTTACTACTTTGTCTTGGTAAAAAAGTGCGATCTCTTCTGTCGGCATTTCTGCTAAGTTAAATACCTGATAATCTAAGCGCATACCATTTTTAACTTTTTCCCAAACACGATCACTAATGTCTACTCTCTTAAAACGAGCAACACCAGCTTCTAGTGGCAATAAATGTTCTTCAAAGGTTCCTGCAAGCATATAATCTGCTACTTGCTGCAAAGTGATTGCCTGCTCCTTCTTCATTCCTCCACTAGCTGTTCGAGTTAGATCGGACATGTGAGCAGGATAGCCTAATTTTTTCCCAGTATCAACAGCAAGCGTTCGTACATAAGTCCCTTTCCCGCATACTACCTCAAAACGCCAAGATAGCAATCCCTTCTCTTGGTCCCAATGCACGTCACTTGTTCTTTCAAAACGTTCAATCTGCGCTTTACGCACGGGACGTGTAACTGTTTCATTGTTTCTGGCATACTCATAAAGACGTTTGCCGTTCACTTTGACAGCTGAATACATCGGTGGTATCTGAGTGATTTCCCCGATAAAACTTTTCATCGTTTCATCAATTTCTTCATCACTGATTAATCGATCAACTGTTTTACTTTCGACGACCTCACCAGATTTGTCTTCTGTCGTTGTACTAAATCCTAATGTAATCTCTCCTTGGTATACTTTTCCTGCATCGCTTAAATATTCGATAACTTTAGTCGCTTTTCCAAGGCAAATCGGTAACACACCATCAACATCAGGGTCTAACGTACCACCATGACCAATTTTTTTCATATGTAAGATTTTTCTTAATTTAAATACACAATCATGACTTGTCATGCCACGTTCTTTCCACAAAGGTAATAATCCGTCCATGTTTTTTCTCCCTATCCAATAAAATATCAACTTTGTCATTATAACACATCCCACAATAATGTGACGATTTTACCTTTTTTCGCTACGTTTTTATTATTTGGCAACAAACTTGTAATAAAACTTCACAAACCTGTAAATACAATTCATGTTATTCTCTTAGACAAAGGCAAGCTTGAATCCTTCATTTGCAGCCTTTGATTAAAACGAGTCGCAGCTTTTAAGGAATAAATGATCCTAGTCTTCCCCAAAACAAAAAACTGAGGATCATATACGAATCTCGAAAAGAGTCTGAAGTATAAATCTAACTCTTAATAAACGGTGTCCAAGAAGCCACTTCTTAAAAATAAGAGAGAATTTTTCAAAATAAGAAAAGCTATTTTAAAAGATTCTCTCTTATTCGTTTGGAGTTGACCGCTTCTTTCACAACCTGTTCGAGACACGTACAAATTGCTCATTTTTTTCTCATGTATTCTGTACAGTAAAATTATGGTACTGTGCGTTTGTCATTTTAAACTACTTGCATTGTGTAGTTTGAACTTTTTTTCTAAAAAATTGGATGATGGTGTAACTGCGGTATCTCTGCTTTATAAAAAGCTAAAACTAAAAAAACTACTAAAAAAGAGCTATAACCCCACTTCTTAAGGTTTATAGCTCTTTTTGTTTTAATCTTTATTTAAATTACGAAGCAACTCATCAATGTGGTTACCATACCCCACTGACTCATCTAATTCAAAAGTTAATTCAGGCGTTTTATAGATGCTTAAGTTGTGTCCTAATTCACGGCGAATCAGTCCACTTGCTTTTGCTAGGCCTTCCTGTGCTTTTTTCTTATCTGAAGCTAAGTCAGATAAAATACTATAATAGATGGTTGCTTGTTGTAGATCTCCCGTAACGTGGACATCAGTGATTGTCACGTTTTCTACACGAGGATCACGAACTTTTTTGCGTAAAATATCATTTACTTCTTTTAAAATTTCTTGACCGACTCGGCGGTCTCGATAGTTTGCCATATTGAGCGGCCTCCTAAAATTAATTTGTTTTGATTTCTTCCATAATGAAGCCTTCGATGACGTCATCGACTTTGATGTCATTGAATTTTTCGATCATTGCACCACATTCATAACCCATTTTAACTTCTTTTACATCGTCTTTGAAACGTTTCAAGCTAGCTAGTTGTCCTTCGTAAATGACGATACCATCACGGATCACGCGAACGCCACTATCACGTCGAATGTATCCTTCTGTGACATAAGCCCCAGCGATCGTTCCAACTTTTGATACTTTGAATGTTTCTCGAACGATCATTTGACCAGTGATTTTTTCTTCAAACTCTGGATCTAGCATCCCTTTCATCGCCGTTTCGATTTCTTCGATTGCTTTATAAATGATTCGGTGTAAACGAATGTCCACTTCTTCATTATCCGCTTGAATTTTAGCTTGTGGTGTAGGACGAACATTGAATCCAATGATGATCGCATTACTTGCTGCTGCAAGGGTTACATCACTTTCATTGATGGCACCAACTGCAGAATGGACGATTTTCACACGTACGCCTTCTACATCGATCTTTTGCAATGAAGCAGCCAATGCTTCTGCAGAACCTTGTACATCAGCTTTAATGATAACATTTACTTCTTTTAATTCGCCTTCTTTTAAGCTTTCAAACAAGTTGTCCAATGTTACCCGACTAGTGATCGCACGATGTTCTAACAACGCACGTTTGGCACGTTCTTCACCGGCTGCACGAGCAGTTTTTTCATCTTCAAAGACAACAAAGCGGTCACCTGCTTGTGGCACATCGTTTAACCCAGTGATCTCAACTGGTGTTGCTGGTCCAGCAGATTTTTCACGACGACCTAAGTCGTTGACCATCACACGCACACGTCCATAGGTATTTCCTACTACAATTGGATCACCTACGTTTAAAGTCCCTTGTTGAACAAGTAATGTTGTAACAGGTCCTTTTCCTTTGTCTAGACGTGCTTCAATTACTGTACCAATTGCTCGTTGTTTAGGATCTGCTTTTAGATCCTCTACTTCCGCAACCAGCAAGATCATTTCTAGCAATTCGTCAATATTTTGACCAAATTTAGCAGAGATTTCAACGAAAATCGTTTCTCCACCCCAAGCTTCTGGAATCAATTCATATTCACTTAATTCTTGCATCACGTGTTGAGGATTTGCCCCTGGTTTATCAATCTTATTAACAGCAACGATAATTGGTACGCCAGCTGCTTTCGCATGGTTGATTGCTTCGACTGTTTGTGGCATAACACCGTCATCTGCTGCTACAACTAAGATCGTGATATCAGTGATACTTGCTCCTCGCGCACGCATACTTGTAAATGCAGCATGCCCAGGTGTGTCTAAGAATGTGATTGGTTTGCCATCAATATCGATTTGGTAGGCACCGATATGTTGTGTAATCCCACCAGCTTCACCACTTGTTACTCGTGAATGACGTAATGTATCAAGTAATGTTGTTTTCCCGTGGTCGACGTGTCCCATGATTGTTACAACTGGTGGACGAGAAACCAATGTATCAGGATTTAATTCTTCTGGTTCAAAGAATTTGTCGATATCTGCGATATCTACTTGGATTTTTTCTTGTGGTTCCATCCCATAATCTGTTGCTAAGAGTTCAATCGTATCTTTATCTAGTGCTTGGTTTTGGTTGACCATTACGCCAAGCATAAATAATTTTTTGATGATCTCTGCTGGTTCACGATGGATTTTCTTCGCAATATCCGCAACGTTCATGCCTTCAGTATACTCTAATACTTCTGGTAACTCACGGAATTTACGTGGTGGTACAGCAGGTTTATTGGAAGTTTGTTGTTTTCCTTTTTTCCCTTTTTTGTTAAAACGATTGCGGTTGTTATTGTTAAATTTACCACGATTATTATTGTTGTTACGGTTTTGGTTACCACCTTGGTTTGATCCTTGGCGATTTTGGTTTCCGCCTTGTGTTGCTCCTTGACGGTTTTGGTTATTTCCGCCTCCATTATTACTTCGGTTTTGGTTTGTTGATTGGTTTTTTCCTTGATTCACTTGACCGCTCCCTTGACCGCGATCTTGATAGTTGCGGTTATTTTTTTGTTGTTTCGTTTTTGTTTCTTGTTTCTTTTGTTCATTCGGCTGGTTTGTGGCTGGCTTTTGGCTGGCTTGCTGTGCTGGTTTTTTATTCGTCTGTGGTTTTTTGAACGCTTGTTGCAACTTCTTTTCATCACCAGTTGTGATTGCTCCCATGTGATTCTTCACATTAATCCCAAGTTGCTGCGCCTTTTCCACAACGTCTTTACTAGGCTGATTTAATTCTTTTGCTAGTTCATAAATTCGTTTGTTGCTCATGCAATCACCTTCCTAACCTTCAATTAGCTCCTTGGTTTTCTTCGCAAAACCGTTATCTACGATTCCAAATACTTTGCGAGGCTTCCCAATCATCTGCGTGATTTCAGCTTCGGAAAATAGTTCAAAGCAAGGAACTTCATAATATGAACTCTTATCTTTCACTTTTTTCTTCGTATTCTCACTCGCATCATTTGCTACAAACACGATCTTTGCTTTCTGTTTACGAATGTCTGCAATGGTCAACTCCTCGCCGGTAATCAACTTACCAGCGCGCATCGCTAACCCAATGAGATTCATGGCTTTTTGCCGATTTCCTTCATTCATTTACCGAATAGCTCTTTTCGTGCTTTTTGATGTGTTACATAATCGAGTAACTCTTGGTAGAATTCATCTGTCAAAGTCGTTTCTAACGCCCGATCAAGAATCTTCTTATCCCAAGCTTGTTGTACTTCAGCCGGCTCAAGTGAGACATACGCACCACGGCCTGGCATTTTCCCAGTGGGATCAATCGATACTTCCCCTTCTTTGGAACGGGTAATTCGAATCATCTCTTTTTTGGGTTTCATTTCACCTGAAACCACAGATTTGCGTAAAGGAATCTTCCTTTGTTTCATCTCTTCGCCTCCTAAGCTAATTGTTAAGCATCTTGATCCGTATTTTCAACTGTTTCATCGTTGAAAGCAATCGTTTCATATTCATCATCTGTATAATCAGATTGAACGATCGCTTCATCATGAGCGACTTCTTCAGAAGCTACTTCTTGATCTTGCGCTTGTTTTTCATAATATTCAGCCATATCTGATTCTGACTTGATATCGATTTTGTGATTTGTTAGTTTGGCAGCCAAACGTGCATTTTGTCCACGTTTACCAATCGCTAAGGATAATTGGTAATCTGGAACGACAACGGTACAAGCTTTAGGATTTTCTTCATCAAAAATCACATCGATCACTTGCGCTGGATTCAGAGCATTCGTGATAAATACCGCTGGATCTTCGTTCCACTCAACGATATCCATGTTTTCACCCTTTAATTCATTCACGATCGCTTGCACACGCTGACCTTTTGGTCCAACACAAGTTCCAACTGCATCAATATTTTCATCATTTGAACGAACGGCTACTTTTGAGCGATCGCCTGCTTCTCTAGCAATGCTTACGATCTCAACGATCCCATCGTAAACTTCTGGCACTTCTTGTTCGAATAAACGGCGTAATAGATCTGGATGGCTACGGCTAACGAAGACTTGTGGACCTTTTGACGTATTTTCTACACGAGAAACGTACACTTTGATACGATCATGCGGTTGATAAAATTCATTAGGCATTTGATCTTGTTTCGATAAAACAGCTTCGATCTTTCCAAGATTTACATAGATATATCGTTTATCTTGACGTTCAACGATACCTTGCATAATGTCTTTTTCATAAGCGCTGAACTCATTGTAAATGATGGTTCTTTCTGCTTCTCTGACACGTTGTAAAATAACTTGTTTTGCTGTTTGTGCAGCAATTCGTCCAAAGTCTTTTGGTGTCACTTCAAAACGGATGGTATCACCAATCTCATATGCCGGATTAATCAAAAGTGCATCTTTTAATGATACTTCTAATTGTGAATCCATTACTTCTTCAGTAACTTCTTTCACAGCATAGACGTGAATTTTCCCTTTCTTTTGATCAAATTCAACTTCAACATTTTGAGCTTGACCATAATGGCGTTTGTATGCAGAAACTAAAGCAGCTTCTAAAGCGTCGATCACGATTTCTTTTGAAATCCCTTTTTCAGCTTCTAATGCATCTAATGCGTTTAGCATTTCTTTACTCATTTTTCTGTTTCCTCTCCGTGATTAAAATTGGATCGCTAAGCGAGCTTTGGCAATATTTTTTCGGTCAAGAATTAATTCTTTTTCCCGTGTTTTTATGCGTATTTTCAATATCAGCTGTTCAGCATCAACTGATTGGAGAAATCCTTCATATTGTTTTTCTCCATCAACTGGTTGATAAAGAGAAACATGGATATATTCTCCAAGCGCTTTTTCGTAATCTTTCTCTTTTTTTAATGGGCGTTCTGCCCCTGGAGATGATACCTCTAGAAAATAAGCTTGTGGGATAGGATCTGGATCTGCTGCATCAAGTTTTTCGCTAAGTTTTTCGCTAACCCATGCACATTCTTCGATATCGATTCCGCCATCTTTGTCAATGAATACTCGTAAGAACCAACTTTTGCCTTCCTTCACAAATTCTACTTCGACAAGTTCAAAATTTTGTTCCTCTAAAATCGGAGTCACCATTGCTGTGACTGTTTCAACGACGCTACTCAAAAAGTTCGCCTCCTTAAAATTGCTTCCGTAATTCCATTAAAAAGAGTGAGCGAAAATTCCGCTCACTCACAGTTAGTATCATTACCTATAAATAACTATACCATATTTCATTTAAAATGACAAGCTTCCACGCTAACCCTTGATTAGAACATATCAAACAAGGAAAGTTGGTTTTCATCTGGAAGGTCTTTCAATACCCCGTTGTCGTTCATATACTCAATCAACGTTTTAGAAACTTTTCCTCGTGTAGCAAGATCTTCTTTTGATAAGAATGGTCCATCTTTTCGTGCTTCAACGATTTGTTTTGCAACGTTTGTTCCTAAACTTGGGACAGCTCTAAATGGTGCGATCAATGTGTCTCCTTCGATCACGAAGTTCACGGCATCTGATTTATATAGATCGATCATGCCAAAATGGAAGCCTCTTTCCAACATTTCATTCGCTAATTCAAGGACGGTCAACTGATTTTTCTCTTTGACTGAGGCATCCAAACCTTTATCTGTGATTTCTTTCATCGCTTGTTTTACCGCATCTTTCCCTTTACACATAGCCACAAGATTAAAATCATCCGCTCGAACTGAGAAATAGGCACAATAGTATAAAATAGGGAAATAGACTTTAAAATAAGCTACACGTAAGGCCATCAAAACATAAGCCGCTGCATGGGCTTTTGGGAACATATATTTGATTTTAGAACAAGAATCAATGTACCAATCTGGAACATTGTTTTCTTTCATGGCGGATAGATAGGTTTCTCGTAATTCATCAGGGATCTTGTTCCATAGCCCTTTACGAACGGTTTCCATAATCTTAAAAGCCATCCCACTATCTAATCCAGCATGGATCAAGTAAACCATGATATCATCCCGACAACCAATTACTTCAGCCAAAGTCGCATCCCCACGTTTGATCAATTCTTCTGCATTACCTAACCATACATCGGTCCCATGTGATAATCCGGAAATCTGTAAGAGTTCAGCAAAAGTCGTTGGATGTGTTTCTTCCAACATTCCCCGAACAAAGCGTGTCCCAAACTCTGGGATACCTAGTGTCCCTGTTTTAGAATAAATCTGTTCACTGGTAACGTTCAAGACATCTGGACCGGCAAAAATCCTCATTACTTCTGGATCGTCAGTTGGGATCGTTTGTGGATCGATTCCCGATAAATCCTGCAACATACGGATTACTGTCGGATCATCATGTCCCAGAATATCAAGCTTCAGTACATTATCATGGATAGAATGGAAATCAAAATGCGTTGTTTTCCATTCTGAATTTTGATCATCTGCTGGATATTGGATCGGTGTAAAATCATATACGTCCATGTAATCGGGAATAACGATGATCCCCCCTGGATGTTGTCCAGTCGTTCGCTTCACGCCAGTCGCACCTTTGGCTAATCGATCAACTTCAGCACTGCGAAATTGTAAATTATGATCTCGCTCATAACCTTTAACAAAGCCATAAGCTGTTTTATCGGCAACTGTACCGATTGTTCCTGCTCGATAAACATATTCTTCCCCAAACAAAACTTTCGTATAGTTGTGCGCTTCTGCTTGGTAATCACCTGAAAAGTTCAAATCGATATCTGGTACTTTGTCTCCATGGAACCCTAAGAACGTTTCAAAAGGAATATCATGTCCATCTTTATTTAATCGTGCGCCACATTTCGGACATTTTTTTTCAGGCATATCAAACCCCGAACCGTAAGTACCATCTTCAAAGAATTCTGAATACTGGCAATCAGGACAATAATAGTGAGGGGCTAATGGATTTACTTCAGTGATCCCAGTCATTGTCGCAACAAAACTAGAACCAACTGATCCACGTGAACCAACTAAATAACCATCTTCGTTACTTTTATGCACCAGTTTTTGCGCAATCAAATAGATCACAGAAAACCCATTCCCGTTGATCGAATTCAATTCTTTTTCTAATCGTTTTTCAATGATTTCTGGTAATGGATCACCGTACAACTGTTTAGCTCTGGTATAACTCAAATCAGAAATCTCTTCTTCAGATCCAGGAATTTTTGGCGTATACAAATCATCTTTCACCGGAATGACCTCTTCACAAAGGTCAGCAATCTTATTCGTATTGTCAACGACGATTTCTTTCGCTAGATCTTTTCCTAAAAAGTTAAAAGCAGTCAACATCTCATCTGTTGTTCTAAAATGCACATCAGGCAAACTATGTCGGTTCAACGGATTAGCCCCACCCATTGAATTAATCAAAATCTTCCGATAGATTGCATCTTCTTCATTAAGGTAATGAACATTCCCAGTAGCAACGACGATTTTGTCCAATGACTTTCCGATTTCAACTAGATTTTTGATGATTTCTTCTAAATCATGTTCATTTTTGACTAGTTCTTGCTCAAGCAATGGTGCATAGACCGCTTTTGGCATCACTTCAATATAATCATAAAATTTTGCTCGATTTCTAGCTTCTTCAATTCCTTTTTGCATCATTGCTTCGAAAATCTCACCTTTATCACAAGCAGAGCCAATGAAAAGATTCTCACGTAATTTCTTCAGTTGTGAACGAGGAATACGTGGGACACGTTCAAAATATTCCACATTCGACATCGAGATTAATTTGAATAAATCTTTTAATCCAGCTTGATTTTTCGCTAAGATCGTCACATGAAATGGCCTTGCTCGTTTATACGAATCGCCTTCTCCCACATGAGCATTGAGTTGATCATGGTAGAGCATCTCATGGTTTTCCATTGCTTCTTTAACGAAAATCCATGCTAAATGACCTGTCGCTTCAGCATCGTAAATCGCTCGGTGATGCTGTTCAAGACTGACACCAAATTTTTTAGATAACACACCTAGACCAAATCGTTTAAATTGAGGATACAGATATCTGGCTAATTCCAGCGTATCGATGACTGGATTCGTCGCCTCTGGGATTCCATATTTTGCATAACTTGTATTCAAGAATCCCATATCAAACGCGGCATTATGGGCGACCAGAATCGAATCTTTTGAAAACTCGAGAAACAGACGTAGGACTTCTTCTTCTGATTTAGATCCTCGTACCATTTCATCCGTGATTCCAGTTAGATCAATTGTTGTGCGGGAAAGTGGGTGTCCGGGATCAATAAATTCATCAAAGCTTTCAATGACATTCCCTTTATACATCTTGACCGCAGCTAATTCGATGATCGTATCATAAACAGCAGATAGTCCAGTGGTTTCCACGTCAAATACGACATATGTTCCTTCATTCAAAGAAACATGTTCATCATTGTAAGCAATCGGCACACCATCATCTACAACATTGGCTTCAACCCCATAAAGAATTTTTACGCCTGCTTTTTTACCGGCACTATGCGCTTCAGGAAATGCTTGTGCCCCTCCATGATCCGTGATCGCAATCGCTTTGTGTCCCCATTTTCCAGCTTGAGCCACAAGGTCAGAGATACTATTGGTTGCATCCATCGTACTCATATTACTATGAACATGTAATTCCACTCGTTTCTCATCGTCAGGAGCATAGTCTTTACGAGGTGCATGCTTCACCTCAATGATATCTTGTGCATTCATCACCAGGTCTCGCACAAATGTATCTTCTTGGATACTTCCTCTAACTTTTAACCAGCTTCCTACGCTGATTGCATCAAAGATTTGTTCATCTTTTTCATTATTTGAAAATTTCTTAACAATAAAAGAAGAAGTATAATCGGTGATTTTTAACGTTAGAATCTTACGTTTTGAACGTAGCTCACGCACTTCTTTATCAAATACATAGCCTTCCAAGGTCACACGACGTTCTTCTTCAACGATATTGATCATTGGTGTTGTCGGTTCATCTGCTGGAATATTACGACCTAACTGGATCGGTCCATCTAGTACAGGAAGTTGCTCTTTTCTTTCTTTTTTCTTTTGTTCATGGACAATCAAACTTTCCGCAGCTTGCTTCATGAACGCTTCTGCTTGTTCTTGCTTCCGCTCTTCAAACAGTTTTAGCACACGTTCTGCTTGTTCTTCATCAATTTCAGGTTCGATACGAAATTTAGGGAACCCGTAGCTGACAAACAGCGTTTCAACTAAAGGTAGATATTGTTGCTTTAAATAATTAATAGCGCCATTACTATCGACTGGCAAGACAATTTTCTTTTCCTTCAATATAGGGACTTGTGTTTTTAAAACTTGTTGAGCCAACGGCGTATCGCATTGTTGGCTTTCTAAAGCTTGTGCCCAATAATCTTGTAATAATTTTTCATCAAACTGCTGATCATCAGCTTTGATAGTTAATCTGATCTGTGCAATATCTTTAAATGCCAGTGTCAAATTTTGGAGCAATGATCGATAAAGCATGATCGGTAAAATTTGAGTAAAGTGTAGGGTAAACTCCCACAATCTTGATTTGCGGTGAACCACTACACGCTCCATTTCGCCAGCAGAGATTAGTGGATGATTTTTTTCCACTTCTTCTAGTTGGATTTGTTCCAACAATTTTTCAAATAACTCTCGTTTTTCTGACAAAACCATACGCCCTTTCTGACGAGGACAAATCAATGCTATTTCATTTGAACCTCTTCTTCTTTCAGTACTATTTAGTATACCCGTTTTTACATGGATTTACATTAAAAAAACGACAAAGAATTTTCTTTCTCGTTCTAAATCGTTGATTACTTAGCTAAATGAATCCTCACAACGTAAGCTGATTGGTACTCCTTGCTCTTGCAACGTAGTAACATGCAGTTCGCCCCAATCACATAACGCATCTAACACACTACTTAATGTTTGACCATATTCACTTAAGGAATAAACAACTTTTGGTGGAACCTGATGATATGAGGTTCGTACAACAATACCGTCTGCTTCTAATTCACGCAATTGTTGAGTCAACATCTTTTGGCTAAGATTAGGAATTTTTCGTTTTAAGTCGCTGGGACGAAGCGGACTGTGACGCAGGTTGCATAAAATAATCGGTTTCCATTTCCCACCGATAACATCCATCGTGGCTTCTACACCAATATTATACGTTTTTCCAATCATATTTCCCTCCTAAAATCCTTTTACTATCCAATAGTTACTTTTTAGACACTATAGCACAATAAAGTAGGTACTATCTATTAGAGCCTATCTAGTATACATTATATCTATTGAAAATTAAAGGAGGAGTATAGATGATCCATTCATTGAATGATCGAATCATGTTAAATAACCAAATAGAAATTCCAGGGATAGGACTTGGTGTCTTTCAAATCCCTGATACCCAAACTGCTGAAGTAGTCAAAGAAGGCATTGTAAAGGGCTATCGGTTGATTGATACTGCTCAAATATATGATAATGAAATTGGTACAGGAATCGGAATCAAAGAAGGGCTGAAAGCTGCTGGAATTTCTCGAGAAGAACTATTCGTAACCTCCAAAGTCTGGAACGATCATTTAACCTATGACGAAACGATCCAAGCTTTTGAAACCAGTTTAGCACGTCTAGGACTAGACTATCTAGATCTTTATTTAATCCATTGGCCTGGCGAAGATGCATTTTTAGAGTCATGGCGTGCTTTGGAACAATTATATCAAGCGGGGAAAATCAAAGCGATTGGTGTTAGCAATTTTCAAATCACTCATTTAGAAAAATTATTGACACATGCGAATGTCATTCCCGTTCTCAACCAAGTGGAACTACATCCAAAGTTATCTCAAATTGAACTACGCAATTTCTGCGCAAAACATGCAATAAAGATCCAAGCGTGGTCCCCTTTGATGCAAGGGAAACTATTGAATCACCCAACTATAGTAGAGATTGCTGAAGCGCATCATATTACTCCAGCCCAAGTAATCTTACGTTGGGATGTCCAGCAAGACATCTTATTAGTGGTCAAGTCAGTTAAGCCCGAACGAATGAAAAGTAATGCTGACATTTTTGATTTCGTTCTTTCTGAAGATGAAATGACGGTTTTGAATGCACTGAACGAGCATTTTCGGGTAGGACCAAATCCTGATACATTCGATTTTAAATAAAGGAGGAAGATGTAAGATGGAACTAGGTTTATCTCATAAGGTTGCGTTAGTCACTGGCTCAACAAAAGGCATCGGAAAGGCCATTGCGATCGAATTGGCAAAAGAAGGTGCAGATGTCATCATAAACGGTCGTCACGCACCGCTTGTTGATCAAGTGGTCACTGAATTAAAAGAAAAATTCCCCCAAACTAACCCTCAGCGTGCGCCATTTGATTTAGCAGATCCAGAAGCACGGCAAGAACTGTTTACGCAATTTCCTACAGTAGATATTTTGATCAATAATATGGGGATTTTTGAACCGATGGATTATTTAGCTATCACAGATGATATTTGGGAACATTTTTTCCAAGTCAATGTACTTGCTGGAAATGCATTAGCCAAAAATTATTTACCTAAAATGTTGAAGCAAGATTTTGGTCGTATCCTTTTTATTGCGAGTGAAGAAGCAGTGATGCCTTCAGGTGAAATGGCTCAATACAGTATGACCAAAACGATGAATCTTTCTTTAGCAAAAAGTTTATCCAAATTGACTGTTGGCTCTCAAGTGACCGTCAACACGATCATGCCTGGCTCCACCTTGACAGAGGGCGTTCAAGAAATGTTAACAACAATGTACGCAGACAGCCAATTGCCTGAATCTGAATGGGAACAAGATTTTATGAAAAATCATCGTCCACTCTCACAGATCCAACGCTTGATCCGACCAGAAGAAATCGGGCGTTTTGTTGCATTTGTTTCTAGCCCCTATGCAACTTCTTTTTCTGGCGCTGCCTTGCGACTTGATGGAGGATTGGTGCCAACGATTTATTAAGAACGATTTTGTAACACAAATTAATTTCTTCTTACTAAAGAGCCAGTATGATTTTTCATTCGAACAAATGTGAGAAACAAAAAACGAAGGATACCGAGCCAAAACTTACCTCAGTCTCATTAGAAAAAAGACAAGCCCAACTATTTGTTAGGCTTGTCTTTCATTTCAAGCAAGAATTTTCTTTCTTGACTGTATTTTATTGATTTAAAAGAATGGGTAACGTATTTGCTAGCTCTTCTTTGCGAACTTCAACCATTTCCCCAGTTTTCTTAATTTTGACTTCAACGATACCATCCACCGCTTTTTTACCTACTGTAATTCTAATTGGACAGCCAATTAAATCGGAATCTGCAAATTTCACACCTGCACGCTCATTTCGATCGTCAACGAGTACTTGATAACCAGCAGCTAACATCGTTTGTTCGACTTCTTCGGTTAAGTTCGTTTGGTTTTCGTCTTTTAGATTCATTTGAACAACATGTAAATCAAAAGGCGCGATTCCTTTAGGCCAGTTAATGCCATTTTCATCTGAATTTTGTTCAACGATTGCTGAAAGCAGACGACTTACGCCAATTCCGTAACAACCCATAATGACAAATTTTTCACGTCCATTTTCATCTAATACGGTTGCGCCCATTGATTCACTATAGCGTGTGCCTAATTTAAAGATATGTCCGATTTCGATTCCACGTGTAAATGCCAATACACCATTATTATCAGGTGATGGATCTCCTTCTTGAACAAAGCGAAGGTCTTCATATGAGATCACTTCAAAATCTCGTTCTGGGTTGACATTCACATAATGGAACCCAGTTTCATTCGCTCCAGTAATAGCGTTCGCTAAGTCTTGGACATGACGATCAGCGTAGACTTTTACTTCTTCTGCTACACCGATTGGACCAACAGAGCCGAAATCTGCTCCTAGGTATTTTTGAGCATCTTCTTCTGTTGCTTCTTCTAAGAAATCAACCGCTAAAAAGTTTTTCAGTTTCACATCATTGACATCGTGATCCCCACGTACTAATACCAATACTGGGTTTTCGTCTGCCATAAATAAAACAGATTTGATGATTTTTTGTGGCTCAGTTTCAAAGAAGTTCGCTACTTCTTCAATCGTTTTTACATCTGGTGTCGCAATTTTTTCTAATTCAAGTTGAGTTTCATGTGATTTTTTAGGGACATAATAACTTGTCGCCATTTCTAAGTTAGCGGCATAATCGCTTTCTGTTGAGTAACAGATCGTATCTTCACCGATTTCTGAGATCGCCATGAATTCTTTTGAATCTTTACCACCCATTGCGCCACCATCACCAATGATTGCTCGGAAATCTAACCCACAACGTTTGAAAATCTCAGTATATGCTTTTTCATAATCTTTATACGCTTCATCTAAACTTTCTTCTGATGAATGGAAAGAGTAAGCATCTTTCATAATAAATTCTCTGCCACGTAATAACCCAAACCGTGGACGTTTTTCATCACGATATTTTGTCTGGATTTGGTAAAGGTTCAACGGCAATTTTTTATAGGAATTGACTTCATTGCGAATCAATTCAGTAAATGTTTCTTCATGAGTTGGACCTAAGATCATTTTGCGATCATTACGATCATTGAGACGATATAAATTTGGGCCGTAAGTTTCATAACGACCAGATTCTTCCCACAATTCCGCAGGTAAGAGAGCTGGCATCAACATTTCGACAGCGCCAATCTTTTCAAATTCTTCACGCATGATCGTTTTTAATTTTTCCAATACACGATTAGCAAGAGGCAAATAAGAATAAATACCAGCTGAAACTTGGCGAATATACCCTGCTCTTAATAAAATTTGATGACTTAGTACTTCTGCATCATTTGGAACTTCTCGTAATGTTGGAATCAACATTTTTGATTGTCTCATTCTATATACTCCTTCATTTCTCATATAATCATTTATCGTTTGTAATTATACCCTATTTATAAACTTTTTCTAGAAAAAGAATCGTTGGATATCATTCCATGTGACTAATACCATTAAAAGCATCAATAAACCGAAGCCTGCTAATGTGATAAAGCCTTCTTTTTCTTGGCTGATTGGTTTTCCACGAATCCCTTCCACGACGTTCAAGACAAGCTTTCCTCCGTCAAGCGCTGGAATTGGTAATAAGTTAACGATTCCCAAATTCATCGAAAGAATGGCCATCAAGCTAATGACCGTTAATATTCCTTGATCTGCAGCTTCTGAAGATAATTGGAACATCATTACAGGACCGCCCAATTTATTTAAACTAAAGTTTGTAAATAATGAGCCTAGTGCTTTAAAAATTTCTAATGAACTACTGAAAGCTTGTTGTGTTCCTCCAATGATTTTGTCAAAAAATCCCGTTTTCATTGGTGCTTTGATTCCTAATTGCCCATATTTTTTTCCATTCGATTCTACCACGCCTGGTGTTACTGAAAGGGTTTGTTTCTGACCATTGCGCTCGACTTCAACATTGAGTTTTTTCCCAGGATTCTCGGTGATCGTAGCCGTTAGATCTCCCCAAGAATGAATGGCATTCCCATTGATCTCCAAGATTTTATCATTTTCTTTTAAACCAGCAGTTTGTGCTGCACCATTAGGTAAGACTTCGCCAATTTGATTCGTGTTAGTGACTTGAACTCCGCCATGCATAAAAGCAAGCAGAATAAATAACAAAATAGCTAACAAGAAATTATTCATTGGTCCTGCGAAATTCGTCAACATCCGTTGCCATAATTTGGCTGATTGGAACTGCACGTCTTTTGGAGCGATTCGAAGTTCTGTGCCATCGGCTTCAATGATCGAAGCATCATGCGCGACAGAATAAGTCACTTCTTGTTCTTCCTCGCCATTGACATAGCCAGTAATCGTTAATTCTTCTTCAAGATCATAACGAATCAATTCCATCGGGATACTATTTGTAAGCTGTACTTTTTTACTTAAATTGATTTTCTCTACGATACCATCAGAATTTAATAAAAGAGATAACGGCATTCCCGGAGCCATCTCTGTTTCATCGTCCCCGTTTCCTGCCATCCTCACATAACCTCCGATTGGCAATAAACGTAGTGTATAGGTAGTTCCGTCCTTAGCTTGATGCCCATAAATTTTGGGTCCCATACCAATTGCAAACTCTCGAACGAGAATTCCTGATCGTTTCGCAAAGAAGAAGTGTCCAAATTCATGAACAATGACCAAAATGCCAAAAACAATAATAAATGTAATAATTGTTTTCATTTTACATTCTCCTTTACTTTTTTTTAGGTTAAATAAAACATCTTAATTTTACCATATTAATAGCTATTCACCAATAGCCCTAGTTTTTTTAAAGAAAAGAGGTGGCGCTGGAAATAATCAATTTTTAGAAATAAGCCGAATAATCCAAAACTATTTTTCTTCTGGATTATTCGGCTTATTTTCTGAACGAACAACTTCTAAGACACCACGTATTCTTTTTTGAGTAAGATGTGAACATAAAACTCGCATATTGATTTGAAAAAAGATAATGCTTCATTCCCATGCCCATATTTAGTTAACAACTCATTGGCATCCTATTAAACTATTGTTATTTATAAATGAGTAGACGATTAGGCAAGTGCTCATTCAAGTCTTTGATGATCACTAAATCAATCCAAATAAATGCATGATTGGAAAGACAAAAAGCAAACTATCAAAACGATCTAGTATCCCGCCATGCCCTGGTAAGATATTCCCAGAATCTTTGACATCGTAGTGACGTTTGATCGAAGATTCAACGAGATCACCAAATTGTCCCACGATCGATAAGAGCATCGTTACAAGGAGCATGAAGAACAGCCCATGTCCAAATAATTCTTTGGCTGGATAGAACAAGAAGTACAACAAAGCAACGACTAATGCACTAGCAATACCACCTAATGCTCCTTCGATTGTTTTATTCGGTGAAACATCTGGACTTAACTTATGTTTTCCGTATTGTCTTCCAACCATATAAGCACCGATATCAGTTGCCCAAACGACAAATAATCCAAAGAGCAAAACTGCCAAACCTTCTGTTCTTGCATTGACGAAATTTTGAAATCCAATACCTACATATAAACTAGTAATTACCGGGAACCCCGCTTCATCAATCGTATAGGTATTCTTTGAAATAACTGATGTCCCTAACAAGATCATGACGATCAAGTAAAAGAGCATAAACGTGCTTGTCTTCTCCGGTAAAAAGAAAAACCAACGTTCTTTTGGTAGAACTAAAATAACTGCTCCAATCGCTGATAATATTCCTTCAAAACTTAACAACGTCAAGCCCTTCATACGGAATAACTCATAGACACCGACAACTGCTAACAAAGCTGCTACAAATTCGATTGTGATTCCACCGATCCATATAATTGGTATAAATAGGACCAGGGCAATAGCAGCTGTGATCACTCGTTGCTTCATGACTGATCTCCTTCTTTCTCTGTTTTCTTCACGCCACCGAAACGACGGTCTCTGTTTTGAAATGCTGCGATTGCTTCTTCTAGATGCGCCCCATCAAAATCAGGCCACAAAGCTTTTGTGAAATACAATTCGCTGTATGCAAGTTGCCAAAGCAAGAAGTTACTAATTCTTTCTTCCCCACTTGTTCGAATAACCAATTCAGGATCCCGCCATTCGGTTGGCAAAAAACCAGTCATGAGATGATCTGCAATCAGTTCTTCGTCAATAGCTTCAATCGCAGTTTCTTCATTTTTGACTTCTTCAGCAATTTTTTTGACTGCTGTCACAATCTCTGCTCTGCTTCCATAATTCAAAGCAAAGTTAAGGATCATTCCAGTATTATCTTTTGTTTGCTCAATTGCTCGACGAACAGCATCTTGTGTATGTTCAGGTAATACTTCTTCATAGCCCATGACACGAACCTGAACGTTTTCTTTGATCAATTCTGGAACAAATGTATCAAAAAAATCCACTGGAAGTTGCATCAAAAAACGGACTTCATCTTTTGGTCGTTTCCAATTTTCTGTTGAAAAAGCATAGAGGGTTAAAACTTTCACACCTAAACGAGAAGCTTGTTTGGTTACTTTTTTAACTGTCTCCATCCCTTCTTTATGTCCAGCAACTCGAGGTAAACGTCGATTTTGGGCCCAACGACCATTTCCATCCATAATGATTGCGATATGCTGAGGAATGGGACCTTCAGCCGCAAAATGAAAATCACTTTTTTCTTGAATATACTTGTTTTTTTGCGGAAAAAAACGTAACATTCTTT